>CAYWGP010000094.1:0-14325 GCA_964458155.1 uncultured Bacteroides sp.
TTAGATCATTTAACTAAATATCTTATACCAGCGAAACCAACAAGCCTGCATCGGTATTCTCCACCTTAGCGAGCTTGTTTTTGGTAAGCCCTTTTATGGCTTTGTCCCACTTCTTGTTGCTTAGCCCGGTCAGGCCTTTTAATTCATTCAGGTCAATGGGGGAGTTGTCTTTAAGGATCTTCATAAGCACCTTTTCATCTTCGGTCAGCTCAATGGCCTTTTTTTCAGGTTTCATTTGCGGGAAGAAGAGTACTTCCTGGATGGATGTCTGGTTGGTCATCAGCATTACCAGCCGATCCATGCCCAGGCCCATGCCGGAGGTGGGGGGCATACCATATTCCAGGGCTCGTACAAAATCCATATCAATAAACATCGCTTCATTGTCGCCCTTCTCGGAAAGTTTTAACTGCTCCTGGAAACGCTCCAGCTGGTCGATGGGATCGTTTAGCTCAGTATAGGCATTGCATAGTTCCTTCCCGTTTACCATCAATTCGAAGCGTTCGGTTAATTCGGGATTATCACGATGTTTCTTACAAAGGGGAGACATTTCAACCGGGTAGTCTGTGATAAATGTGGGTTGGATCATATGAACTTCAGCCTTTTCCCCGAAGATTGCATCAATGATCTTTCCTTTACCCATGGAATCGTCCACTTCCACATTCAGACTATCTGCCACACTTCTTAGTCCGGCTTCATCCATACCAGAAATATCAAATCCCGTATTCTCTTTGATTGCATCTAACATTGAGATGCGCTTAAATGGCCGCTTGAAGTCAATCTCCAGATCGCCCACCTGTACTTTTGTGGTTCCATGAAGGTCCAGAGCTACTTTCTCGATCATCTCCTCCGTGAAATCCATCATCCATTTGTAGTCCTTGTAGGCCACATAGATTTCCATCACGGTGAACTCGGGATTGTGGGTCCGGTCCATCCCCTCATTTCTGAAGTCCTTGGAAAATTCATAGACTCCATCATAGCCTCCCACAATCAGCCTTTTGAGATATAGTTCATTGGCGATCCGCAGGTAAAGAGGAATATCCAGGGAGTTATGATGGGTGATAAATGGTCTGGCTGCTGCACCACCGGGAATGGGCTGCAAGACGGGTGTTTCTACTTCCAGGTAGCCTCTTTCATTGAACAGGTTCCTCAGCGAGGTGTATATCTTTGTCCGCTGCCTGAAGAGGTCCCTTGATTGAGGATTAACAATCAGGTCGACATAACGCTGGCGGTAGCGGTATTCCGGATCGGTAACAGCATCATATACTTTCCCATCGGCCTCCTTTACAATGGGCAGGGGTTTGATGGACTTGCTGAGGAGTACCAACTCGTTTACATGAATGGAAATTTCACCCATCTGGGTTTTAAATGCATATCCCCTGATACCAATTATGTCACCGATATCGAGAAGCTTTTTGAAAAGGGTATTGTAAAGGGTTTTGTCCTCACCCGGACAGATATCGTCCCGCCTCAGGTAGATCTGAATCCGTCCTGAAGAGTCCTGGATCTCCGCAAAGGAAGCACTTCCCATGATGCGCCGGCTCATGATCCTTCCTGCAAGGCTCACGTCCTTTAATGTATCTTCATTTTCCTCAAAACCCTCAATGATCTCTGCAGCACTATGGCTGATCTCATACAACTCAGGGGGATAGGGATTGATGCCAAGTTTTTTGATCTCTTCCAGGGAACTTCTTCTGATTTGTTCCTGTTCGCTTAGCTCGGGATTGTGCATTTTTCTAAATATTTTTCCGGTCACAAAGGTATAAAAAAGATTATGTTAATTTTGCAGTGAGAGGGGTGGAGGATGCCTGCTGAATTTCCATAAAATCATGAATAGAAACTGGGTCATAAAAGCACCGGGCAATGAAGAAGAAATTACTTCATTAGCCAGTGAACTTGATATTGACCGACCTCTGGCCCAGTTACTTACCCAGCGAAATATTAAAACCTTTAAGGAGGCCAGAGAGTTCTTCCGTCCCGATCTTTCGAATCTTCACGATCCTTTCCTGATGAAGGATATGGATGTGGCCATCCGGCGAATCGAGGATGCTATCCACGAAGGTGAGAAAGTTATGATCTATGGTGATTACGATGTGGACGGGACTACGGCTGTTGCTCTGGTCTATTCCTATTTCAAGGAACACTTCAAGGATATTGATTATTATATTCCCGACAGGTACGAAGAGGGTTACGGCGTTTCTTTGAAAGGAATCGACTATGCTGCCCAGAATGGATTCAACCTGATTATAGCTCTGGATTGTGGAATTAAGGCAGTGGATAAGGTTGATTATGCCCGTGAAAAAGGGGTGGAGTTTATAATCTGTGACCACCACAATCCGGGCGAGGTGATTCCACGTGCGGTGGCTGTTCTGGATCCCAAGCAGGAGGGTTGCCCCTATCCCTATAAAGAATTGTCTGGCTGTGGAGTGGGATTAAAGCTGGTTCAGGCATTCGGTATAAAGATGGGACTGGATGCCAGCAAGGCCTATGACTATCTTGACCTGGTGGTGGTAAGTATAGCTTCGGATATTGTTCCAATAACAGGAGAGAACCGGATCATGTCCCATTTTGGACTGATGAAGCTAAATGATGATCCCTCCATCGGACTGAAGGCCATCAAAGAGGTGGCTGGTATCGATAGAAAGGGCATTACCGTTGAGGATATTGTTTTTAAGATTGGTCCGCGGATCAATGCTGCCGGAAGAATGGAATCGGGCAAAAAATCGGTTGACCTTCTGGTTTGTGAGAAAGGCACAGATGCCCATATTATGGGCAAAAAGATCAACAATTTTAATCTGGACCGCAGGAATATAGATACAGAGATCACACGTCAGGCCATTGATATGATTCAGAGCGATGCTTCCCTGAAGGAGAAGAACTCAACGGTTCTCTATAATCCGGAGTGGCACAAAGGGGTGATCGGGATCGTGGCTTCCAGGCTGCTGGACCATTTTTATAAGCCAACGGTAATTCTTACCAAATCCAATGAACTGGTTACGGGTTCTGCCAGGTCGGTCAATGGTTTTGACCTTTACCATGCCATTGAATCGTGCAGCGATCTGCTTGAGAATTTTGGAGGGCATAAATATGCTGCAGGCCTGACTATGAAGGTTCAGAACCTGCCCAAATTCAGGGAACGATTTGAGAGTTTCGTCTGCGAGACCATCGATCCGGAACAGCTGATACCGGTGGTGGAGATCGATACGGAGCTGCAACTTACAGATATCACAGATAAGTTCTTCAGGATTTTAAAGCAATTCGAACCTTTTGGGCCGGAAAATACCAGTCCGGTATTTCTTTCAGAGAATGTAGTTGACAATGGGTACGGCCGCACAGTCGGGACCAATGGGGAGCATTTGAAATTAACCCTGATCCAGGAAGAGAACCCCTTTAAGGTTTTTTCCGCCATTGGATTTCATCAGGGAAGTCAATTTGGAAAAATTAGCAAGGGCGGTCCCTTTGATATCTGTTATCAGCTGATGGAGAATGAATTCAGGGGCAGAGTAAATCTCCAGATTAACATACTTGATTTGAAGTTCGATTAAAGGTTTAGCCGCAGCTGGACTCCAAGGTCCCAAAGTTTCTTACCGGTATTCTTTATTACAGATAATTTTGAAGAGATAGTGACTCCGGATGCCGGTTTATAGGTAAGGAGAAGGGTGCCTCTTTGTCCTCTTCCATAATGAACCGGGAAATTGAAGCTATAGTAAAACCCTGGCTCATAGAGATAGATCCTGTTTTCCCATAAATCGACCTGGAAAAGCACAAACTGAGCTCTTATTCTCAGCTTCCCCGGGCTAACAAGTGTTATTTGCTGAACTGCAGCATAAGCCAGAGCTGGCTTTAGCTCATTAGAGGAATATCCGATCACCAGCCTGCTCTGCCATTTGAACCGATTCAGATGATTATAGACCAGCTGACCATCGAATCTGTTCACCCTGTGATCCTGCAGGGGCCGAATTCCGGAATTTTCATCGAAGGGAGTACTTTGCCATACTTTAGTATATAGTCTGAACTTCCATTCCAAGAGCTGTGTGCCTGCATTTTGCAGGGTGAGATCCAGCCGGTAAGCACCCGATGGTACACTTGTCAGATAGCGGGGCATAGGGAAGCGGAACACTTCGGTGGTGAGCTCTGCGATAATGAATTTCCCGGTTTCCACATGCAGGTTGAAAGCCAGACCCTGTTCATTTTTTATATCACTCCCATAGCCGTATGATGAGGGAAGGGAACCATGGTATTCGGCCCCGTAGTGGTGAAGCAGAAGACTGCCCTGGATAAAATCACTAAAATGGAATAAGCCTCCGAAAAGGAAGGCGAGGGAGTTGTAATGGCTGGCCGAAAACTCTCCAAAGACCTGGAAGTTTTGATTTCTCCAGTTTCCATGCAGGCTCAGCTTCTGGAATGATTTTGGTCCGGGTTTTTCTGTCAGCTGTGCCAGGGCCTTATTGCTTGGACCTATCCATTCAGTCCCACTCAGAATTCCCACCATCAGATTTTGATAAGTGTAAAGTAATTGAATCCCGGTATGGATTCTGTAGGCCAGGTCTCGGCCATCCATTTCGGACTTGTTCCGGTAATACCCGGAAGTTCGCTGAAATTCAAACCATTTATCTCCACCGGGATTCTCACTGAAAGCGGCAGGAGAAAGGCTTAGTTTGCGGTATGATGCCCACATTAAAAGCTGGAGGTTCTTAGTTCCCATTTTACACGCCCCTCCCTGTTCAAACATGCTTTCACTTAAGGAAGCATAGGGCCTGATTCTTGAGAGAGATTGCTGGTTGACCCGAAAGTCTCCGGCCCGATGCATAAATCCGGAACCATTGACCAGACCCAGGCCCTGGTTCATTTGAAAGTTACCAAGCACCAGCTGTTTCATAAATCTCTGTCCCTCATAGTTCAGGTAGGCAGAGAGGAATTGTGGCTTATTCTGGTATAGAAACAGCTCTCCGGCATCTTTTTCATAGCTAAGAGCCATGGAGACGCTCTTTAAAGGATGGGATCTGATCCTTATGCTGGTGCTCAATGGAGAACCGGTATATACTGAATTATCTCCCGAATCAGGAACCAGCCGGTAGCTATCATCAAGAGGGAAAGATCTTTCCAGAGTGATCAAAAGCATATGCGAGCCATTAAATTTTCCTTCCGGCTCCCCCTCTGAATTAAATACAATGCAGGGTGCGATATTATCCAGATAGGAAGGACTAAAGCCCGGGAGTGCCAGCAGTTCATAGATGGAGTAGATTGAGCCAAAGCTATTACGATACTTTAGAAGACTGTATACCTGGAATGAGCTAAACAAGCCGGAAGCTTCAAGCTCCTCCCTGGAGGAAGCGTTAAGGTCAAGAGGAGTTCTTAATAATTCCTGATACTCCTGTATTGTCCTTTCGGGGATGGGGGATGACTCGTTCCTGTAATGCAAATCCTCCATATCCTGGGTGTTCAGGGGAACTTCCTGCGAATACAGGTAGACAGGGATCCATATTGCAAGCAAAAGAAAGTTTATCTGCAGATTACCAGGCATGTGTAAGTGATGTGAGTGGCGAAAGACCTGTATCGGCTCTGTACAGGAAAGAAAATTCTGCTATCCACTTTGCGAATTTCAGGGAAATCCCCCATGAATATGTGAATGGCTGCTTGCAGAGTCCTACTCTCAGATTGATTTGCTTATTCAGGACCCATTCCATCCCTCCGCATAAATTGATGCTGTGTCCGGGATTTATTCGCAGGTCGAACAGAATGCGAGAGGCTCTGAAAAAGGAATAGGAAAAACCGCTTGCTATAGAACTTTGCTGGTGAAAGGAACTTCCGGTCTGCGAACTCCATCCTGCAGGATGAACCAGCTGGCCCCCAAGTTCCCACTTCTCATTAATCCTGATCTGCAAACCCAGGGCAAAGCTGATTCCAGGAGCATATATTAGCTGTTCTGTTAGTGTTGCATTCCAGAAATGAATTCCCAAACCAGCACTTATATGGGGGTGTAGTCTCAGGCCGTATGAGATCCAGAGTGAGCTCTGCCGGAATCCCTTTAGCCCAATGGTTTCTATTTCGGCCCCAAGGGCTCCCCTCTGGAATGTAAACTGACCTGCTAAGGATGAGATGCCCAATTCTTTAAGCAGGTAGGGCATGCTGTGCTGTATGGTAACTGACGACTGTTCTATATTACCCAGTCCGGCCTGGTTCTGACCTGCACACCAGTGTCCCCGCAAGCAGACACTGGAGCCTCCCAGTGCGGCTGAAGCAGTCCCGGGACTTTGATCCTGACAGCTTACAGTCCCATGAAACAGGTACAAAAAAAAGACCGGGATTAGCAATCCCGGTCTCTTTCTCATCAACCCTGGTGGTATTATCCCATCATCAGTTGGTTTTAAATTTAAACTTTACCTCCTTTAGCTCCTTGTTTGCTTTTACAATCTTTGAAGCAAGGCTTTCTTTGAACTTCAACATTTTCTCCATTATTTCAGGATCCCCTGTGCCCAGGATCTGAGCTGCAAGGATTCCTGCATTTCTGGCTCCGTCAAGGCCCACCGTGGCTACGGGTATTCCCGGAGGCATCTGCAGAATGCTCAGGACGGAATCCCAGCCATCAATGGAGATAGATGCGTTGATTGGGACTCCAATTACCGGCAGAGCTGTCAGCGCTGCCACTACCCCGGGAAGGTGTGCTGCTCCACCAGCTCCAGCAATAATTACCCTGATTCCCCTTCCTGCTGCATTCCGTGCAAAGTCCATTGCCTGATCCGGCGTTCTGTGCGCCGAAAGGGCATTGATCTCGAAAGGGATCTCAAATTCGTCAAGCAGTTTTGCTGCCTGCTCCATAATGGGAAGGTCGGAAGTGCTCCCCATGATAATACTAACTTTAGGATTCATCTGTTTATGTGGTTTTGCGGTGATTATCAGTTAACGAAAATACAATTATTTTTATTCCTGCATTTTGATGCGTAATTTAATTTAAAATATGACCTATGGATAGTAAGAATGTTCAGGTTCACGATCAATATTTTAAGCCATTTATTAATGAAGAGGCGATTCAGAAAGAAGTCAGTCGCGTAGCGGAGGCTATGAATCGTGATCTGGCAGATAGGGATCCAATATTTCTGGGTATTCTGAACGGAGCTTTTATGTTTGCGAGCGACCTGTATAAGCAGCTCAAGTTTCCCTGCCAGATTACCTTTCTGAAACTTGCATCGTATAGTGGAACACAATCCACCGGAAGCGTTAAACAACTTATCGGGATAAATCGTGAGCTGAAGGATCGGGTGGTGGTTGTACTGGAAGACATTGTTGATACCGGAGTAACCCTGGATACCATTATCAGGCAATTGTCAGGATATGAACCTGAGGAAATTCTGGTGGCCACCTTGCTTCACAAACCGGAAGCTACCGTGAAAGAGGTGAAACTCGATTATGTGGGAATGGAGATACCCAATAACTTCATCCTTGGGTACGGGCTCGATTACGATGGCTATGGAAGAAATTTCCGGGAAATCTACCAGTTGGTAGATACATGAGAATAAATCTACCAGTTGGTGGATACATGAGAATAAATCTACCAGTTGGTGGATTAATGCGGCAAATGTTTACTATTTTTGGTAGCGTCAAAAAAAACTGAAAAACACATGCTGAATATTGTATTATTTGGTCCTCCGGGATCGGGAAAAGGAACACAGTCGGAAAAAGTAATTGAGAAATATGGTTTGGTTCATATTTCGACCGGAGACCTTTTAAGGGAAGAAGTAGCTGCTCAGACAGAACTGGGTAAGCAGGCCAAGGTGATTATGGATAAAGGAGAATTGGTTTCGGATAAAATTGTAATTGGAATGATCCGTAACAAGATTGAAGAGCAAAAGGATGGAGAAGGCTTTATCTTTGATGGTTTTCCAAGGACTGTGGATCAGGCCAGGGAGCTGCGTAAGGCTCTGACCGATTACGATGAGCGGGTGGGTGTCATGATCTCACTTGAAGTTCCCCGGGAAGAATTAGTAAAGAGACTCCTGAAAAGGGGTAAAGATACCGGACGATCAGATGATAACATGGAAACTATCAACAACCGCATTGATGTTTATAACAGGCAGACCATCCCGGTAAATTATTACTACGATAAAATGCGTAAACATGCACCCGTGGACGGTACTGGTTCTGTGGATAAGATTTTTGAACGTATTGTAGAAGTAATTTCCAAGATAAAGAAGTAATTGGTATATATGCCTTCAGCACATGTCAAATGCCAACTTTGTCGACTATATAAAAGTCTTTTGCCGTTCGGGCAAGGGTGGAGCTGGCTCGGCCCATCTGCGCCGTGACAAGCTCACCCGAAAGGGTGGTCCCGACGGTGGAGATGGTGGAAGGGGCGGACATGTGATTATCAGGGGTAACGAGCAACTCTGGACCCTGCTGCATCTGAAATATAAGAGACATGTATTTGCCTCCCACGGTGAAAGTGGGGGCTCGTCTCTTAAAACCGGGGCAAGCGGGGGAGATGCCTATATTGAGGTTCCCCTGGGAACAGTGGCCAGGGATGCAGAGACCCAGGAAGTACTCTTCGAGATTACAAGCCATGGTGAAGAAAAAGTGCTGATACAGGGTGGCCGGGGCGGACAGGGTAATGAGCATTTCAAATCTTCAACCAATCAGACTCCCCGCTTTGCACAACCAGGTGAGCCAGGGGAGGAAGGATGGTTTGTTCTTGAACTGAAACTGCTGGCCGATGTGGGCCTGGTGGGTTTCCCAAATGCTGGGAAATCAACCCTCTTGTCAGCCATATCTGCAGCCAAACCCAAAATTGCAGACTATCCCTTTACCACCCTGGTACCAAATCTTGGCATAGTAAAGTACAGGGATGACCGCTCTTTTGTAATGGCCGATATTCCTGGGATCATTGAGGGCGCCAGTGAGGGAAAAGGACTTGGTCACAGGTTTTTGCGGCATATTGAGCGCAACTCCATGCTTATGTTTATGGTACCGGCCGATAGCAAAGATATAGCTGAGGAATACAGAATCCTGTTAAATGAGTTGGAGGAATATAATCCTGAATTATTAGATAAGCAACGCTTGCTGGTGATCACCAAATCTGATCTGCTGGATGATGAACTAACCCGGGAGATCAGAAAGGAGTTGCCCGATGTTAGCTATCACTTCATTTCGGCGGTTGCCAATCTGGGACTGGTGGCTCTAAACGATACCATCTGGAAGTTGTTGAATTCCTGATTGCTTATGGATTGGATCTTAAAGCTTGATACACAGATATTTCTGGCCATTAATGGATGGCACAATGAGCTTTGGGATGGAATCATGTGGTGGATCAGCGGTAAGACCACCTGGTGGCCCTTCTATCTTCTTCTGCTCGCTTTTATGGCCTGGAAACTCAAGTGGCAGCTTGTTCCCATTTTACTGTTTATTATCCTGGTGATTACCCTGGCAGATCAGACTTCAGTCCATCTTTTTAAGAATGTTTTTATGCGTTTAAGACCATGTCATGAGCCTTCCCTGGATGGGCTTGTTCACCAGGTCAATAATAAATGTGGCGGGCAGTACGGATTTATTTCTTCCCATGCTGCCAACTCTTTTGCTGTAGCATTTTTTGTCCTCTTATGGATTAAAAAACGATGGTTCACTGCTTTGATGTTAAGCTGGGCTACGATTGTGTCCTACAGCCGGGTATATCTGGGTGTTCATTATCCGGGGGATGTCCTGGCCGGGGCACTCTGGGGTGCCGGATGTGGCATAATGCTATTCCTGCTAGCAAGGTGGATCCTCTCAAAATTACCAGATAACTGGTGGATAGTCAAAGGTTCACGCACATCTTTATCCTGATTGTATTCTATGCTTTGTATCGTCAGTCCATATGCTAATCCATACTTTAACCTGGCTTCCGAGGAGTATCTGCTGAAATGTTTTCAGGAGGATGTCATGTTGCTGTACAGGAATACCCCCTCTATTGTGGTAGGGAAGCATCAGAATACACTGGCTGAAATTAATCTGCCCTTTGTTCAGGAAAATGATATACTGGTAGCAAGAAGGATTTCCGGTGGCGGTACGGTATTTCATGACCTTGGGAATCTCAATTTCGCTTTTTTCACCAGTGGGAAAGAGGGTGATTTAGTGGACTACAAACGGGCTACCCTCCCTATTATAGAGGCTTTGAAAGGGATGGGACTGGAAGTCAGCCTGGGTAAACGCAATCAATTAGTGCTAAAAAAGCTGAAAATTTCAGGTACGGCAAGCCATGTATTCAAACAAAGAGTCTTGCATCATGGCACCCTTCTTTTCTCATCGGAGATGGGAAGCCTGAGTGCAGCCCTGAAGACTGAAAAGGATAGATTCACCGACAGAGCTGTAAAGTCGATTCCATCCCGTGTAACCAATATCAGGGATCATCTCACGGAGCAGATGGATGTGGAGATTTTTCAGCAGAGAATCCTGGATCATGTGCTCCAGACCCATAAGGACGCCCGTTCCTATAGTTTAAGCGAGACAGATCTTCAGGAGATAGGTGTTCTGCGCGACTCGAAATTTTCCACCTGGGAGTGGAATTTTGGCTACTCACCCAAGTATCAGTTTTGCCAGAGTATTTTCTTTAAATCGGGTCAGCTGGATCTGCATATGAATGTGGAAAAAGGGATCATCAAGGAGTTAAAGATTGTAGGTAATTTTAACTCTCAAAAGGATGTTGAATTGCTGGAGCAGATCCTGATAGGATGCATCCATGATCCGGAAACTTTACGTAACAAGCTTTTCGATGTCAGGGTTTCCGATTACATAAGCGGATTGGAAAACGAAGAATTCCTCTCCGGTATGTTTTAAGAAGCGGTAGCATCATCTGGTACACCTCTAGTTAGGTATAACCGTGAGGAAGCCTTTGCCAACCACAGGTTGGGAGCAGCGACGATCGGCTATACCTAACATTTTAGAGAGTGTACCTGCGTAGACTGCCGCTTCTGTAAAACAAGCTAGATTTCCAGGGCGGCTTTCAGCTTGTTGATTTCGTCTTCGGTGTAATTTCCGCTGATCGAGCACTTCCCGCCTTTTATCTCTTCCTGAACCCTGGGAGCAGCAAGCACCTTTCCATTAAAGAGGATCGCAATATTCCTTCCTTTGTTCTTGCGAGTGATGGAAGCCCAATTTGTTGCCCCCGATTCCGAGAAAGAGATTAACAGAGCATAGTTACCTTCAGTATCTACACTGACACTGACTTCATCAATATCCTGCTGCGTGGGAAAGACATCATTCGATGCTGGCTTACGGATCGCATAGAGCGAAATCTTCGAACCTGAGGCCTCAGCTCCCGCAGCAATGATCAGGTCCTCCTGGACTTTACTCCGAAAGGCCTTACTCTGTAAGTAATCCCAAAGGGCGCCCAGATCGGTATCATTGCAGGTTCCTATCCTTGAACTTTCCGGATCTGTACCTTCCAATTGAATCAAGGTGAAAAGACGCTCTTGAGGATCAAGTTTTGAAAAAAGCTCATGTTGTGTATAGGTTTCACAGAATGTTACATTTTCGTTCTGCTTAAAACTCTTCCCCGAGGGAGAAAAGGAGAAACTGCTGATAAGCAGGGATGAGAGTATCAATCCCATCACTATATATTTTATTGTTTTCATATCACTATGTATAAATTATTATTAATGAAATAATTAAGACATGGCTTCATGAACAGAAGCCGGATCTTTGGTAGTTAAGATTTGATGTGCCTGAATCAGGAAAGGGGCGGATCGTCTGATCTCGAATTATAGTGAAGATATTGACCAGACTGAATACCAAGAACAGGTAAGAGTTCCAGGTGGATCTGCATCTGTGTTTTGATACGGGCCTGATGCTCTGTGCTATTCAGATATTCAAGGTGTTTAAGATTGCCGGAAACAAGTTCATCGTCCGGATTTGTGATGTGCTTTTGTGAAGGAATTATGGATGTGGCAATCCGGGTGGAGCATATTTCAGCCAGAAGCTGTGTATGTAAAGGATCATGATTGTCTGTTAACCGGGAAACACTCTCACCTTGTTGATTATTGAAAATAATGAGTGAGCCCAGTAAAACTGCACCAATAAATAGAAAATGGAAATAGCTTTTCACATCTTAAAGATAGGGAATCTGGTTAAGATTCACGCAAGAGCCGGGCCAGCTCTTTGGTTCGGATACTGATACCGTCAACAGTATGGGTGGCCTGTTTATAGAAGATTTCTCGTTTTTCAAGAAGGGTGTTTATGAAATCCAGCAACTCGGATTCGGATTTTCCCTTGATCAGGGGACGCTCGGTTTTGGATCGGATTAGCCTGTCTTTCAGCGCTTCAGCACTCAGCTGAATGTAAATACTTGTGCCATGGTTATTCATCAGATCCATCAAATTAGAATGACAGGGAGCACCGCCACCTGTTGAAATCACCAGATTTTCCCGACGGCATAATTCAGTCAGGATATCCTGTTCCCATTTCCTGAAGACCTCTTCGCCATGTTCTTCGAAGATGGCAGGGACGGACATCTCGGCGGTCTCTTCAATCAGGTGGTCCATATCTGCAAATTCATATCCCAGCTGGCGTGCCAGTTTTGCACCCAGGGTGGATTTTCCCGAGCCCATGAAACCGATTAGAAATATCCGGGAATTCATGTTACCATTCTAAGGTAAATTGTCCTGCCGAGTCCTTTTTATCATCCTTCCCGGGCTCCTCTTCTTCTTTTGGTTTTACCACCTCCAGGGGGACTTCATCAGGGTCCTGTTTGGCCACTTTCGGTTTTTTCGGACGTGCTTTTTTAGCTGAAGTCTTGGCCTCCGGTACTTTCGTCTCGGCTTTCTTACTCTCCGGTTTTGTAACTTCGGGCTTCTTTACTTCGGGCTTCTTTACTTTAGGCTTTACTTCCGGTTTCGGTTCCTCTTTTATGGGATCTTCGATTCCCTCGGGAGTTAACTCCTGGATCACTTTAACCTCATAGTTGGAAAGCCGCTTGCCCCTGGCTTTGTAGCTCTTGATACCGATAAATTCTGCTACCTCGATGATTTCCGGATTACGGTCCTTGTTTTTGCCGCCAAACTTCAACTCCAGCCGTGGATACTCTACCTCGGTGATTCTGATAAGCCTGGATTCGGGGTGCTCTCCTATAAAGCGGGTTTGTTTGGCCCCCGCTTCGATTAAGAAACGCTTCAGGTAGTAATAGTTTTGTTCAGCATCGAAATAGGCTGCCGACCAGATCTTTTCAGCTCTGAACTTTTCGATTATCTGCACATCGTCCTCAAAGTGGTTACTGAGATCGAAATTGGTGGTTCTGAAGTTCCCCGATTTGGTGATAACCAGGATCTGGTCGTCCCCGGTAAATTCACCCAGGAATATTCCCCTTGCATCCACATTCAGCCTCATTACATCCTCATCGAACCAGATCTTCCTTCCTCCCAGGGTGGATACCCCTTTCTCTTTTATAACGATTTTCTGGACGGAGAACTTAGTCAGGATATTCCCCAGAGTACCTCTTCCCTTGATGGCCAGTTCGGCAAAATCATATTCGAATACCGGATTTTTCAGTCGCGGCCTTGGTCTGAGGTACACTTTGATTACTTCCGCTTCACCGTTGGGATTAGCGCTGAAATAAAGAATCTTGGAGTGCTTGTGCTCTTTGCCAATATTATATTGTTTGTCGCGGGTGATTCCGGTTACCGGGGCGCGCTTCATCATGACATTCCCCGAGTTGCCATCGAAATAGACCACGTTATAAATGGTCCGGCTATCGTTTTTCTTAAAGACAGTTGCATGGATAATATCTTTGCCCACGAATTGTTTATCGGCTACTCTGGAGATGGTATAGGTTCCGTCTTTCAGGAAGACAATGATATCGTCAATATCAGAACAATCACATACATACTTATCTTTACGCAGGGAGGTACCAATGAAGCCGTCCCTGGCATTCATATATAGTTTCTGATTGGCCACCACCACTTTTGTGGCTTCGATGCTGGCAAAGTTTCGGAGTTCGGTTCTGCGTTCCCTCCCCTTGCCGTACTTCTTTTTAATTTGTTTGAAATATTCGATGGTATAGGCCACCAGGCTGGCCAGATGGTTCTTCACCTCCTCCATCTCTTCTTCCAGGCTCTTGATGTGCTCATCGGCTCGTTTCACATCGAATTTTGAGATACGCTTGATTTTGATCTCAGTAAGTTTGATGATGTCTTCCCGGGTGACTTCCCGTATCAACATCTTCTTGTAAGGATCCAGGCCCTTATCTATGGCTTCGATGACCGCCTCCCAGGTCTCGCACTCTTCGATATCACGGTAGATCCGTTTTTCGATAAAGATCTTTTCCAGTGAGGAGAGGTGCCAGTCTTCCTGCAACTCCCGGAGCCTGAT
>CAYWGP010000095.1:0-16924 GCA_964458155.1 uncultured Bacteroides sp.
ACCAGAAGTGAAATTCTGGGAACAAACATGGTTCTTTAAAGGTACTATCTTCTCATGAATTGCATCAATGATCCAGGAGGGCTGAGGAAAGAAATAGTCCTCCAGCTCGTAGGCCGGCGTAATCCAGTTCCGCGAGCCAACGACCACCGGTGGCGCGTCCGGATCGTCAAAACCCAGCTCCGTAATATTCTGTGCCACATCCTTCAGGTAGGATCCCCGCTCACTTGCATCACTGACCAGAATAATTCGTCCTGTCTTCTTCAGAGACTCCAGAACCAGTTCATAATTAAAAGGAACAAGCGAACGGGCATCGATAATCTCTGCCGACATTCCGTATTTCTCCTGGAGGATGTCTGCTGCTTCCATGGCACGGTACAGGGTGGCACCGATGGTCAGAATGGTCACATCCTCGCCCGGGCGTTTGATATCCGGTTCGCCAATGGGAATCTCATAGTAGCCTTCTGGAACTCCCTCCTTATGGAACTCCTCCCCAATGCCATAGAGGCGCTGGCTTTCAAAGAAGATCACCGGATCGGTTCCCTGCAGGGCTGCATTCATCAAACCCTTAGCATCATAGGGAGTGGCAGGGAAGACAACCTTGATTCCCGGAATATGTGCTACCAGCGACGACCAGTCCTGGGAATGCTGGGCCCCGTATTTGGATCCCACAGAGACCCTGAGTACCACCGGCATCTTAATGAGGTTTCCGCTCATGGCCTGCCACTTGGGCAGCTGATTAAACACTTCATCACCGGAGCGACCCAGGAAATCGCAATACATAATCTCCGGAATAACTCTACCGCCACACATGCCATAACCAATAGCTGTTCCCACAATGGCTCCCTCCGAAATGGGCGAGTTAAACAGTCGGTTATAGGGCAGCGCCTCGGTGAGTCCCCGGTAGACAGCAAAGGCCCCTCCCCAGTCGCGGTTCTCCTCCCCGTAGGCTACCAGGGTGGGATCCTTATAAAAACGGTCGGCAATGGCCTCGAAAAGTCCATCCCTGAACTGGTACTGTTTCATGGCTGAAAAAGGCTTGCCATTTTTATCAAAGGCGTATCTCTCTTTTCGGGCGATTTGCTTCACCCGCGGATTCTCCTCCAGGGGATGCTTCACTTCCGGAGTGCCTTCCTCCATCCGGTCCACACTCTGGTTGGAATACATCATTTCACCGATCAGTCCGGGATTGGAAATCAGGTCCATTCGCGGCGATACCTGCTCATCAATTGAGAGCTTAAATGCTCCCAGGATCAGCTGATCAGTCTCGGCCCTGATCTGATCAAGAGTACTCTGATCGGCCACACCGGCATCCAGCAGGTCCTGAGCAAAAGAGACAATGGAGTCAACCTTTTCCCATGCTTCAATCTCCTCTTTGGATCGGTAAGATGAAGAATCAGAAGGAGAGTGACCGCTGAAGCGGTAGGTAAGCACATCCAGGAATACAGGTCCCTTTTTCTCTTCAATGATCTGCATTTTCCGCTCATAGGCATCAATTACAGCCAGCGGATTGTATCCATCCACACGTTCGGTGTGCATCTTCTCTGCATTGAGCGCGGCCCCTACCCTGGCTGCATAAGTGTATCCCATGGTCTCCCCGCAGGTTTGCCCCCCCATGCCATACTGGTTGTTCATAATATTGAAAATGATGGGCAATCCGCCCTTCATATTACCTTCCCAAAGCTCACGGAACTGGTCCATGGCGGCAAAGGTCAGTCCTTCCCATACCGGTCCGCATCCCAGCGAAGCATCACCAATGTTGGCCACAACAATGCCTGACTTCCGGTTTACCTTCTTATAGAGTGCAGCTCCCACGGCAATGTCTCCCGATCCACCCACAATGGCGTTGTTGGGATAGATTCCAAAGGGGGTGAAAAATGCATGCATGGATCCGCCCAGTCCCTTATTGAAACCGGTCTCCCGCGCAAATATCTCAGCAAGGGTGCCATAAACCAGGAATTTAAGTGCCAGGGACTTCATATCACCCTTGTGGCCTTTCTCCACGATTCCAAGAATGCGGCCATCAAAGAAATCTTTCATAATCCTGTACAGCGCATCGTCGTCCAGCTTCTGTATGGCCGAAAGCCCTTTCGCCAGGATTTCCCCGTGAGAACGATGGGAACCAAAGATATAGTCATTGATATCCAGCTTGTAGGCCATCCCCACAGCCGCAGCTTCCTGTCCGATGGAAAGATGGGCCGGACCAGGATGTGAATGGGGAATCCCCTTATATTCATCTTTTGTTTTTACCAGGTTGAGCATAGTTTCAAACTCCCTGATAATCAACATATCCCGGTAAATTCGGATCAGGTCATCCTTGGAAAACCTTGTTAACTCCTCCCTGATCGATCTGTTATAAGTATTGATGGGGATGGAGCCCAGTTCCAGGTTTTGAGACTGCCTGAGGTCTGATGGGTTTATAAATTGAATTTTTGGCATGGGGAAATGGTTAATGGTTAATTCTTAGTGGTTAGTGGTTTTAGAGCAGGTCGGTAGAGAGAAGTTCGATTTGCTTCTTGATTTCAGCAAGGAACAGGGTGGCCGGTCCCCCATCCAGGGCCCTGTGGTCATAGGTCAGGGACAGTCCCATAAAGGGCTGAAAACCAAAAGTACCATCGGCCAGGCTTGCAGGCCGTTGTATTATTGTATTTACTCCAAGGATGCCTACCTGGGGCAGGTTGATCACGGGGGTAAACATCTCCACACCATAATTACCCAGGTTGGAAACAGTAAATGTGGCTGCCTCGGGAATAATCAGGTCGGGAGAGATACTACCCTTTTTAGAGTTGTCGGCTATCTCTTTCAGGCGCACCGAGAGTTCCGGAAGTGTATACCGATCGGCATTTAAAAGTGCCGGCACCATTAATCCGCGATCTGTATCCACTGCGAGGCCAAGATTTACCTGGTCGAACATCCGGATATTTTCATTAAGGAAATGAGCGTTTGCCCCGGGATGCAGCAGCAGGCTCTGCACCACCGCGTAACATACCATATCATTGAGGGTGATGTTGTAGGGATACCCTCCTTCCTGCTTAACTTTCACCTGGCGGCGTAACTGTAGCATGCCTGTAACATTTGCACTGAGGTGATGAGTTAGCTGTGCTGAATTTTGCAGCGAACGGTACATGGCACCTGCAATGATCTTGCGTACATTACTGAGTGGATGATCAGTGAAGGATCCTGCCTGCTGCGATGGCTGTTGCAAATCAGTGGTCCTGTATTTTCCACAATCCGGTTTGTCACAGGGTACAGTCAGGCCTTCTGCTTCCTTTTTTTTCTGAGCAAGCGGAGTAAGTCGCTTACCCTGCCTGATGGCTTGCACAACATCCCTCTCAATGATTCTGCCACCCGGTCCGCTGCCCTGCACAGAGTCCAGAACCACACGCTTCTCATGTGCCAGTTTCCGGGCCCTGGGCGAGATTGCAGAACTATGATTATTTGTCTGAGTTGGCACAATCGATTCAAGTACCTGAGAATCACCAGCCTTTGCAGAGTATTCAGCTTCAGGCTCAGATTCTTTTGCTATACCAGTCTCCCCCTCAGGACGAAACTCATCAACAGAGTCGCCATCCTTACCCAGCACTGCCACATTCAGCAATACCGGCACCTCATCGCCCTCCTCATAAAAGCGGGCCAGCAAAATTCCATCTGCCGGAGCCTCTTCCTCGAAAGCGGCTTTATCAGTCTCGTAAGCGAAAAGAAGCTCTCCTTTGGATACACTGTCCCCAACTGATTTATACCATTCGGTCAGAATACAACTCTCTACCGATTGTCCCTGCCTGGGCATGATTACAGCATTGGCCATCTTATTTATCTATATTAAATATAATACTTGTCTATACAAGTACAAATATAGCAGCTTTTTTTGAATATGAAAAAAATTCTGTAATCAGCGTATAAATTAATTCTATTGATCTCTTTTATTGACTGTTACATCTATTTTTGTTTGCTTCGTTTTGAAAATATTTTTCATTTACTTATATTTACAACTATATTTGCTGATAAATACAAATCTAGCATATTCCGAATATGGCAGTTAAAGAAGCTCCCTCCTACCGGAGACTTTATGAAAAGCTGAGGAAGCTGGTTGAGGACGGCACTTATCAGAGAGGAGATCTTCTCCCATCTGAAAATGAGTTGTGTGCGGCCCACAATCTAACCCGTCCCACTGTAAGGAAGGCATTGGATATGCTGGTCAATGACGGCTATATTCTAAGACATCAGGGATTGGGCTCCATCGTCCAGGGTCAGCCAAAAGGGATCGGCATCCTCTCTCTAAGCGGAACCACTTCTGCCATTGGTCAGGACAGCCTGACCACCAGGATAATTGTTAAACCCAGAATAATCAGCTGGGAGCAAGCCTTTGGTTTTGAAATCAGCGAAAAGGAGAAGAGCATGGGCTGCATCTATATGGAAAGGCTTCGCTTGATTAACGAGCGGCCCGTATTCTATGATATCACTATGATCCCTAATCTTAACCTGCCCCGCTTCACCTCAAGGACATTCGAAAACCGTTCCCTGTTCGAAATTTTGAGGCAACACTACCAGCTGGAAGTAAAGGGCGGGGAGCAGAAGATCCAGGCCATTACTGCCGACGAGAGGATTCAGAAACATTTCGGAGTTAAAAAGATGCATCCCATTCTCCGGGTCGACCGGAAAATGGAGACCAATAGACTTGGCTTCTCCTTTTTCAGTCAGATCTACTGTAACACCAGCGACTACAGCCTGATCGGGCGATTCTGATCCGAATCCGCCTGGCTTTTACAGAGAAGGCAGCTTCCAGGGAGCACGGTAGCTGGCACGCGTCAGCTGAGCCGCTTTTTCATCACCGATTACTTCACCCTTATCCCCGTCCCAGAATATTTTATGACCGGTTCTCAGGGCAATATTGCCCAGCTGAGCAATCCTGGCAATATGTCCCCCGATCTCCACGCTTGCATTGGGGGTCTCCCTGGATTTCATACACTCCAGGAAATTTTCCACATGCAAATCCAGTCCGCTGGCTCCCGTCTTCCCGATAAGCGGCACTGCTTCCATCCTGGGCTTTCCCCCGGGAGCTTCAGCAATTACTTCCCAGCCCTGGCGATCCACTACAAGCGTTCCGTTCTCGCCAATATAAGATACACCATGAGCACGGCCATAGTTCCCCTGACCAATACCCAGGGTAGATTCCCACAGCAAGCCGAAATTGTCAAACTCGTACATGGCAAACTGAGTATCAGGAGTCTGCCTGGCATCTTCAGGGAAGGCGAATTTACCCCCTGAGGACATAACCGAATTGGGCACATACTCATTCATTCCATAAAGGGCATAATCCAGCAGGTGCACTCCCCAGTCTGTCATCAGTCCGCCTGCATAATCCCAGTACCAGCGGAAATTGAAATGAAAGCGGTTGATATTAAAGGGATGCTCGGGCGCAGGTCCCAACCAGAAGTCATAGTCAACTCCCGCTGGGGGCTTAGGTGCGTCGGGCTGTACAGGGAGCATGTGCTTCCAGTCAAGGTACACCCAGGCTTTTACCGTCCTGATTCTGCCCAGTTTGCCGCTGTGCACGAAATCAACAGCATTCTTCCAGTGTGGATCACTCCTCTGCCATTGTCCCACCTGCACCACATTTCCGTACTTTCTCTGGGTGGCAATCATCAGATCAATTTCCTCAATGGAGTTGGCAATGGGTTTCTCCACATATACATCCAATCCGGCCTGACATGCCTCCATCATCGGAAGGCAATGCCAGTGATCCGGGGTGCCGATAATAACGGCATGCAGATCCTTATTTTCAAGCAACTTCCGGTAGTCACCGTAAAGTTTTGCCTTCTTTCCCTGGATCTTTTCCACTTCTGCGGAACGCTTCATCAGAACATTCCGATCCACATCACAAAGCGCCAGGCACTCCACTCCATCCATTGATAAAAATGATTTAAGGTCAGACATCCCCATACCATTCAGTCCGATAGCCCCTACATTGATTTTTTCATTTGCTCCCGGTATCCCGGAAGCTGCACGGGCCGTACCTGGAAAAGCACTTATGATTCCTGTTCCTGCTGCCACTGCTGCACTTTTGTGTATAAAGTCACGTCTTTTCATGGGGGTTTGAAGTATTTATGTGTTGCTAAATTTAATAAAATATCGGAACGGTATTTGTGCATATCAATGAAGTTCCATCTTAAACCAACTGCCATGATAAAAAGATACCATATACCAGCCTTAACATTTTTCCTTTTTTGCACCTCCATTGCTATCATTGCCCAGAGTTCTGTTTACTCCTTCCCATTTGAAAACTCCTATAAACTTCCTCCAATGGAGACGTATATTAATGCAGAGGAGATATCCAGTACCTATCAGACTTACGGAAACCTGTATACCACCGAGATCCTTGGCCTTGGCGAAGAGGCCATTGAGCAAAGCTCTTCAACTTTCATTTCTGATGTCAAAGCGATAGATGCTTTCCGCTTCCTTAAATTTTATATGGAGGAACAACTTGTTAGCCAGGGAGAAAATAGACAGGGTTCTGTTGAGATGAGCGTTATCTACTTCCATGAAAAGGGCCGGGTCAACGTGGGGACAGCCCTGAACATTCTCACCCTCGGGATAGGGACCCTCTTTGGAATCCCCTTTGCCACTTCCATCACGGACGTGGAGCTTGAGGCTTCCTTCTTTAATAACAACAAGCAATTTATCAGCGTCCACCGGGGTGTTGGACGAGGAAAAAAATGGATAGGTCTATATAACCTGGACACCCGCCTTCCGCATCAGAGAGCATTAAAGGAGGCGATTGGCGATCTGAATACTAAAATAATGTCAGATCCCAAATTGCAGGAGCTCGGATCTGCAACAATAGTTCCCGGACCCTGATGTTTCTGAACCTGGTCTAAGACTCCTAATCCACAAAAAATGGGATATTTGCGGTTGCAGATCTGGCTCCTTCATCTGTGGCATATACAAATAGTCTGTATGCACCAGGAGACTTCGGTGCAGTAAGTTCAATTTCAGCCTCCATGACTTCCATTGACAACATTGTTTCCGGGCGGCTCTCATAATCACCTCCCATGCCAAGGTCTGTACTTTCAGGTAGAATTTCCCATTGATATATCAGCTGGTCATTTTCATAATCCCTCGCAAGCACAGTTGCCTTATATGTCTCGCCGGCCTTTAATCGCACATTGTCGTAAGCAGTTAAGCCATCTAAAACAAAGGACTCCAGGGTAGGACAACGGTTCTCAGGCCATGCTCCGGTCCACACAAATTGCATGGCATCAACCGTTTCAGTAACATTTCCATTGGCCAGGAACATGCCGTACCAGGTTGGGGTACGTTCCTGTTTCTGGGCCCAGAGGAATACGTACGACCCCATGCAATTGACGGGATCTGCCTGGATAGCTAAAGCATACCTTTCAATGAAGGCTGAAGCCTTCTCCCTGCTGGTTTGCTCGATCGCTACATCCCACTCGGTTCTTGCTACTTCCCAATGCCCGGTAGCTCCCCACTCCGTAACCAAATAAGGTCCTTCCCAGCCTGCATCTTCAATCCGCTTCTGAAGGTTCACGATGTCACCATACATTTGTATGGATAGAAAATCGATATCCGTACAGTTCTGCTTAATATAATCAACTTCCCGTTTACCTATTCCTGCCATGGTGGTGGTGGTGGGATGATTCGGGTCCACTTTGTGAATCATCTTGGATATATCATTGACCGCATCATAGACTTTCAGATTGCTGGCTTCAAGATTTAACTCATTCCCAATGGCCCATCCCAGGAGTGCCGGATGATCCTTCAGGCGTTCCACTTCTCCTTTCAGATATTCATATTGCCTGGCGACCTCCTCCGCATTATCATAATCGAAGCCATGCCGTTCCCTTGCTACTTCGAGCCCCATTAATACCATTAATCCACTTTCATGGGCATGATCCAATACCTCAAGGGCATCCTCAGACTCGTTTCTGGTACGCCAGGTTCTGAAGGAGTTACCTCCATATTCTGCCAGTGCTTCAATATTACCAAATTCAAGACCTGCACCATCAACATAAAATTCCTGATCATTCACAAAAAGCCGATGATATCCGGCCTCATTCTTCTTCAACTCAACCCTGGCTGCATTGCTACTGTTGTTATTGGTACAGCTGGCACTGATCACTATGGCCAGGGTAAAAACTATAATCTGCTTTAACTTTTTCATCTGTCAATTAAAATTTCAATTATTTTAAATCTTATACTTTAAAGCTCCCGCACCCTGATATTCCGGAATTTCACTGACATGTGCACGCCGCCATGTAATTGCAGTCCAATGGGACCCTCATCCACCAGGACCACTCCAGTATAATCAACCATGGGTTCGCCGTTCAGAAAAGTCTGAATTCGCTTGCCAGTGGCCACAACTTTCAGGTGGTTCCACTCTCCTGGCTTATGAATCGCTTCCACCTTATCGCTTTGACCGGGATAAGAGCCCTGCTCATCTTTGGGAGCATAAATGCAAGCGGTCATGTCCTTTTGCAGCGAGCGTGAGATTCCGATCTGTACCTGGTGAGTTAGTCCCCGGATAAATATGCCGGTATCGTAATCGTCATTCAGTGCAATGTATTCGCACTCTACCTCAAAATCGCCATACAAAGTGGTGGTCCAGATAATGGAGGCCTTTTCCGTCGGATTTTCTCCCAAAAGCTCTCCATCTACAGCTTTCCAGTCAGATGCCTGTTCCAGCGGATCACAGATCCAGCCCTCAAGGCTCTTTCCATCAAACAAACTCACCGAAGAATCACAGGCTACAGCCAGTAATCCAATAAGTATCATCAATGCTATTTTTCGCATAGTCCTCATGTTAAATATTTTACAATTAACTTATTAACTATCATACCGTTTGCGGTATGATATAAGGATACCTGTACTTCCTGGTTACAAGCATATTGGCCTCCTGGTTATCGATGAACTTCTCAAACTCCCCGTTAAACTCAAGGGTCTCTCCCACTCTGTAGGCAATATTAGCCATATGGGGCAGGCAGGTTGACATATGACCTTCCAGAATATCACAATTCAGATCGGAGTGATCGCCCGAGCGAAGGGCATCAATAAAGTTGACAAAATGCCCACCACTGCCTGGAGCAGCCCGGAAGGTCTTATCTCCACCGACCGCGGCACCCTCAGCTTCCATTCCTGATCCGGCAAAAGGCTCCGTTTCCCTTTCTCTGTAAGCTTTCCAGTTGGATCCGTTAAGTTCCAGCCAGCCTTCGGTTCCATAAAAGAGGTTTCCGATTTTGATCCGGGCATCGGACTCGCTGTTGGTAAAGCGGCCCCTGGTCTCAAATTCCAGAATCTTTCCGTCCTCATATTCAAATATGGAAGTCTGGGTATTGGGAGTTTCCTGGGCACAGTCGTGAGGTGATATTCCGAAGATTCCACCCATGGATTGCACCTTTACCGGGTGTGCTTTTTTGCCCAGTCCCCAGCGGGCAATATCAAACTGGTGAGGACCCTGGTTCCCTGTATCACCATTCCCTGTACTCCAGAACCAGTGCCAGTTGTAGTGTCCTTTTTTCTCGTTGTACGGCCTGTAGGTACATGGTCCCAGCCAGAGATCATAATCAAGGCTGGCGGGAGGATCACTATCAGGCGAAATGCCAAATGAATCCCTGGGCTTAAAGCAGGTACCCCTGGCCATAAACACATCTCCGATACCACCGTCATTCAAAAACTGCATGGCCTGCATCACGTTGCCAATGGAGCGGTTCTGGAAGCCCACCTGTACCACCCGATTGTACTTTCGGGCAGCCTCCACCATCTTACGTCCCTCCCATATGTTATGGGAACTGGGTTTCTCAACATAGACATGCTTTCCTGCCTGGCAGGCCCAGATGGTTCCCAGGGCGTGCCAGTGGTTGGGAGTGGCCATGGCTACAGCATCAATCTCCGGATCTTCAAATATTTTCCTCAGGTCCTGGACCGCATCGGGCTTGTTACCATCCTGGTTCTCAGCCACAAGCTCCCTGGATGGCTCGTGGTATTGAGTATCCACATCACAGACGGTCTTGACATAAACTCCATCGCCATACATTGCCGAAAAGGATCTCATGAGATCTTTTCCACGTCCCCGCAGTCCGATTACACCTACATTGACCCGGTCGTTGGCTCCGGGGATTCGCCCGTACGACCTGGCCGAAATAGCAGTGAGACCCACTGAAACTCCTGCGGTTCCAAGGGCTGTTTTCTTGATAAAAGTTCTTCTGTTTTCCATAGTCTTAGGTTTGTCAGGTAGTGTAGTGTTCTTAGCTCTCTCAATATAGCATATTAAATAGAAAAAACTGTTATTACCCTTGCGTTCATCTTATGCCGGTGCAGCTAATACTTGGTCTATTTGACTATATTTAAGCTCACCAACACAATCCGCACCTTCTGATGATTTTAGACCCCAGAAATTTTCTTTATGCATCCCTGTGCCTGTTTCTCCTTCAAGGGTGTACAAATAAGCAAACGGAGTCCCTGGCCGGCTCCAGACCAAACATTGTTTTTATACTGGCCGATGACCTTGGATGGGCCGATCTGCCAGTTTATGGCAACAGATTTAACGAAGCTCCCCGCCTGACTCAAATGGCAGAACAAGGGATTCGTTTCACAGATGCCTATGCGGCATGTCCGGTTTGCTCTCCCACCCGTGCCAGCATCATGAGCGGACAATATCCGGCCAGGGTGGGGATTACAGATTTCATTACCGGGCACTGGCGACCCTATGAAGAGCTTATTGTACCTAAAAACCGGACACAGTATCTGCCGGAGGAGATTATTACCATGGGGGAAGTAATGCAGGCTGCAGGATATGCCACCGGCTATTTCGGGAAGTGGCACCTGGGCCGGGAGGAGCGATATCAACCGGGGAACCAGGGATTCGAAACGACAAATGTTTATAAGGGTGGCGGATTCTTCAATTACGCCGGTAAAATGACTACCCCCATCCAGGCAGACAGTGGTAAAATCCTGTCTGAAGCATTAACAGATTTAAGCATAGACTTTATCAGGGATCATAAAGAGTCCCCCTTTATACTTTTCCTGGCTCATTATGATGTGCATGTACAGCTGGATGCTGACTCCCTGCTAATTGAGAAGTACCTGGAGAAGAAACCTGTGGAGGGATATCCATGCAATGCTGTCTATGCAGCCATGGTAGAGCATGTGGATAACAGTGTTGGCAGGATTCTGAATGAACTGGATAATCTGGAGCTGAGCGAAGAAACCCTGGTAATCTTTTTCTCCGATAATGGCGGGCTCATAAGCCGTTTTGATAAGATACCCCTGCTGGCCAGTGAGAGGCAGCATATCTATGAGGGAGATACCCTGCTCTATGTGGCCTCTTCCAATGCTCCCCTCAGGGCAGAGAAAGGAACAATATATGAAGGGGGGATCAGGGAACCCTTTATTGCCAGGTGGCCCGGGGTCCTCGAAGCCGGTCAGGTAAGTAATGCCATTATCTCAAGTGTGGACTTCCTTCCCACCTTTGCTGATCTGGCAGGAGTTGATCTTCCAGTCGGCCAGGTGTTTGACGGAAAAAGTCTGTTGGATATTATGGAGGGATTGGAACCGGAACCGGAACGGGCTATCTACTGGCACTATCCGGTCTACCACCACGATGAGCCTGCCAGTGCCATCAGGAAAGGAAAATGGAAACTGATACATAATCTGGTAACTGACTCCTGCTACCTGTATGATTTGGAAAATGACATCGGGGAAACCATTGATTTGAGCCTGGCTCAAAAGGAGATCACTGATGAACTATACCAACTCCTGGAGAAATGGCGGACTGACTGCAGTGCCGAGTTCCCCGTAAGCAATCCCGGGTTTATTCCTGAATCAAGATATGAGTGGGGTAAACACCCGGATCAAAACTGGTGACAAATTAAAAATATGGAAAAAGATAAAAAGCTGAAAGCCATTCTGTTTGACATGGATGGAGTTCTGCTGGATTCGGAAGAATATATCTGTAAGGCCGGCATGCTGATGTTTAAAGAAAAGGGCCATGAGGTAAGTCCCGACGATTTCCTGGAATTCACCGGAATGGGAGAAAACAGGTACCTGGGAGGAGTGGCTGAAAAAAACGGAATTCCCTTTGAACTTGAAAAAGACAAGGCAAGAACCTATGAAATCTATACTGAGATCGTTGCCGGGAAGCTGGTACCCTTTGAAGGGGTGGTGGATTTCATTCAAAAATGCCGTTCAAGAGAACTTAAAATGGCTGTTGCCTCCAGCGCGGATCCTCCTAAAGTGAAGGTGAACCTGAAGGAGATAGGGATTCCTGACACCACCTTTGGAAGCGTGGTGACAGGTCTGGATATTGAACATAAAAAACCGGCACCCGATATTTTCCTGAAAGCAGCTGCTAACCTGGGAGTTGATGCTTCAAATTGCCTGGTAATCGAGGATGCTGTCAGCGGGGTAGCTGCCGGGAAAGCAGCAGGGGCAAGAGTCCTGGCACTCACCACTTCTTTTTCGGCAGAAGAACTCTCCGGAGCCGACTGGATCGCCGGATTGCTAACCGAAGTTGGTGATGAGGTTCTGGATTGGTAAAATCAGACTTTGACCTTCCTCAGACCAAGGTCAAAGTGAGAGGCAGAGCCTTCCCATATCTTATCTGACATTAC
Organism: uncultured Bacteroides sp.; assembly: GCA_964458155.1. Taxonomy (GTDB): domain Bacteria; phylum Bacteroidota; class Bacteroidia; order Bacteroidales. The sequence goes on from CAYWGP010000095.1 coordinate 12,621, forward strand.
CAGGGCCGCTCCCAGGGAGCTGGCATTGTCCACTTCAGAAGTAAATACCTGTTTGTCCGGAAAGGCCAGGGAAATAACGGTTCTGAAAATCGGATTCCGGGCAAATCCTCCTGTGATATAAAGGTGTAAGCTTGTGTCATTGGCAGCTCTTATCAGCCCGATAGCCTGTACCACCTGTCGGCTCAGGTCAACCATCATCCGGCTGTAGGCTTCTTCGAAGAACCCGAACTGTCCGCAATCCACACCCAGATCCACCAGCCCTTCCGGAATTTCATTTCTAAAAAACACCTGTCCCTCCTCCCCCGATTCCCAGAGCTCTCTTATTGCATCGGATCCTGGATTTACACTTTTATATGCCGACTCACCTGTAAAGAAATGCTCCTCAAGTCGCTCCACATTCAGATCATGAATGCGCCCCAGGAAAAAACGGGAAGACTTCACCGGCTTCCCATGCACTCCAAGGAAACAGAGGCAATCCTGGTTCAACTGCTCCACGGTAAGTGGTTCTTTGTTGAAGGGATTCATATTAATGCACCAGGTCCCGGTGGAGATTAGTATAAAGGGCTCACTTGCAGTCAGGATGTAAGGAGCCAGAGATGCAGAACTGTCATGGATACCGATACCAGCTTCGAAATTACATCCGTGCATGTTCACTGGAAAAGACTCGGACACAGGGATCGGGTGTGGCAGAATGATCCCTTCATTGTTTAACCAGGGGTGATATTCCATTCGTTCAAAATCCCACATCATGGTGTGACATCCAATAGAAGTGTGTTCCGACACCCCCTTTCCGTGAACCAGGTTTGCCAGGTATTGTGGTAAATGCATGACCTGTTCCATTATTTCGTATACCTCCGGCTTTGTTCTTTTTAACCAGAGCAACTGCAGGCCCGAGTTCAGCATACCCAGCAGCGGTGAAGCACATCTCCTGGAAAACTCTTCCTGCCCCCCATAATTCTCAAAGAAGCCATCCAGGACATGTTCCGGGAGAGGTTTCAGATAGTTGTAGATGGGAGTAATACGTTTTCCATGCTTATCCAGGTAAACCAGGGAGGCCCCGTAGGTGGAAAAATTAACTCCCTTTACTTTGTAAGACTCTGAGTTAAGGAAGTGATGCAACATCTCATGAATCCATTTTTCCAAAAGGTGTGCATCATCACAGGGAAAACCCTCGTCGTCGACTACTTCGGGGAACCTGGATTCTTTCTCATGGACGAGCCTGAGCTTTCGGTCAAACAGGAGAACCTTCTTGTTGGTCTTCCCGATATCAAAGATGAGCAGGACTTCTGTTGGTTTCATCAGTTATTCAAGATAGAACATTTCTTTCGGCACTTCAAATTTATTCTCCTTCAGAAGGGATCCATCAGCTCTATGCTAATGGAAACATCCCGACCGGGAGTGAATCATCGGATTACTTCAATGCTCACAGGCCCCATCAGTCCTGATGGGGTGAGTTCTTCTCCCTGCCTCAGGTCTGCCACGGTGTAGGTGGTAAAACGCTCCCCATCGGGAAGGTCCATATCCCCTACCATTCGATTCCTCCAGACGTTCACCACCTTAATTTCAAGCACGTTTATCCCTGCAAGCAAATGCTCCTTTACGCGTAAACGATAGGGTGCCATCCAGGTAACTCCGAGGTCCTCCCCGTTCAGAATTACCTGGGCCATGACCCCCACTTCACCAAGGTTCAGGAAAAGATCCCCCTCCGGTAGTTCATCCAGGGTAAATTCCGAGATATACGTGGCTGTACCAGAATAATATTTTATACTCAGGTCGCTGGATTCGGTCCAGCTGGAAAGCGATGCAAATTTCACTGCCTCGTCCGGGCCAAACTCCTTGTTTTCAAATTCCACTGTCCATTCCGAATCAAGCGATTTCAGCACTTCAGGCTGTGGAGCGTTCTCGGCATATCCCGCACCGGTCTTCTCATTGCTGCCCGAAGTAAAGACAATAAAGCAGCTTTCATGCTTTTGCATGACCAGGGGAACAGTGGTCCGGCTACCATCGTCTGAATAATCATTGAGTTGACGAATCTCACCACTCACTGCATCCCATAACTGGGGCTGTAGTCCACTTACCCTGAAAGAGGACTCAAACTCCAGTATTTCATCGCCCTGGTTGGTGAGAAAGTAGATCTCCATTCCCGGCAAAGTACGGTGGGTCCATAAAAAAGGTACTCCCATTGGATGGTCCACATCGGCCGGTAGCTGAATAATATCAAGAGCTTCCTGAAGATCCATTCCATCCAGCACCTTACCTTCTCCAAGGGCATTTTCCAGTTTACCACCCTGGTGAGACTCCCCCCACATGCGATTGGCAATTTCCTGAATCTCCATATCGCACTGCGGATAATTTTGCAGGCTGGGTGACTTCAGGATTTTGCCTCCAAGCAGGGTCCCTCCTGCCTGCACCAGCTCTTCTATCCGTGCCAGCACATGGGGCCTCATATTTGAATTCTCGGGCAGGACAAGGATGGAATAGCTCATCCCGTCAGGCAACACAAAGCTGCCGTTCTCCACCGACAGTCTTTCCAGGATGACCTCTGCATTGATATAGTCGTAGGAATAGCCCGGGGGAAGCTCGGGGTCCCTGGTCCCGGTCATCTTGGGAGCATCTTCCCCGATGAAGTAGAGTACGTCGGCTGCATATTTACCCTGCTGCAGCATGTGCTGGCACCTCCGAATGTAGTCCACCCAGGCTGATCCCTGGTCAAACCAGGTATTCAGGCGGTTGAATTCGGTGGAGAACCAGGCATTGATCCCCGGAGCCTCATCCCTGGGCTGCTGGATGTATAAATGAAGTACGTAATGGTTAATCCCTTCGGTCCAGCACCAGTCTCCCCGCTTCTTCAGCATGGCAGGATGTCGCATGTAGGCGTTCTGAGAGGCTGTGAAAGCTTCAGCAGAGGTGATGGGCTTTCCATACATATGGGCAGCGGAGGAACCCGATTTACACTCAATATCCCCCAGATTGCCCTCATTCCAGAACTCCCCCGCCACCAGATCACTCTGGCCACCGTACATCAGAAACTCTCCTGGATAGCCCCAGTGCCCGTAGTTTTCCAGCCAGGTCTTCAGACCGTATTCATTGGCAGCCTCTCTTAATCCACCCACATACTCATAGGCCACATCATCGGCCACCGAACGGCGGAGATCCCAGAGGAAACGGTCCGACTCTTCCACACTTCCCACCACGCGGCCTGATATAACAGGCAGGTACTTAACCGGATCGTAGCCGAATTTTGCCTTAAATCGCTCCGCATAGCCGTCGCTCCAGTTCTGGGACCCCATCTCATAGCTGTCGGCAATCAGGTACTTCAATGCCGGCCGGCTTTCTTCGGGGATCCGTTTGATGAGCTCCAGCATATATTGTTCGAAATGGAAACGGGCCAACTCAGAGCTGGCTTTGTCAATCTCGTATCCTTTTCCCTGGGGAGCAGCGGGTGAATTCTGTGTCCCGGTGGGGGTCATCCCCATACGCAGGATGGTCCACTCCCCTTCAGGAACATCTTCCACGGTCAGGACACCGTTTGAATCCATCCGCTCACTGATCTCGTGTACCTCTGTGATCAACATGTTCTCATCCCTGATGGCATCCTGGCTTTCCCACATATAGGTATTGAATTCGGGCAAAGGGGTGGGATGCATCTTTCCCAGCGATTTCTCGATGTAGTTCTCCAGCACCGGTGCTTCCGATATCCGGATCTCTGCAAAACCGGGTGCATCATTCCGGTTTGCACCGATGGCATTGCTGCATAGCAGCCTGAATAATTTTGCCTCTGTATCCGGTAGCGAGATGGCCACAGGTCCGCGCGGAAGAGGCCCCACATTCACCCCGCTGTTGCTTCGATCAAACTCAAAGGACTTAATACTCACAAACTCCCCTTCCACCAGGGCCTGAACCTCCACATTGCATTTAAATGCAGGAGCGGCCGGAGTGAGCCTTATGCTTCGGGCCGTGATTGATTCCGCAGAGCTTAGCTCTGCTACGTAAGGACCATTATTGTCCCTTGTGAAAAATGCATTCCGCTTGGAGATAAAGCGATCTTCTGAAGCGATCTTTTTGAATCCCAGCACATAAGTATCCTGGAACTCCTCTGCTGGTTTGGGTAGTTGGACCGTAATGTCCCCACCTCCCATGACCGTGGTTTCGGAGTATACCAGGTGCCTCATGGCCTTGTCATAGCTCACCCAGGGCCCTCCACTCTGGCTCCATCCCGGGCAGTTAAAAAATCCTATATCAATCCCGATCCGCTGGCCCTCATTGACCACATGCACCATGGCATCCCACCAGGCATCGCTGAA
>CAYWGP010000096.1:0-3388 GCA_964458155.1 uncultured Bacteroides sp.
ACGATTGGGCCGGCAATTGAAATAGAGGGAACCCCTGAGGAAGTGCTCGGTACTGTCAGTGATGAAAAACTGCACCGCCGACGCCACATCTCCTTTCAGATCATATATCATCCCGAATCTGTTCTGATCTCTTTGAATAAAAGGTGTCTCCTCGATTCCATGTGCTTTTACCGTATGCTTATAAACCAGTTCCCTGCTGTCGGTAATCAGGACAGTCAGCTGATCATCCACTGGTTTGTAACTCAGGTGGATGGTCCCGTTGAGCTGCGGAATGGTCAGGTTGACCCATCCCTTCTCACTCCTTGGCCCGCTATCTATCACCACCCTGGCATAGGCCGGGATCTCGAACTGATAAAACTCCTGATCGCTGTAGAGCAGGTATTCTTTCTCAGGGTAGGTGACCTTCAGGTAACCTGCGGGCTTGGGCGTGTAAGTATCCTTACAGGAAACGCTCAGCAAAAGTAAAATCAAAAAACTCCAGCCCGGCCACTTCATCCTATTTCTCTCTCTGTTCATCATGTCTGCTGCTACGGGTTATTTAAGAATACTTTTACCTCTTTGATCCTGCGCTTATCCATGGCAAGTACAGTAAATTCAATCCCTTTGCACTCCATCACATCTTTCATCCGGGGGAAGCCGCCCTGCAATTCCAGAAGCAGGCCGGCCACGGTCTCCGCATCCCCCTTCACCTCGTCGAATAACTCATCATCCAGTTCGGTGACCTTGTAGAAATCGTTCAGCAGGGTTTTCCCGTCAAAAGCAAAAGTCCGGGCATCTAATCTTCTGTAGAACACTTCCGCACCGTCGGACTCATCGGTGATTTCGCCCACCACCTCTTCCAGGATATCTTCCATGCTTGCAATTCCCTCAGTGCCCCCGTATTCATCCACCACGATGGCCAGGTGGATCTTTTTCTCCTGGAACTCTTTCAGGAGGTCGTTGATTTTTTTGGTTTCGGGTACAAAGAAGGGATCGCGGAGGAGCTTTTGCCAGTTGAACTTGTTTTTCTGGTTGATATGAGGCAGGAGGTCTTTCACATAGAGGATCCCTTTCACGTGGTCCGAAGTTTGGGCATAAACCGGTATCCGTGAGAAACCCGATTCAATAATCACCCTGCTTAGTGTGTCCAGGTCGGTCTCAATATCTACGGCAACCACATCGGTACGCGGTTTCATAATCTCACTTACCTCCAGGTTAGAAAAGCGGACAATGCCCTCCAGCATTTCCTTTTCATCCTCCACCACATCGGTGGCCAGGTCAAGGGCCTCCGATAAATCGTCCATGGAGATATTTTGCACCTTTTTGGCCAGCCTGCGGTTTACCAGTCCGGTGGATCTGACAAGGATGAAGATCAGGGGCTGGAAGACTTTGTCGAGGATCACCAGGGGAACAGCCATGCGCCTGGCAAACTGGGGTGCAAAGCTGTTGGCGTAGACTTTGGGGATGATTTCCCCGAAAAGCAGGAGGAGGAAGGTGATCAAAATGACCTTGATCGCAAATCCAAAGAGTGGAGATTGGGTAAAGTTAAATATGGTCCCTGTGACAAAGGAGGCAATGATCACAATACCAACATTAATGAAGTTATTGGTAATCAGGATATTTGCCAGAAGTCTGTCAGGCTTGGCCAGCAGGTTAAGCACCATGGACTCCTTGCGCGACGGATGCTCATTCAGCTCAGAAATGTGAATTGGGCCCAGGCTGAAATAGGCCACTTCTGAGCCCGAGATCATGGCTGAGCAAAACAGCAGGATAGCCACCACAACCATGCCGATGATGGCTCCTGAGGTGAGAGGCATTAGAACGCCCTGCTGCAAAAAGATTAAAAACGCCGGTTCCAAACCTGGGGTTAAAGGTTAAACATTGATCAGAATGGGAGATCGTCCGGCCCGTTGTCCGTGCCATCAAAAGGATCTTCCTTTGGAGGCTGGTTTTGCGCCGGAGCCTGAGTCTGATTTGGACTCTGGCCTGGTGTTGAACCCTGGCCTGGTGTTGAACCCTGGCCTGATGTTGAACTCTGGCTGGATGCCGGATTCTGGCTGGATGCCGGACTCTGGCTCTGCGCCTGAGCCTGGTTCTGATCGCCTTCTCCATCGTCCGGACGTCGTCCCAGCAGTTGCATCTGATCGCCTACGATTTCGGTAATATACTTCTTGTTTCCTTCGGCATCATCGTAGGAACGTGTTTTGATCCGTCCTTCAATGTACAACTGTGTCCCCTTTTTTACGTACTTCTCTGCCACCTGGGCCAGTCCCCTCCACATTACAATATTGTGCCATTCGGTGGTGGAGACGCGCTCCCCGGCCTTGTTTTTATAGGTCTCACTGGTGGCCATGGGAAATTTCGTAATGGCAGTTGATTCGTCGAGGTACCTTGTTTCGGGGTCTTTACCCACATTCCCCACAAGGATTACTTTGTTTACAGACATATATAGTATTTATAATATACTCCAAAGATACTTAAAAAATGGATGATTCAAGGTACCTGTGAATAAGTCTCGGCAGGGCGTAATTGTCTACTTGCTCCAGCTGCACCAACTGCCAGTTACCGGGCAGCGGATGGGGAAGCCGGTCTATCTCCACCTGAAGGAAGCGTGCATGGATGGTCTGGTGGCTCAGCTGGTGTTTGACCGCATCGGAGAGCTTCCCGATTCTCGGGGAGAGGCCATAGGATGCATCTTTTTCCTGCAGGATGCGGGGCAGCATTTCCTGTAAAATCTCCTCATCGCTAAGGGGCCCCTTGCATTCGATCATTGGGAGTTCGTAGAGGCCGGCCCAGATATCCTTTCCCTTCCTCGGAACCAGGATGGTCCCTCCGCCCGAATTGATCATAAAATAATAGAACCAGCGATCCACCGGTTTTTTATTCTTGTTTTTAACCGGGATCCGGTCCACCAGGTCCTGCAGATTTGCTTCACACTTAAGAGCCAGGGGACAGTCCGTGCAGGAGGGCGATGCGGGTACGCACTGCAGGGCACCAAATTCAATCATGGCCTGGTTGTGCCTCCCCGGATCGGACCGGTCCAGCAGCCGGGTGGCCAGGTCTAAGACCTGCCTTTCTCCTGAAGGGGAGTTGATGGCATCCCCGATGCCGAACAAGCGGGCAATGACCCGGCTTACGTTCCCATCCACAGCCGCACAGGGCTCATTATAACACCAGGAGGCGATGGCGGCAGCAGTGTACTTCCCCACTCCCTTCAGCGCCAGGAGTCCCTGGTAATCGCCGGGCATGACCCCGCCCAGTTGCTCTGTCACAAAAATGGCTGAAGCATGCAGATTGCGTGCGCGACTGTAATAACCGAGGCCCTGCCACATTCTGAGTACCTCATCCTCACTGGCAGCAGCCAGTGCATTCACATCCGGGAAGGCACCAAGAAAGGCCTGCAGATAGG
>CAYWGP010000097.1:0-20495 GCA_964458155.1 uncultured Bacteroides sp.
TAATCAAGTTTCTTTGGTTGTTACTTTTGAATCGTTTTTAATACTCGCTCCCCCATGATCATGTTCAGCGATAAAAATCAGACTAAAAAGCATTGAATATTGTCACTATGATCAAGGACATAGAAGCCAGGGCAGATGATATTCCAATAATTTCTCCGGTGGTCATCCTTTCCTTTCTCTCTTTTTGCGGAACTACAATCTCAGCCCCGGGTGCAACATCCGGATAATTCTTGATACCCATAAAATTACCGGTCCTGTCAACGGAGCCGTTTGCATAAATCACATAGGTCTTCTTTTTCTTTGCATTATCGGCAAAACCGCCCGACATAGCGATGTATTTTCCAAAGGTATAGGTATCATCATAACGCACTGTAATTGGAAATAATAGTGCACCAGATAATCTGACGGTTTGCAATTCCTTGGGAATTATCAGCCTGTCCTCCTCCTGTAAAAATAAATCATACTTACTTCCCGGGGCCTCCACAATACTATTCAGGTCTATACCAATTGCCTGCTCATTACTTTCTTCAACTTTAATTTGAAGGGAGTCTTCTGATTCTGACATCAGGCTCTCAAGGGCCTTTTCACGAAGTTCCTGATTGACTTCGAGCTTTCTTATTAGCTGGGCTCCTTCAAGGTATGCCTCATCAGTTAATCCTCCTGCTCGCTCAATTAAATCGGATATCCGGTCCGACTTTGATCCAAGAATATAAGTACCGGGGTATAATACCTCCCCTTCAACGATCATTGATTGCGCTTCTTCATATCCCGGTGATTTTCTGATAAAAACCTGGTCAAAGGGCTCAAGACTAAAGCCGGCGGCTTCCGAGGAAATATTCAGCTCTTTATCAATATCAAAATAGAAGATTTCTGAGATTTTCCCGTTTTCGGGCTCCTTATCTCCCGCTCTGATTCTGCGGGCAACCTCAACCTTGGAGAGCGATGCAGACTCCTTTAAGCCTCCTGCCATTATGATAATATCTTCAAGAGAAGTATTTTCCATATACGGGAATATACCTTCCATATTGATCTCCCCCTTAATTTCCAGATAAAAATCTTCCCGCAAATCAAAAATCGAAGCAATGGATACTATATCCTCTTTGATCAATGTAATACTTGTATCATTCGTAATTACTGGTTTGAGGTTTACCGGGATTATTTCAAGAGAAAGATCTTCACGTGTGCGATAAATGAGTGCCCTGTTCAAAAATGCATCTTCTCTCGGGCCTTCAGCTATTTTTAATAACTCATTCAGCGTTATCCCATCCCCAATGGAATACTCTCCTGGTCGATATACAGCTCCGTTTATGGTGACCCTGTTTTCAAACCTTTTAAGAATGCGTGCCACAGGGATGGAGTCACCATCATGCATGGCGAAAAGATTAAGATCCTGGTTGCTTATATTCAATATTTTTCTCTCCGAATCCGTATTCCGGTAAACAGTAAGCGTTTTTTGATATGCCTTATCGGTAAACCCTCCTGCAAATGAGACGATATCACTTAACTTTTCGTCTCTGTCTAATTCGTATAGCCCCTGTCGCTTAACCTCTCCCGTTATATCAATCCTTGATACGTATGGATTCACTTTAATAATGTCCTGATCCTGTAATCGGATGTTATTATCCTGTTTTCCAAACATAAGAAAATCATATATATCGAGTACAGCAGCCACCTCATTATCCCGAAGCAATTCGATATTTCTTAAAGACCCATTAATTGTGGGGCCTCCTGAGGCATACAGGACATTAAATACTTTTGCGAACGAACTTATAGTAAAGGTTCCCGGCATATTAACTTCACCGAAAATATGCACTTTGATACTGCGTGCATTTCCAAGGGTGATCTGGGCATAAGTATTGCGATTTCGACCGGTCAAACCGGAATATATGCTCTTCAATCTTTCAATAATTCTATCAGACGCCTGTTCTATGGTCAGTGCATTCACCTGAATGGGTCCCAGGTTCTCAATATAAATATTCCCGTCTGGAGTAACAGTCAATTGATAATTCTGCTGAGAGGCTCCCCATATATCAATATTCAACTGGTCGCCAGGACCAAGCTGATAATTTACCGGGGTCGGGATGTTCAGACTTGGTTCAAAGGTCAGTTTCTCATTTCTGAACAGTTCATATCCAAATATCCGTGATTCCGGACCCGGCTCAAATTCTATACTGAATTCTTCAGCATCCAGACTCTGTAAAGTATCCTTTTCCAGTTGTCTGCTTCTGTCTGTAGTTTTTTCTTCAGAAAGCCCTGAATCTATAAGTTTCAATCTGTTTTCAAACTTATTGATTTCGCCGGGAGGAAATCCGCGCCCAATTAATGCGGCCTTCATTTGAGATTCTGTTAACCCACTTTCTTCTGCTCTTTGCCTGATTTCCAAAATTTGCTCATCACTGAGTTCGTCAATTCTTATCTGAGATAGATCTCTGGTCATGACTGATGGGTCCTGAGCAATTGCAACAGTACTAGACACAAGAAGAAGTCCAAGCAATAGTATATATCTGAATATCATGTGATAACTTTTAACTTGCAACGAAATTACTAAAATATACCTTTATATGACTCTAATAATTATCAACGACAATGAATAAACAGTCTGACAAAAAAATTAGAATCTGTTTTATGAATTCTAATATGGTCTGGGGTGGTGGTGAAAAGTGGCACTATGAAGCGGCATGTCACTTTCGTGATTCGGGCTATGCAGTAATGGTTATTACAAATGAAAAAAGTGACTTGTATAAAAAATTAGAGGGCCAGGAAGGCATTATTCTTCAATCTGTCCGGATCTCTAATCTGAGCTTTTTGAATCCTTTTAAAATACTTCATATCCGTAAGATTCTCAAAAAGCATGATATATCAGCGATCTTTATGGCATTGTCCATCGATGTGAAATTGGGTGGACTTGCTGCAAAATATGCAGGAATAAAAAATATCATATATAGAAGGGGGGCGGCAGTACCCATAAAAAACTCCTTCTTTAACCGGTACTTGTTTGGTTCAGTTTTAACAAATGTCATCACCAATTCACTGGATATCAGGAATAAGATATTTCAAAAAAATCCAGGGATTATTGATGAAAGAAAGGTAAGTATAATCTATAATGGCGTTGATCCTGATCTATGGAACAAACAGGAAGCTTCAGGAGGAGAGAATAAGAAGCAGAAGCTGATACTGGGAAATGCAGGAAGACTGGTAGAGCAGAAGGGCCAGAAATACCTGATAGAAATTGCAAAGCATCTGAAAGAGAATCAAACAGGTTTTGTGCTGTATATTGCCGGATCGGGTGAACTGGAAAAGTCCTTAAAGCAGGATTGTATAAAAAACAAGCTGGAGAATGAGATAGTTTTTCTCGATTTTGTTGAGGATATGCCAGATTTTCTGGAAGGCCTTGATATCTACCTTTCAACATCTATTCATGAAGGATCATCCCATGTGATAATTGAAGCGATGGCAGCAGGGAAACCTGTTATCGCTTTTGATATAAGCAGTATGCCAGAACTTGTGGAGAATAATGAAACCGGATACCTGGTACCCTTCGCTGACACGCAACTTTTTGCAGAAAAAATCGTCTTTCTTAAGAATAATAGGACAGAATTAGATAATTTTGCCGCAAATGCCAGAAAACGAGTACAAAGTATGTTTGATTACAGCAAAAACATGCGCCAGATTATCGAATTAATCAAGGATTAGCAGTGAGGAAAAATATTATTTTTCTTTTTTTATTCTTATCTCCACTTGTTTATTCTCAGATTTCAGCTCCCAGCATTGATCTCTACGGGGGGGCATCTGCGGGAATTGGTGACATTAAACCATATTGGAATATCTCCAATCAGCAGGGCTATTATACTGCTAATCCGTTTGGAGGAATGATTGGATTTGCAGTTGAGTCAGCCGACAGTTCTGATTCCTATGTTCATTTTGATTACGGAGTTGAAATGTACACCCGTTTTCAGCAGAATGAGGAACTTCTCATACAGAAAGGCTATGCTGAAGTAAGAATCCCATTTTTAGTATTCTGGGCGGGTAAGAAATCGGAAATAATTGGAAATCAGGATACTTCACTATCAATAGGATCCACTGTATGGTCCGAAAATGCTTCTCCAATGCCCAAGTTGGTTTTAGCAACTCCAGGATATGTGGATATCCCCTTCACAAAGGGATATGTGGAGATAAATGGATCACTTGCACATGGCTGGTTCGAGAAGGACCGGAATATAGAAGATGTTTACTTACATCAAAAGTACCTTCATTTGAGGTTTGGCGGGGATTTCTTTATTAACGGATCATTTGGAATAATCCACTTTGCTCAATGGGCAGGTAATTCACCGGATGAGAATTATGGAGAATTACCTTCGGACTGGGATGCTTATAAGCATATCTTTTTTGCTCAAAAAGGTGATTCGGGAACAGTCCACGTCGGCGAGAGCATAAATACCCTGGGAAATCATTTAGGCTCATGGAATTACCGAATAGATCTGAAATCAAAGCAGCTCACCTATTCTATCTACTATCAAACCATATTTGAAGATAACTCAGGTATGTCAAAAGCATTTAATCGGGATGGTCTTCTGGGAGTTTCAATGGCTGCAAAAGATCCCAATCATATCGTCAATCGTGTAACTCTGGAATATCTCAACACCTCTTATCAGTCAGGGCCTACCCATCTTTTGACCGACAGCATAGACCTGGTTGGGAATGACGACTATTTTAATAACTACATCTATCGAAGCGGATGGACCTATAAAGGAATGACACTGGGCACTCCACTCATCACTTCACCGATCTTCAATAAAGATGGGAGTGATAGAATTCTCAACAATCGCGTGATGGCATTTCATCTTGGAATACAGGGAATGCTGGGTAAGCTAAATTACCGCTCATTTTTTACCTACAGCATCAACAAGGGGACTTATTCAAATCCCATTGACCCCTCAAAACAGCAATTCAGCTGGTATTTCGAAACAATATTCCCATCCATATGGAAGGGAATCGATCTGAATGTGATGCTTGCTGCCGATATCGGGCAAATGTATGGCAATAATCTGGGGGTGAATATTCTCTTTAGAAAAACATTCACGCCATTTCATTAAGTCGAATCTAAGCGTTGCTGCACGCAACCATCCTATCCTAAATCATATCCTGATTGAAGTAGGGTAAAGCCTTACTTATTCGGTAATACACTAGAATGCGCATGATTAAATCATTCGCTTTGTATTTTTTTTGTATCCAAATCGAGATTTACACGTAGAAGAGTACGATGATTTTTACTTCAGAATTATACGAACTATATATTCCTCCCTATTTGCTCATAGGGATCGCAGCACTGGTAACATTCCTGTTAACCTTTTCAGCCATACCCGGCATAGTGAAAATAGCAAGGGAAAAAAGCCTGATGGCACATCCCAATGGCCGGACCTCGCATCAGATTCCGACTCCAAACCTTGGTGGAATTGCCATATTTACAGGAGTGATTATATCCTCGGTTGTGTTTACCGGCATTAGCACCGCGCATGAATTAAAATACATTATTGCCGGCACACTCATTCTCTTTTTTGTGGGACTGAAGGACGATCTTCTGCCCCTTCCAGCCTATCAAAAGTTTATAGGGCAATCACTTGCTGCCTTAATTATACTGGTTCCAGGCGATCTTTACCTGCATTCGCTCCATGGGCTCTTCGGAATATATGAATTGTCCAATCTTACAGGTATTATCATAAGCTTTGTCCTTTTCCTTGCCCTGATCAACAGTTTCAATTTGATAGATGGGATCGATGGACTTGCCTCGGGACTTGGCATCCTGGCTTCTCTGTTTTTTGGGATGGTCTTCCTGTTAAACGGACCACTGGTCTATGCCATTATGAGTTTTATCCTGTGCTCTTCCCTTCTTGCATTCTTCTATTTCAATGTATTCAGCAAGACAAACAAAATATTCCTTGGAGATACCGGATCCATGCTCATTGGTCTAATGATCGCTATTTTAGCGATCAAGTTCCTGAACATGGAGAAAAGCACCCTGTTTTTTCATCAAAATCATACTTCCCCGGCGGTATTGCTAAGCATCCTGATTATTCCCCTTTTCGATACGGCCAGGGTATTTGTGGTGCGCATCTCCCGGGGAAAATCGCCCTTCGAGGCCGATCGGATTCATATACAACACCATATGCTTCTCCTGAGCGGATCGCACCTTGCGGCAACTCTGAAGATCCTGTCTGCAAATGTGCTTTTTATGTTCATCCCAATCCTGTTCAGAAATATGAGCGTGGAAGAGCTGACTCTAATGATCCTGGTCCTGGCCACGGCCCTTTTCAACATCCCGGTCTACTTCAACAAAATGCGGAATAAGTACTCCTTTAATATTAAATTCCAGTGGAAGCTGAACGGATAAACTAAAGGAAGGTTTTCACTGAAATTTCCTATCTTGATACGGTCTATTCATTTCTAAAAGTATCAAGATGAAAAAAAATTCCCTACTCTCAATCATGCTGCTAATCTGTTTCCAGGGAGCAATCCTTGCACAAACAGAATCCATCTTTAACGGAATGGACCTGACCGGCTGGACTATTTACGGTACTGAACTATGGTATGTGGAAGACGGATTGCTGGTATGTGAGAGCGGACCCGATAAGGAGTACGGTTACCTGGGAACCGATAAGGAATATAAAGATTTTGAGCTGTCCGTAGAATTTAAACAGGGAGCTGACGGAAACAGCGGGGTATTTTTCCGTTCCTCCATCGATGGAACCAAAATTGCGGGGTGGCAGGCCGAGGTGGCCCCTCCGGGACACAGCACCGGCGGGATATATGAATCCTATGGAAGGGGCTGGATCATTAAACCGGACCCGGAACTGGACAAGCACCTGAAATTCGGTGATTGGAATACCATGAGGGTACGTGTGGTTGGTGGCAAGGTGGAAACCTGGCTGAACGGTTATCTGATGGTCTCCCTGGATGATAAAATGATTGCCGGTGCGACAGGGAGCATTGCCCTGCAAATACACTCGGGCGGAGGCATTAAAGTTCAGTGGAGAAATCTGTTAATCACAGAGCTGTAGAAAGCTAGTCCCATACAAATCTCCAGGAACCATCCTCCTGTCTTTTCCAGACTGAATGAAAAACACCTTTGTTTTCAACGGTCGAACCGGTGGAATCTGTATATGAATAGGTAAATTGACCATAGCTATAACCCAGATCTCCTGAAGAAGACACATCCACAAAATCGGGTTCCCAGCTCAGCTTTTCATCTTTAACTTTTACTGTTTGATTTTCCAGATAGGCAACAAGCGCCTCCCTGCCAATTACCAGTTTGTTATTGCGCATCAGTACAGCATCCTCAGCCGCAAAATAAATAAAGGCCTCGGGAATCCCCTTTTCCCCTGCCATTGCAGAAAAGTTCCTTTCTGTTTCAACAATCTCCTCCTTCCACTTTTCAGGCGAGTCCTTTTCAATTTCAACGCTACATGAGAATAGCACAATAAGTGCTGATATGAGCAGCAAGTTTGTTTTCATGGCTTCCTGTTTTGTACTACATGGCTGAATATACATAAACGAAAATAGCTGAAAAGCGAATACATAACCAGTTTTAAGGCCTTTAATTGCTTGTTAAATAAGATGTTAAATATTTACATTTCAAGTCCAGTTTACAAAGGAGGTCGTAATTTGAAGTCAAAGTACATAAATATGGAAAAATTCCTAATCGAAATAGAAAACGGAGGTGATACAGCCTCCTGCCTAAGATCAATACAATCCTTTCTTTCATCAAGATCTCATTTTGTCACCAGTGTAGAGTGGGGATGCCTGGAAGGGGAAAACAAAGCCTGGCTCATTATAAAGACTTCAAACAAGGCAGATGCATTGCGCATCATACCGGCAGCCTACCGGCAAAGCGCAAAAATCACCCGGCTGCACAAATTTACCGGGAAGGAGATAAATGAGACCATGCTGGAAAATCCCTTGGTGGTCCTGCCGGTAAGCGGAATTTCCAATCACTTTAAAGGCGTCAACCCTGGTTCCTGATTACAGAAGCTCTTAATCCTTCATTCTTACCGGGACCTCCACTCCGGCCTTAAACATGTTGTGTGAATTTTTGCAAATAATGTCTAGTTTATTTGTCATTATGTATATTATACTTATCTTTGTGTATATATTTATTTACATAAAGTAATATTAATTATACATAATAGATAGAAATCATGTCATATCAAGAGAAACAGAACATCGTAAACATTTTTACCGGGCTGCTGGTAACAGTCATCTTTGCACTCATGGTATACCAGAGGCACCAGCAGGGCCAGTTCGATCTAACAGAGGATTTCCGCACCTGGGGTGTTGTGTTCCTTATATTTATAGGAATCTCCGTTGTGGTACGAATCATAATCCAGATTATTTTCCATATCCTGAATACCATTGCCACCCGCGAAGCGGATGTTCCGGTGGAGGATGAACGGGATAAGCTGATCAAATTAAAGGCCACCAGGAACTCCTATTATGCATTTACCAGTGGTTTTGTCATGTCGGTGCTTGGCCTGGCACTGGGAATGCCGGTATACTGGATATTTATAGCTTTTGTAGCTTTCGGACTGATTGCGGAGATCATGGACAATGGCTCTCAGATCTATTATTACAGGAAGGGAGTCTGAGATGCCAAAAAGCAACATACAAAATAATATCCGTCGACTTCGATTTAATGCGGGCGAAATGACCCAGCAAGAGCTGGCCGACCTTGTACATGTATCCAGGCAGACTATAGTAGCCATCGAGAAGGGGAACTACTCCCCTTCCCTTGAACTGGCCTTCCGTTTTGCTCACATATTTAAAACCCCCCTTGAAGAGGTCTTCATTTACAAGCCTGATGATAAATAGCTGATCCCCTTGTATAACATAGAAGGTTTGCAGGGAAGAACCGAAAAAAGACATACATTTATATAATCCTTAAAATGTATGATATGAAAACCCCGGCAACATTGCTCTTCATGCTATTGTTTGGAATTACCGTATTCGCACAGGAGGACCATTCTGAATTTATCGAAGGCCCTTTTGCCACCCCCCAGGAAGTTACTGAAACCTGCCTGCTTTGCCACGACGGTATCGATAAGGACATTATGCTTACCAGGCACTGGAACTGGACAGGTGAAAACTTGTTTGGAAAGAAAAACAGTATCAATAGTTTTTGTGTATCCTTGCCTTCAAACTGGCCCCGATGCACCAGCTGCCATATTGGATTTGGCTGGAAGGATGAAGGCTTCGATTTTGAAGATCCGAATAATATTGATTGTCTGATATGTCACGACCGGTCGGGAACCTACAAAAAACTACCCACAGGTGCAGGTATGCCCGACCCTTCGGTTGATCTGGTCAAAGTGGCTCAGAGTGTCGGAAAGACCACCACTAAAAGCTGCAGTGTATGTCATTTTAATGGCGGAGGCGGAGTTGGAGTGAAACATGGCGACATGACTGCAAGCATGATAAATCCATCCCCTGCCCTTGATTTCCATATGGGGGAACTGGGTTTTACTTGTTCTGATTGTCACGCCGGGGAAAATCACAATATTCTCGGGGCCAGCCACGGCTCCATGGCAAGCGGCACAAACCATATTGCATGCCTGGACTGTCATTCTGAAACACCGCACAGAAAAAAGATCGTAAACGATCATATCAGTTCTGTGGCCTGCGAGACCTGTCACATACCGGCCTTTGCCCGGGCAGAACCCACCATGACCTGGTGGGACTGGTCTACGGCCGGACAGGATCTGGATAAGGGAACGGATGAATTCGGAAAACCCTTATACGACAAAAAGAAGGGCGATTACCTGTGGGAAAAGAACGTGATTCCTGCATACAGCTGGTACAACGGAAAAGCAGAATACTACCTGCCCGGTGATAGGATTGATCCTGAGAACTATGTGGAAATTAACAGGCTTTCAGGCAGCATTTATGATGCGGATGCAAAAATTACCCCCTTCAAACTGATGCGTGGCAAGCAAATCTACGATTCGAAGAACCGTTATCTGATAACTCCAAAGATGTTCGGCGAAGGCGGCTACTGGTCAGATTTTGACTGGAACAAAGCTTCTGAGTTAGGAATGGCGGTCAGAAATCTCGACTACTCAGGAGAGTACGCTTTTATAGAGACAAAAATGTACTGGCCCATCAATCATATGGTTGCACCTGCTAAAAATTCCTTAAAATGTACCGACTGTCATTCCCGCAGTGAATCCAGAAGACTCAACTGGCAGGAATTAGGGTACAAGGGCGATCCGATGACCATAGGAGGAAGAGCTAAATAAATCTAATCCAATACATATATGAAAAGACTCCTTACCCTGCTGTTCCTGGTTTCATTACTGGGCTTTACTGCCTGTACCAATCCTGCTACAGACTCAAGCCAGAACTCAACATACAGCACCCCCGAAGAAGAGGGGATTTCTTCCAGAGCAATTTTACAATTCATTGAAGCTCTGGAAGAGGCCCAGCCGGATGCCATCCACAGTGTGATGATAAGACGACATGGAAAAGTAGTGGCCCGGGGATGGTGGGCTCCTTACAATCCTGAGAGTCCCCATCTCCTGTGGTCCCTCTCAAAAAGTTTCACATCCACCGCCATCGGAATAGCTCAGGACGAGGGCTTGCTGAGTATTGACGACCAGGTACTTTCCTTCTTTCCGGAGGATGGCCCCGAATCGCCCTCTGATAATCTTAAGTCCATGCGCATCCGCGACCTGCTGAGGATGAATACCGGTCAGGCCACAGAACCAGGCTTCCGGAACATGCAAACAGACAACTGGGTAAAAGCCTTTTTGGAACACAAGGTGGACTTCAAGCCGGGAACACATTTCGTGTACAACAGTATGGCTACCTATATGTGTTCTGCCATTATCCAGAAGGTTAGCGGAATGAGCACCCTGGACTACCTGACACCCCGCTTATTCGAACCAATGGGCATCAATAAACCCACCTGGGAGAGCTGTCCCATGGGAATCAGTGTGGGAGGATGGGGACTGAGCGTGACCACCGAAGATATATCCAAATTCGGTCAGCTGCTGCTTCAAAAAGGCATGTGGAACGGTAAGCAGCTGGTATCGGCAGCCTGGGTTGAAGAGGCAACAGGCTACCAGACTGCCAATGGAAGCGATCCGGAAAGCGACTGGGACCAGGGTTACGGGTTCCAGTTCTGGCAGTGTCGTTACAATGCCTACCGGGGCGACGGGGCCTTCGGACAGTACTGCATCGTTATGCCCGAACAGGATGCGGTTGTCGCCATCACTTCAGGATCTGACGATCTTCAGGGAATCCTGAACATTGTATGGGAGTTCCTGCTGCCTGCCATGAAAGAGAGCAGCCTTCCCCCCGATGAAAGCGGTCTTGACCGGATGAATCAGAAGCTTCAGCAACTAAGCATTGCTTACGTGGAAGGAGATCAGGACTCCCCCCTGGCTTCAGAAGTATCGGGTAAAACCTTTAGCCTGGAAGAAAATATGCTTTCAATCCAAAGTATATCTTTCAATTTTGAAGAAAGCACAGGTGATATCACCCTCACTACTGATCAGGGTGAGCAAAATTTCAAAGCAGGATATAAGAGCATGGAGAAAGGAAATCTGACCAATCCCGGACTTGTTTCCGACAGGGTGGCTGTAAATGGTGCCTGGGAATCCGATGATACCTATGCAGTAGAACTTATTTACTACGAAACACCTGAAAGTGTCAGATTTACATTCAAATTTGAAGGCGACAATCTGCTCTGGGATACGGAACGTAAGGCATCTTTCAGTCCCAGGCATCCGGCAACACTAAAAGCTGCTTTGTAGAGAAGACCGGTGATGACCAGTGTGGACCAGTGTTGTCACTGGTCTTTCACACAGCGAACCGAGTGGCCACGGTAGACACCTGAATAATGTGATTGAGGGCATAACATGTGGGCTTTGTGTTACATTACATTCTTTCACTAATAAGATTCACAAATGACCAATTACCCTATTGTTCAGTAGCTGTCAGAAGACAAGTGTAAAGGTGGTATGCTCCCCCTCAGTCGAAGTAACATTGATGGAGCCGTTGTGCATCTGCATCACCTGGCGGGCCAGGCTCAGACCAATCCCGGATCCCCCTTTCCTGGTGGTAAAAAAAGGAGTAAATATATGGTCCAGAATCTCTTCCGCAATGCCCCGGCCATTATCACTTAGCTCAATGGATACCCGGTCTCCGGTCTTAAATGCCCTGCAATCAATCACGGGTTTCTTCACCCCTTCAAGTGCAAATATGGAATTCTTTACCAGGTTGATCAGGGTTTGCTCAACTAATTTCTCATCTGCCATTAGCTCAAGACCTTCCGGAGATACTTCAAGTTTGAGCTCCGCTCCGGAGCCTTGCAATTCTTCAGACATAAAAGACTCCAGGTGTCTCAGGAGATCGGAAACCTTAATACGGGTACAGTCGGGTTCGCCGGGATCGGTAAAGCTTTTGTAGGTATTGATAAAATCACTGAGACCACTGCTTCGCTTAACCATAGTCTTTAAACCCAATACCGTGCGTGCGATGGTCGCATCGTCGATCTCTCCGGCCGCTCGCTGCTTGTTCCCATCGTGAAAAAGATCAAAGAGACTGGTTGACAAAAGGTGCAGAGGAACTACCGAATTGGTGATCTCATGGTTCAGCACCCTGATAAGCTTTTGCCAGGCTTCCACCTCGTTCCGGTCCATCTCCCTGGTAATATCAAGCAGTGAATAAATCCTCACTGTGTTGCCTTCAAGCTGCATCTCCTTAACTTTTACAGCCAGCTGTACCATGCGTCGATTCACCACGAGTGTAATCTGTTTGTCACTCAGATTCCCCAGGGAAATATAATCAGCAAAAGCCGGATGAATCTTTTTGAGCTCCGACAGCTTATTCAGCCTTTCCATTCCAAATATTTGAAGTGCAGCATCATTAAGCAATGCGATGCTACCATCCTCTGTCACAGCCATTATGCCGGAAGCACTTTGCTTAATGGTCTCCCGGAAAAACTGATTTTCCACCTCCTTCTCTATCCTCACCAGCCTGAAGTTCCTTGTAATCTCATTAAAAGAAGCGTAAAGCTGTCCATAATATCCATCCCTAAGCCGGTCGTTAAAAAGCTGAGTGGTATCCTGACTTCTTAAGGCCTCCATAAACTTTCTCACATCCCGGTGAATCCGGTTCATATAGAAATTGAGAAAAACAATCTGTCCCACCCAGAGCATAATAAGCCCGGTTGTGCTTATCAGCATGTACGGCCTTCCAAAGGAGATGGATATCAACAATCCCACCCCGGCAATGAGAATAATCTGAATAAGCACAGCGAAACTATATCGATTCAATACCATGTTTCCTCATTTTATTGTACAATGTTGTTCTGTTGATCCCCAGCTCCTGTGCTGTAAGTTTCTTGTTGTTTCCAAAGGTATTCAGAGCCTTCATGATGAGCGTCTTCTCCTGTTCTTCAAGGTTGAACTCACGGACATTCGCCCGGGTATCCCTGAGGCCGGACCCGGTCACAAAATCAGCCGGTTTAAGTACTGAATCCTCACTGAGTAAAACAGCTTTTTCCATAAGGTTCCGCAACTCCCTGATATTCCCTTTCCAGATATACTTCGATAACTGATGAATGGCATGTTTGCTCACTTTGAGTCCGGGTTTATTGTATTTCAAAGCAAATTTATCGACAAAGAAGCGAACCAGCTGGGGAATATCTTCAGGACGCTCCCTGAGTGGCGGGACTTCAATCTGGATGTTATTGATCCTGTAGAGCAAGTCTTCACGAAAACGTCCTTCCTCACAAAGCTGATACAGGTTGGCATTGGTGGCACAGATCAGCCGGACATCCACCGGTATTGCATGCGTGGATCCCACCCTGGTTAATTCCCTTTTCTCTATTACAGACAGAAGCTTGGCCTGTAGCGACAGGGGCAGGTTACCGATCTCATCCAGGAAAAGCGTTCCACCGGAAGCGATCTCAATCCGGCCGGGCTTGTCTTCCACTGCATCCGTGAAAGATCCTTTTACATGACCAAAAAGCTCACTTTCAAACACATTCTCCGCAATGGAGCCCACATCAATGCTTACGAATATCTCCTTGCTGCGAAGTGATCTCCCATGAATATGATGAGCCAGCACCTCCTTCCCCGTTCCATTTTCACCCAGGATCAGAATGTTGGCGTCGGTAGGAGCCACTTTTTCCGCCATATTGAGCAGATCCACCATTTGTCGTGTGTTTCCCCAGCAAAAATCAAAATCCCTCTTGGAATGGTTCAGCAGGTGTTGTTGTTTCGATTTCAGACTCCGGATCTCCACTTTAGATCGTCTAAGCTGATACGCTGCAAGAATGGTGGAGAGAATCTTCTCCCGGTCCCATGATTTCAAAACGAAATCGGAGGCTCCCTCCCTGATGGCCCGGATGGCCTGTTCCACGTCTCCATAGGCGGTGATCAAAATGATGGAAACATCCGGATCTATCTCCAGGATCTTATTCATCCAGAAAAAACCTTCATTCCCTGTATTGATCCCGGCCGAGAAATTCATATCCAGCAGAATCACATCATAAACTGAGTCCTTCACTGCTGAAAGTATCGCATTTGGATTGCTAAGTGTCTTGATTGTCCGGAAGTGAGGAGAAAGAAATATGTCATATGCAATAAGCAACTCCTCATTATCATCCACGATTAAAACAGCACCTTCCTTTTTACTCATTTCTCAGGTATTGGTCCCTGTAAAAGTACAAAATATGTTTATTTATGCAACACTATGTGTTTATATATTAAACACTAAATACATGTGGTTAAATGACTAGATGTTGATTATGAGGGACATACAAATATGGCATCCACTTTGATTTGTATTATTGGAACAGAAACTTTTATTTACATTAAAGATGATCAGAAACTATTTTATATCAACCATACGAAATCTGGTAAGAAACAAGGTTTTTGCCCTTATAAACATATTTGGTTTTGCCATCGGGATCGCCTGTGTGATTCTCTTTTTTTTATGGGTAAGTGATGAGGTGAGTTATGACAGGTTTCACGAAAACAGAGACAGGACTTATAACCTGCTCTCCATATTTGCACGGGATGATGGAAACTCCATGTCCGTGACTCCCTTTCCCCTGGCACCCACACTGAAAGACAGGCACCCCGAAGTGGAAGCCTACTCAAGGTACTGGCAGTATCCCTCCCTGATCAACTATGGAGAGATCACCTATATGGATGAAAAAGTACACCTGGTGGATCCCGGATTCCTGGAAATGTTCACTTTCCCGGTTCTCCGGGGAGATGCTGCAGAGGCGTTTACAACCCGGAGTGCCATAGCCATCACAGAATCGGAAGCCCTTAAATACTTCGGAGAGGAGGACCCCATCGGGAAGATTATTACCATTAATATGAATCTGAAACTATCAGTGGTTGCAGTGCTGAAAGATCCCCCGAAAAACACTGTGTTTGATTTCACCATGCTCGCCTCCATTCAACATGTGGATGAGAGGCGGCTCTATGACGACTGGACCTATGCTGGGCCAGCCTATATCATGCTGAAAAAGGGAAGCTCACAGCTAAGTTTCGAAGAGAAAACCAGGGATATATACAAAGAATTCGATGAGGATTCGGACGCAAGACTTGCCCTTCAGCCCTTAAAAGACATTTACCTGTACCTGGATGGCAAAGCCAACCGGATCATATACGTATACCTCTTCTCAGGAATAGCAATTGTAATCCTTCTTCTGGCCTGTATCAACTATATGAATATGAGTACAGCCCAATCCTTAAAGCGAACCCGGGAAATAGGATTACGGAAAGTCACAGGCGCACGAAAGGACCAGATCGTGCTACAGTTCCTGGGTGAATCCATGTTCTACTCGCTTATCTCCCTTTTCATTGCCCTTATACTGGTGGAACTGGTCAGGCCCCTGTTTAATACTCTTACACTGAAACAGCTTGAGTTGCACTACAACGATCCCCGCTTCCTGGCAGGTTTGTTAGCTATTTATCTCTTTACCTCTCTTGTATCTGGACTATATCCGGCCTTTATCCTTTCTTCCAGTAAACCAATACAGGTGTTGAACGGAATTGCCGGCCCCTCTGGAAATAAGAGATTCCTGAACGGTCTGGTTATCCTTCAGTTCACCATATCCATTGCCCTGATCATTTCCTCGGTAACTATTAACAGGCAGGTGAACTATATCCAGAATAAGGACATCGGGATAAACAAAGAGAAGGTGATTGTTATGCCCTTTGGAGGCGAACTGATTGAGATATACGATGTGCTTAGAGAACAACTGATGTCGCTTCCTTCCGTAAGCAGTGTTTCAGCATCCTATGACCTCCCCTTCTTTCTCACCTCCGGGGTGGGCCTCAGCTGGGAAGGTGCAGGAGAGGAAGATGCATTCGGGGTAAGATATAACATGGTGGATTATGATTTTATTGAGACCATGGAGATTGAGATGCTGGAGGGAAGGACATTTTCCAGGGAGTATGTCAGCGATGACTCCATCGCCTACATTATCAACGAAACAGCCATGAAGAGGATGGGCATGGACCATGCTACTGGTCTTAATGTGAATTTCACTCACCCCCATCTGCCAGCTCATCTGCGAAAGGGCACCATTATCGGTGTGGTGAAAGACTTTAACATCCGACCGGTGCAGGAGGAGATTGTCCCACTGGTGTTAAGGATTTACCGGCCCTTTTACCGGCATTTATATATCCGGTACAATGCCGGGGAACCATCAGAGCTGCTTGCCCATCTTGAGGAATTTCAATCGACACTCTATCCGGGACTGCCATTTTATTATACCTTTTTAGACCAGGAGTTCGATCAGATCTATAGTGTGGAATACCGCACCGGTAAGATCATTAAATACTTTACCCTGATCAGCATCCTGATCTCATGCCTGGGATTATTCGGCATGGCTCTCCTTGATCTTGAGCTAAAAAAGAAGGAGATAGCCATCCGGAAAGTACTGGCCTCATCGGTCAATCAGATCATTGAGATGATCCTGAGAAAATATTTCAAATGGATCATTATCTCATTTGTCCTCGCAACACCCATTGCATTTTACCTCACCAATATGTGGTTGCAACGTTTTGCCTACGTGATTCGCATCTCACCATGGACCTATTTGTTCTCCCTTATATCGGTGATAATTATAACCTTCCTGACCCTGGGATTCCTCTCCCGGAGAAGCGCCAGAACAAATCCAGCCCAGGTTTTGAAGTGTAATTGATTATTTGCTACCTTTGTTCGGTAATTAACGAACAATATGTCTGAAGAAGCGGTTATCTCGGAAGATCAAAAGGCCCTGGCACGCTTTGCCAAAGCCATGGGGCATCCCATACGCCTGTATGTTCTTCATATACTCTCTAAACAATCATGCTGTTATAGTGGAGATCTGACCGAGGTACTTCCCATTGCAAAATCAACCCTTTCCCAGCACCTCAAAGAGTTAAAAGATGCCGGTTTGATACAGGGTGAGATTGAAGCTCCCAAAATCAAATATTGCCTGAACCAGGATAACTGGAAAGCGGCCCGGTTACTATTTAATAAGTTCATGAACAGTTAAAAATATACCACATTAGTTCACAGTTTTGCGAATAAGGAATAAAAACATAAGCAATGGAAATTAAAGTTTTAGGTACAGGATGTGCCAAGTGCAAATCACTGGAAAAAATTACCAGGAAGGCCGTAGAGGAGTTAAACCTCAATGCTTCAGTAGAAAAGGTTGAAGATATACAGAAGATCATGGAGTATTCCGTGCTGCGCACCCCGGCCCTGGTCATCAATGAAAAAGTGGTTCTTAGCGGACAATTACCAAAAGTTGCTGAATTAAAAGACCTCATAACCAAAAATATATAGCTCTATGAAAATTCTAAAACCCTCAACACTCATTTTTATTACAGCCCTTGCACTCTTTGCATGCAACACAGGGAAGACCGATGATCTGAAGACTAAAGATCGGCTTGCTGACAATCAAAATACGGAAATCGTGTCTGGTGACGATATCCAGATATACTATTTTCACAACACCAAACGATGTGCCACCTGCAATGCCGTTGAAGATGAGACCAAATTGACCCTGGAGATGTTCTACCCGGAGCAGGTCGAGGCAGGCACCATCGAGTTCCAATCCCTGAACATGGAAGAACACGATGGAGAGGCCATGGCTGAATCACTTCAGGTTTCTGGTCAAACGCTTCTGATCGTAAAAGGGGAAGCCCGGGTGAACCTGACCAACGATGGATTTATGAATGCCCGTACCAATCCCGCACAATTTCACGAGATTCTCAGAAATACCATTGACGAACTTCTTTAGCTGATGGAGGAGTTTCTCAATCAGCTGTATGCAAATACTTCCGTACCTGTTGTATCTGCACTGGTGCTGGGATTGTTGACAGCCATCAGCCCCTGCCCCATGGCCACAAATATCACGGCCATCGGTTTTATCGGGAAGGATATCGGGAACAGGAACAGGGTTTTTTACAATGGATTGATCTATACTTTAGGCAGGACCTTCTCCTACACGGCATTGGCGCTCATCCTGTTTCTTGGTGCAGATCAGCTTAAGATCTCAGGGCTATTTCAAAAGTATGGAGAAAAGATCATAGGTCCCCTGCTCTTAGTGATCGGCATTTTCATGCTTGGGATCATCAAGTTGAATTTTCCTGCTTTCAATCGCCTGAGTGCCCGTTTCCAGAACCGTAAAAAATTCTCCTACTGGGATGTCTTTCTATTAGGGGTACTCTTTTCACTGGCATTCTGTCCTTATAGCGGGGTACTCTATTTTGGCATGCTGATTCCCCTGACCATATCATCATCAGGACTTCACCTTCCGGTTATTTTTGCCATTGCTACCGGAATACCTGTGATTCTCTTCGCCTGGTTTATCGCTTATTCCGTTTCAGGAGTTGGAAATCTATATAAAAGCATAAAGTCCTTTGAAAAATGGTTCCGAAAAGTGGTGGCAGTTTTATTCATCGGCGTAGGTGTATACTACATATTTACAGTCTGGGTTTAAAAATGAGCAGGTTAAATCACAAACCGTTACTGGCACTTCTCCTGATCCCTGTATGGATCATTCTCTACAAGTATCTGCAGGAGATTTCAGATTTCCTTGTGTTCCGTGTCTTCCAGATGGCCCCTGATAAGCATATGACGGAAACACTTCGCTTTTTCATATATGAAGTGCCCAAGGTGATGATGCTACTGGTTTTGATCATTTTCATTGTGGGGATTATCAGGACCTACTTTTCGCCCGAGAAGACCCGGAAGGCACTGGAGGGAAAATCCCTGTTCACCGGGAACGTTATGGCTGCTCTGCTGGGAATTGTCACTCCCTTCTGCTCCTGTTCGGCCATCCCTCTGTTCCTTGGTTTTGTAGAAGCTGGAATCCCCCTGGGTGTCACCTTCTCCTTTTTGATTGCTGCTCCCATGATTAACGAAGTGGCCCTGGTACTTCTTATTGGATTGTTTGGCTGGAAAGTGGCCTTGATTTATGTACTGACCGGTCTGAGCATAGCCATTCTGGCTGGCTTTACCCTTGAGAAACTTAATCTGACCAGGTTTGTGGCCGATTGGGTCTATAAGACACATGCAAAGCAGCAGCTTGAAGAGGAAGAGAAAATGACTTTCAATCAAAGGATTGAAGCAGGAGGAGAAGTTGTTAAAGAGATAGTAGGCAAAATCTGGATATACATACTGCTGGGTATTGCAGTAGGTGCAGGGGCACATGGTTTTGTTCCCGATGAATACCTGGCAGGTGCGCTTGGGAACCAGAACTGGTATTCCGTTCCCCTGGCCATCGTGGTGGGCATCCCACTCTATTCCAATGCAGCAGGAATTATTCCCATCGTCAGTGTCCTTATAGAGAAAGGAGTCACACTGGGCACAGCCCTGGCCTTTATGATGGCGGTTATTGGTTTGTCCCTTCCTGAAATAATTATCCTGAAAAAAGTTCTGAAATGGCAGTTAATCGGCATTTTTGTCGGGGTGGTCGCGGCGGGTATACTAACAGTCGGATTGATCTTTAATTATTATTTGCCCCCTCTTTAGCGGACCTGAAGAACAGTACTGTCAGGATAAAGATCACCAGGGTAAGCAGGGCATGAATATGCATGGCATTCAGCATGCCGGTAGCATCACGAAGGTAGCCCAGGATAATGTTACCCACACTCACCCCTGCCCCGTAGTGAAATGCCCAGATCAATGCCTGCCCGGTACTTTGAAGATGATCAGGGGTACGCTGCTGTATATATTCTACCACACCCAGCAGAAAAAATGCAACGGTGATGCAATGAAAAACACTGAATATGATGGCAATCTCAGGCACGGTGATAAACCCATACATAAGTAAGCGCAGCATGGATACAAATATGGAGAGAAGAATCATTTTCTCGGCCCCGATACGTTTTACGATTCTGGTACCTAGAATATAAGCCGGAATTTCGGGGATTGCCTGAAGAAAAAACACCCACCCGATAAATGAAGCACTTGCACCAATA
>CAYWGP010000098.1:0-3602 GCA_964458155.1 uncultured Bacteroides sp.
TTTGTATGCAGATCTAGTCTACCAGGGGCAGAAGGGTGAAGGTGAATTCAAACTCACCCGGGGCAACACGATAGGGATTCAGTACCGAATTGGCTGTTCCCCCTACCCCGCTTACCCGATGATCCAGGTTCAGGGTCACCACATCCTCCTCCTTCAACTGGAAGGTATAATGCGAGCGGTCCAGATTATCCGTAGTGTATTTCTGTGCACTGAAAGAGAAAGGCTCAGCTGAGCTAACCTGCAATCCCAGTCCATCCCCATTGCTCAGGCTAAACCAGTGCACATCGCAGCGGTTTCCATAATCCTGCGGAATTATATA
Organism: uncultured Bacteroides sp.; assembly: GCA_964458155.1. Classification (GTDB taxonomy): domain Bacteria; phylum Bacteroidota; class Bacteroidia; order Bacteroidales. The sequence goes on from CAYWGP010000098.1 coordinate 320, forward strand.
GGGTACATAGTCCTCTTCCACGGTGGTCCGGTAAATGCCCGTTTTTGCCCCGGTCTTCCGGTCGGGATAGTTTTCGAAGGGTCCTCTTCCAAACCACTCCATCTCCTGGAATTCCCCGAAAAGTTCCATCTGCAATCCCATCTTCGGGATCCATTTGGTCATGTTCCCCCGGGATGAAACCCTGCAGTCAATCCTGATTTCCCCCTCGCCTGATATGGTATAATCATAATAAACCTTGAATCCTGTGGTATAATTCATGGCAAAAAGGCTGGCCTCCACATGAATCCTGATCTTGCCGTTTTCCACATCACCCCGGAACTGGTCCACTACCTGCTCCAGCCGGTCAAGTCCGATACTGCGCCAGCCATTTGCTGTCTCCTTTCCCATACCATCCGTAACATGGCCCATCTCTGTATGCCAGAAGTTCCAGGAATCCAGGTCATTGGCAAGCGGAGCCCGCCATACATTGACCCGCAGGCCCCGTCTGACCAGTTCCCTGCCCTGAATGCTCATGGATGAAAGATCACCGCTGTGCCTGTCAAAAATATAAGAGAAGTCATTGCCCTTCACCTCCAGAGAGCTATCGCTTTCAATCATTTCCAGAGGCAAATAGGGCTTTGCCATGGCATGGAGCTCCCCATCAGAAATCTTAAGGTGAGCTGCTAACTCAAATTGCTCCCAGGCTACTTCATGCCCTGCTTCAGCCCAGGGCATATCGCTTTTCGTTGAGCTGCTTACCAGGAGGTAAGAAAGCCTTCCTGCGGGCAACTCTGAAAGATTAAAGGGAATATGCACCAGCTTCTTCCCTCCCGGCTCCAGTTCAAGCCGGAATGTTCCCTCCTGAACAACCAGTCCGTCGGAAGTAAGTTCCCAGCTGAAATTGAGTTCATCGAGGTTTCTGAAATGGTAGCGGTTAGTGATTTCGATCATACCTTCCTCCAGGTTCTTTAAAGCAAAGGCAAGGGGCTGAGGAGATTTTTTCATCTGCCATAGTTCAGGCTGAATGGAACGGTCGGGCCAGATGACTCCGTAGCTTCGCCCGGGGATCCCGATGGAGTAGTAGCTTCCTTCCTCCCGGGATGTTTCGAAGTCGAGCCAGAGCAGGGCTCCTGACCTCAAAGATTCTTCATTACCTGTCAGATCTGTCATGGGGACCGCCCAATCAAAAATTCTCACCTTATCCAGTGTGGCATGACACATATAGCCCTGGTGGCCGTCCCGTAACTCGGCGCTTTTCCCAAGGATCACCTGGTAGGGAGCATTCCGTACAGAACCTCTACAGGCCTGTTCACCCAGGAGCTCCCCGTCCACATAAAGCATCATTTGCTTTCCATCGTAGATGGCAACTACATGATGCCACCGGTTCACCCAGTTTTCGGGCAGGTTTGCCCGGAGACTCACCTTCCTTCCCGTATTCAGATAGAATTCAAGCTGATCTTCGTCGGACTGAACGACCCCGAACTGGTAGTCACCCTTGGTCAGAAAGGCCGCATTTCCATTGTAGGCCTCAGGCTTCACAAAAAAGCTCAGGGTAAGAGCCTCTCCGCTTACATCCAGGGCCCTCTCCCTGGCCACTTCCAGCCAGTCGTCATTTCCACTCAGATACAGAGCCTTACCCGAGTTTCCATCCACCAGATGCGCCCGGTTCATAAAGACACATTTGGCCCCGGTAGGTGATTCATCGGGGGTGCTGATCACCGGCATGCTTATACCCGGACTGATCCAGTCCCATATGGCACCACCTGTAAGCCTGGGATATTTGTAAATCAGCTCCCAGTAATCGTCCATGCCCCCGAGACTGTTCCCGGTGGCAGCGATATACTCATCCATAAAGGAGGGCCGGGGATCATCCGACTTTCCAAAGCGCTGTTCCAGCCTGAAGGGCTGCAGGTAGCGGGGACCCACCACATCCTCACAGCGGATGGGATTGGTAAGCGGATCTTCATCCCTGTTCCCCCCGTACAGCCAGGCCGGACGGCTGGGATCAATCGCCTTACCCCCTGCAATCAGAGCACAGATGTTATCGCCCGTTCCGCTTTCATTCCCTGCACTCCATATGACCACAGAAGCATGGTTCCGGTCGCGGTACACCATCTTGCGCATGCGGTCCAGATACTGATCCTTCCACTCCGGGTCTTCCGAAATATAAATATAGGCATGGGCCTCATCCCCTGTTTCATCCACCACGTATATCCCCAGTTCGTCGGCCAGCTCGAGGTACTCCACATTGGGGGGGTAGTGACTGGTGCGCACGCAGTTGATATTAAACTGTTTCATCAGGTGAAGATCCTTTCGCATGGTCTCCACATCCATGGCATGCCCGGTCAGGGGATGCATCATATGGCTGTTCACCCCGTTGAACTTTACGGGAACCCCATTGACACATATGGCCTGGTCGATCACCTCAACTTCACGGAATCCCACCCTGCTACTGATGGCCTCCAGCACCTCATCGCCATCCACCAGCTCCATCACAAGGGTATAGAGATGTGGGTATTCGGCCGACCACTTAAGGGGATTGCTGATTTCCAGGCTCAGCTCAATCAGCTCCTCGCCCTTTCCATCCAGGCCTTCCCCATCCAGACCTCCAACAGCAATGATGCCCGTGCCTCCGGGTACCGCCCTGCCATCCCGGTCAAAGAGAGTTGTCCTCAGCTCCAGGGGATCTGCATTCTTTTTGCTGTAATTCTTTACCTGGAAAGAAAGATTCAGACTGGCATCTTCATAAGAATCATCCAGATCCGTAATCACATAAAAGTCCCTGATATGTACAGAGGGAGTGGACATCAGGTAGACATCCCTGTAGATCCCCGACAGGCGCCAGGTATCCTGGTCCTCCATGTAGGACCCATCGCTGTAGCGCAGCACCTTCACTGCAATGCTGTTCTCACCCTTCTTCAGATAGGAGCTGATATCATATTCCGCAGGCTCCATACCGCCCTGGTTGTAGCCCACTTCCTTTCCGTTTATCCATACGTAGGAGGCCGAATGCACCCCTTCGAAGTGGAGAAATACCTGTCGCCCATCCCAATCTCCGGGAAGCTCGAAAATCCGGTAATAGGACCCGGTAGGATTAAACTGCCCGGGCACTTCGGGAGGATCCAGGGGATGCGGTAGTCCAACGTTCCGGAACAGCGGATATCCAAAACCTTCCATCTGCCAGTTGGAGGGGACAGATATGGTCTTCCAGTCTTCCCTGTCAAATCCGGACTTATAAAATTCTTCAGGAGCCACATCCGGATTCTCAGCCCAGTGAAACTGCCAGGTACCATTCAAGCTGAGA
>CAYWGP010000099.1:0-26610 GCA_964458155.1 uncultured Bacteroides sp.
TGTAATATTACGCTGATTAACAATGGCGTTAATTAGCCGTTTAGTTTCTAAAACCCTGTCACAGAAGTATTCAGGCGATTTGTAGCCGCTTAGAGTAAATGGATTATGCTTCATAATATATGTTACATAAAATATGTAACGTAATATATGGAATTATCTTCAATATTCCAATTTATTCTAAGCAGGCATCTACTTCGCTTTTACCGTATACACACTTTCCCGGCATCAATGTTGCCAGTTCGAATTCCGGTAACTCAGGCGCATAAAAAAACAGGCAGCGCTCAGCACTGCCTGTCCTTATTTAAGTTTCTGTCTAGATCTTACATCTTATTGCATCTGCAGCTCTATCGTAAAGGTCAAGGGGACTGCATCGGGAGTGGCTTCCATATCGAGTGTTGCATTCCCCTGAGTCATGGCTGTAACTATACCGGCCAGCATTTCCTTCGATACCGGTACTGATGTTGTGCCAGATAGCAATACACCTACAAGGGAAACGTCAGTAACGGTAAGTACCACGCCGGTGGGTGAAGTTGGAACAGCAGTACTGTTCAGATTGAGTACGATGACCGTTTCACTCTGCTCTTCCCAGGTGCCTCCGTCAATCTCGACCATGGAAGTAGTGCAGGAAAGGAAGAGGGAGAAGTCCTCGCGCAGTTCAATAAGAGAGGCCGTGGGGTCGCACTCAACGGCACCCAGAAGAGCTGCCTGTATCATGGCTGTAATATCAACTCCCACAGGAACGGTCAGATCTCCTATCTCATTGGTGGTAAGTGTCAGAGGTTCAGAAATGGTAGCGTTCACTATGGTATAGTTCCCTATATAGGAAGAAGCTTCCTCTTCCGGATCATCCTTACAACTGGAAAGGAATACAAGAGAGATGGAAAGAAATGTAAGTAAAATAAATTTCGATGTTTTCATAAGTCTGTTATTTAGCGGTTCACATGTATATACACATTTAAGGAATAAATGTTTAAAATTTAGCGGTTAAAATGCACTTTTATGTTACTAAAGTAAAAGTATCGCCTTATTGTTTGGTCAGTTCGATGGTCAGGCTTATGGGCACTGCATCGGGCGTGGCCTCCTCATCCAGTGTTGCATTCCCCTGGCTCATAAGTTGAACAATAGTGATCAAATTCTCTTCGGAAATAGGAACTGATGTGGCTCCCGACAGAATATTGTTTGAAAGGGCGACATCAGTTACTGTAAGTACAAAGCCGGTGGGTGAACTGGGTATGGCTACACTGTTTAGATTGAGAACGATTACGGTTTCGCTTATCTCTTCCCAGGTACCTGCATCAATTTCTTGCTGGGTATTCGTACAACTTAAAAACAGTGATAAGTCCTCCAGCAATTGAATGATTGAAAGGTTCGGATCGCATTCAATTGAACCCAGCAAAGCAGATTGAATCATTATCGTAATATCTGTTCCTGCCGGGACGGTCATGGGACCTATTTCATTGGTTTGCAGGGTAAGAGGTTCAGACAGGGTAGCATCAGTGATAATATAGTTACCAATGTAGGGGGAGAGTTCCTCCTCCGGATCATCCTTGCAACTGGAGAGGAAGACCATGGAGACGCACAGTACTGCGAGTAAAATAAACCTTGATGTTTTCATAGAGACAAGTTTGTTAATTCCACATGTATGTATACAATCAAACGTTTAAATGTTCAATTTATTCTGGGATATTAGATTCGTATCAGATACCTTTAGGCGGAGTATGCCCGCATTTATTGACAAAATACGCACCCGGCAGCAGGACAATATAAAGCATTTATTTAGTAATCTGGTGATTGACTTTTTAAACAGACTGTACTATGGGGATCCCACTTAGACATATTCTGCTTCTGCTACTTTCATTCGCTCTTATTTCAACTTCTGCCCAAAGCTATGAGGTTATCGGGAAGGTGACAGAAGAAAAAACCGGATTAGCATTGCTGGGCGTGCATGTGGCAGTAGTAGGGAATGTACAGGGAACCATCAGCGACCAGCAGGGAAATTTCCGCTTAAGCACCTCGGTGGCTCCACCCTTCACCCTGCAATTTTCCTTTGTGGGATTTGAGACTCAGACCGTGGAGGTACAACGGAGTGGTCAGCAGGTCAACATTGAGATGAAAGAAGACTACCTGCTGGGGCAGGAAGTTACCATTGCCACCAGCAGGGTGGAGAAAAGCACCCTTCAATCCTCCTTGAGTGTTGAAAGACTGAATCTCAGGGATATCCAGCAGATGCCCACGGCAAATTTCTACGATGGTCTCTACCAGCTGAAAGGAGTGGATATGAACGTGCACGGGCTTACTTTCCAGTTGCCCAACACCAGGGGATTTAACGACTACACAAACACGCGGATGAACCAGATCGTGGATGGCATGGAAAATATTGCACCGGGTTTGAGTTTTGCCGCAGGGAATATTTTCGGAGTGGCCCAGATTGATGTTGAAAGTGTGGAAATGGTAGTGGGTGCATCCACGGTTCTCTACGGTCCGGGAGGGATGAACGGCACACTGGTAATGAAGAGCAAGGATCCATTTCGTTACCAGGGCCTGGCCGTATCGCTCCAGAGCGGGGTTATGAATATTGGAAGTGATATCCTGGACCATCCCACTCCATTAATAAATATGGATTTCCGTTATTCCAGGGTCTTTGGCGACCGCCTGGCGGTGAAAGTGGTGGGCTCCTATTTGCGTGCCACTGACTGGCAGGCTACCGATTACAGGGACCGGAGCGACCTGGACGACAGCTCGCTGACTCGTCTGACCGATCCTGGCTATGATGGAGTCAATGTCTATGGGGATGAGTCGCTAGTTTCCCTGAACCTGGAGGAAGTGGCCCCTCAGGTTATTGCAGGTATTGCCGAATCGCAAGGCTTTCAACCCGGCAGTCCGGAATATGAAAACCTGTATAACAGGGCAATTCCTTTCTTCCCGGATCAGAATGTGACACGGACCGGCTGGGAGGAAAGTGACCTGGCCGACCATATTACAGAAAACATGCGCCTGGGAGGTTCCGTTCATTATTTAATTACAGAAAAGCTGAAAGTAATTGCTCAGGCCAACTATGCCCAGGGTAGCAGCGTGTATACTGCCCAGAACAGATTCGCGGCACGTGATTTCAGTATTATTTCCGGCAAGCTGGAGGTAAACAATCCCAACTTTTTTGTACGTGCCTGGGGGGTGGCAGAGAATTCGGGGCCCTCTTACGATATCGGGGGTGCGGCCCTTCGTCTCAATGAAATGTGGAAACCTTCCGAACAATGGTTTGCCGATTACCTGGCGGCTTATACCCAGACGGCCCTGCTTAACGAGGACATGAACGCAGCCCACCAGTTCGGAAGACTGGTGGCCGACAACCGCGATCCTAAAACCGGGACTGTATTTGATGCTACCAAACCTGCATTCCCCCTTCCGGGTAGCGATGAATTCGACCAGATGTTTACGGATATTACTTCCACAAATGTCAACCAGGGCGGTGCCCAGGTGCTTGACCGCAGTAAGATGTACCAGGTGGAGGGAATGTATGATTTTTCTCACCTGACCGAGGTAGTTGAGATTCAGATGGGATTATCGCAGCGTCTTACCGTCGTGGACAGCGACGGTACCATCTTTTTTGATGAACCCGGCGACCCTATCCGGATCAATCAATTCGGGACCTTTTTGCAGCTGAATAAAGATCTGTTCAAGGATCGCCTGAGGATCACCGGAGCCTTCCGCTTCGATAAGAACCAGTACTTTGATGCCGAATATACTCCGCGCTTTTCCCTGATTTATTTCCTTAGCGAAGGAAAGGAACAGAGCATACGGGGCACCTTTCAGACCGCCTATCGCTTTCCTTCCATTGCCGACCAGTGGGTGGATCTGGATGCAGGCATCTTCCGTTCCATAGGTGGAATGGAGGAGGTCAGGGACTACTACGGCTTCAATACCATCCCCATCTACCCCATGTCGGGAAGGAACCCGGTAAAGGACAGCGTAATTACCGGGGGCGGGCCCATCGTTCTTCCTCCACTGCTTACAGAGAAAGTGGCATCCACGGAAATTGGATATAAAGGGTTGTTCCTGGGCAAGAAGCTTTTTGTGGATGCCTACGCTTACTATAATGTTTACAAGGGATTTGAAGCCGTGCAGCTGGTGGCTCAACTGGCCGAGGATACCGGTGAGGAAGATGATCTCCTCTTTCAGACCTATATGACCACCGATGAACCGGTTTCCTCTACTGGCTGGGCACTTGGCCTGGATTACCGCTTTCGCAATGGCATACTTTTCCGGGGAAATGTGGCATTCAACAGGCTACTGGAAAACATCGATACTCCCGGTGTGGAAACACGCTATAATACTCCCGAATACCGGGCAAACCTGAGTGTAGCCCATCCGAAAATCATATCCCAGCTGGGCTTTGCCTTTAACTTTCACTGGCAAAGTGCTTTCCTCTGGGAATCAGGATTCGGGGCCGGGGATATCCCCGCCTATGCCACCCTGGACGGACATCTCACCTATGCGCTGCCACGCATCCACACCACCCTGAAACTGGGGGCAACCAATATGCTGAATACTTATTATACCACCAGCTTTGGAAGTGCGCACATTGGTGGCATGTATTACTTTACCATTGTATACGACGATCTGATGGGCTATTTAAAAAGAAAGGGATCGGATTGAAGGCAATAAAATATTCTCTGAGCCTTGCCTGCCAGAGCTAAGCCTGGCCAGCCATATTTATACCTGCTTTCCAGGCAAGCACCAGTTCTTCAATATCCCTGTTCAACAGGGTTTCATTGACTTTGAATTTAAGCATACCGCTTGTTTCGATGGGCCTCAGGCTGATCTGGTGATTCGTATTCAAGAAATCGGCCAGTTTCTCAAGGTCAATCCCCGTTGCCACTTTTAAGTCGTATACATTGGATCCGTTTTCCACCGGGCTTATGCTAAGACCTTCCAGTTGGTTCAGCTCAGAGATAAGCCTGGTGCCGGTCTCCACAATTTGTTCCCAGCGCTCATCAACACCATGCAGGTAATGCAGGGCTATGGCTGTATTGGACCAGCTTCGGAGCATGGTTCCTCCAAGAATCTTTATCTGGTGAGGGATCTGATCGATGAACTCTGCATCGCCGCATAGTATGGCGCCACTTCCTGCGTTTAAGTATTTATACAGCGATACATAAACCGTATCAAAAAAAGAAGCATATTCTGCTACCGGGACTTTCGAATAGGCCGATGCTATGTGAATCCGGGCTCCATCCAGGTGAAGCTTATAACCCTTTTGCCGGCAATAATCCGTAATTTCTTTAATGGTTTCCAGGGGCATAACCGTACCATCGGCCCGACGAACAGGGTTTTCGATGACTACCGTTCCCAGTCCGCTTTTAAAGACTTCATTCTTGCTAATATAATCGATCTCCATCTCAAGATCCTCAAGCTGGTAGAAGGGCTTGTCTTTTCCAAGGGGAATAAGCCGCATATTATGGACGCTCTGCGCTGCATCCGCTTCATCCCTGAATATGTGTGAGTTTTCAGGGACAATGACCTTGGTGTTACTCCCATTCAGCAGTTTCATGGCCAGCTGATTGGCCATGGTTCCCGTAGGAAGGTAAATGGCCTTTTCTTTTCCGGTGATCCTGGCAAATTCTTCTTCCAGGGCCGCAGTCACCCCTCCGTTAAAGTAATAATCAATCTGAATGGGATCAGACCTGTCAATTTCATTCAGTTTTTCAAGATAATCCTGAGGTGAAAACATGGGGCCATCGTATATGAAATTGACGGGTTTCCGGCCATCGGCGGGCTGCCCATTTGCGGGCTTCTCATCTACGGGCTTCCCATTCTCCCAAGATGCATACTTTCCATAGGCTGCCACGGGGACGGCGAGGGGGATTGCGGCCAGGGCACCGGATTTAAAGAAATCCCTTCTGCTTGTACCTTCTTTTGATTCTTTCATAATAAGAGCTTATTCCCGGCCCATCATCCAGCCCGTTCCTTTCCAGTCACCCACCATAAATCCAAGCTGGGAGATTTTCGCTTTGGCTGTGGAATCCGTTTCACTGGATTGAGAGAAAATGGGGCTTTCAAATGCAATAACAACAGCGAAGGTTAATAGTTTTTTCATTAAGACTATAACAAGCTGGTGGCCTTATAGTTTGATCTCCTGAGTCCCGGATGTAAGGGGAAGTTCCTGTTCGCCCCAGCTAAAGGTGCCCTGAAGACCTTCAGGAAGGTTAATTGTGCCTTTGATCCCGTCCTTGCCTTTTCTTTCCAGCTTCATTTCGATCAGGCCATTTGGGTGGGGCATCACGGCCTCAATGTGCTGCAGCGGACCAAGCGCCGGGCTAATATTCACCGATTTGAATCCGGGTTCTGCAGGGCTTATTCCGGCTACAAGAGACAGGAAGTGGTAAAGGGGACTGGCCGACCAGGCATGGCAGTCGGAGCGGTCCAGGACATCACTCTCCTTGAAGGTAGTAAGACCGTCCTCCAGCATCAGCTCCCAGCTTCCCAGCATCTCCGTATAACGGTCGGCCATACCTGCCTTCTTCATGGCCTCAAAAAGGTAGAAGCGGAAGTAGATGGTGGTGGCTATCAGGGTGGAGTCGGACAGGATCGTTTCCATAACTTCAGGAATGTCATCTTCCGGGAATGCACCCGTAAGTATACCAAGGATATTGGTATGCTGAGAAAAGAGCCCGTTTTTGTAAAGATCCTTGTTGGGATCATCCAGGGGTATTTCAGACAGCAGTCCGCTGCTGTAATCGAAACACAGGTTGTATACAGCCCTCCGGGTACGTTCTGCCTGCAATAAGTATTCCTGGGCCCGGCTGGCATATACCTGTGAGTTGTCCATCTGTGCAAACCAGTTAAAAAGTACAGCCGCCCTTTCAAGGGCATAAACATAACTCAGACTCATCAGGGCCGAATGCCCCAGGTCCGTTCCCGGAGGTGTCCCCACCATGAATTTGTCGCTCCAGTCAGCAAAATTCCACCACTCCAGGGGCCCCAGTGCGCCGGTGAAATCGATGCGTTGCTCGAACCATCCCAGCACTGCTTCGATCCCGGGAAGGAACTGGCGAAGGAAGGCATCATCCTGCCGGTACATGTAGTAATCGTGCACCATATCCACCCAGTAAAGAGAAAAACCAGGTATGATCTGCGGGATGTAGGACGGTCCCCTCGAAAGGGTTAAGCCATCGGGTATGCGGCTGTGGTCGGCCTGCTCCAGGGCATTTCGCATAAGGCGGTCGTCGCCCGAAACTGACAGGGAGATCAGGGCCTGGATGCGGGTATCGCCCACATACTGCAGCTGCTCGTAGTAGGGACAGTCCATATAGGTCTCCCCGGCACAGAGCCGTGCTGTGCGCCAGCCAACGTCCCATATTTGCTCATGGATGAAATTATCGCTGGAGAAGGATCCCTTTTCACTGAAGGGGTAAGCGCAGAAATCCCCATAAATATCATGAATCACCAGGGGTTCCGATCCGCATACAATATCCACCTGTACGAATCTCCAGGTGCGCAGCCAGAGGGGCTGGAACAAACGATTCGCTCCCCCGTCGGGCAGGATCAGATCGTGGTAACCCAGGATCTCCTTCCCTTCGATCTGGTTGCGGTTCCCTTTGGATCCGTCGGGACCAAGCAGCGCTTCTGCGTAGCTCAGCTTTATGCTGCTGCCGGGCCCGCCACTGTATTTTAAAATGGGATAGGCCACGGTGAGCTCTCCCTGGTCCAGCAGGAGGCTCAGGGTATCTCCAGCCGCCACTACAAAGGCCTTTCCGCCGTCGAGAAACCCGGCAGGGATCTCCGGATCGCTGCTCCGGGCCACCCGGGCAAAACGGATTTCACCCGATTCCATCAAAGGAATGTTCCGGGGCACCAGCATCCAGTTGGTCCCGTGCATATATCCCCTTCCAACCCCTTTCGCCAAGCTCCGGGGTTCGCTCCATGAACCGGTATCATACCCGGCCTTTTGCCATCCCCATGGATAGCGGATGCTTTCAAAGCGATCGGTGGGTCCGGCCACATAGTATCCCCCAACATCTGCTGCCGATACCGGGATGGGAGTATATGCATCGTTCTCCATCACCCGCCAGGAGCCGGGAGTACTCAAATCCTTATCGCTGTTAAGTTGTTTATCCGACTGGAAGATAAATGCAGTCTGCCTGGAAAACATGGCAGCCGGCCTTTCTTCGCCAAGGTTAAATACCTCCACGGCCAGTACATTGTCACCCTCCACCAGCCAGGGACCCAGGTCAATGGTCTCGTAACGCCAGTAAAGGAAGGAGCCTTTGGCCGGACCGGTGGTTACCAGCTTTCCGTTTACCCGGAGCTTATAGCGGTTGTCGGCCGAGATATGCACCACCAGCGATTCGGGAGCCTGTTCCAGGCGGAATTCATTCCTGAAAAGAAACACACCGTAATCGAGTGTGGATGCCGTGGGATGAGTAATCCAGTGTGCGCTCCATGAGTGGCGCTCATGGTCCCAGCTTTTATTGACTTCAATGCCGGTTTCCTGTGCTTGCAAAGGCCCAGTGGATAATAATAAGCACAGCAGGTAAACGGAGCTTAGTTTTTGCATGGTATTTAGTTTTTATTTTGATTCTCCGGGGTCCAGTCCCAGTTCTTATTCAGAATCAGCTTTGTTTTGTAATTTACAATGAATTCGCCACTGTTTAAAATATTTCATTACCTCATTCGTCTACAGAAACAAAGGCAAGGATTAAATCATGACCGCCGCAGAGCAAAAACATATCGAAAAACTGGTACAGGATGAAGAGGGACGACTGCTGAGCTTTATCCGCAAAAGGGTAAACGATGAAGAGGATGCCCGGGATATTGCCCAGGATGTTTACTACCAGCTTACGGTGGGTTTCAACGATATCCGCTCGGTCGCTTCCCTTACCTCCTGGCTGTTTTCGGTGGCGCGCAACCGTATCACAGATTTTTACCGGAAAAAGAAAACTGAGAGTTTTTCGGACCAGGTAGTTAATTCTAAGGATGAAAGCGGAGCGCCCTTAATGCTGGAGGACATCCTGCCGTCACTTACCCGCTCCCCGGAAGATGAGTACATGCGGGGTGTGATCTGGGAGGCCATTGAGGCCAGCCTGGAGAAGCTGCCGGAGGCACAGCGGGAAGTATTTGTAATGAACGAATTTGAAGACATGAGCTTTAAGGAGATCTCGGCGATTACCGGCGAAGGGATCAACACATTGCTCTCCCGGAAACGGTATGCGGTAACATACCTCAGGGAACAACTCAGAGAATTGTATAATCAGATAAAAGAAAAATAACTATAAAAACAAATAATCATGAAAGCAAGAACAGGATTTAAATACGCAGGATTTGGCGTGCTGGGAGTAGCCGCCGTATTCGGATTCACCTTTGTGGTGATGTTGCTCTGGAATGCATTAATACCCGAACTCTTTAACGGTCCCGAACTGGCCTACTGGCAGACCCTTGGCCTGCTGGTCCTTTCCAAGATCCTCTTTTCTGGGATCGGTGGCGGCGGCAAAGATAAAAGTCGTCACAGCCGCAAATACCGCTGCAATGAGGATTATCCTAAAAGCAAATGGAGACAGAAGTACGAGGCCAAGATGAATGGTAAGGTAGAAGAGGAGAGGGGTGCAGGGGTGAAGAACAGCGAAGACGATGTGATCGTACCGGAGTAAACCAGGGCCTGATACCTGGAATTGATAAGCCCCCGGTGCCATGCCGGGGGCTTCATATACAAGGTCTTAATTACCTATTACCACCCAATCACTAGGTATTTGGGTATAGGTTCCCAGCTTACTCAATTCATCAAGTGATGGTTGTAGTTTCCCCATGGCTGCGGCTCCTATCTCGGTTGGAGTACCATCCTCGTTCCAGTATTTACGCAACACATCCATTGATTCGTAAAAGTAGAGCCCAGCATATTCATGTTGAGTTTCTGCTCCAATTCCCTTCAACATGTGCATTGATACACCTGGAAATACCTTTTTGGCTACTGGAAGTATATTTTCTTTCCAGAAATCCAGATATTGATCAATGCTTACACCAGCGGCAAGGGTTACTTCCATTCGATGTAAGGCAACGACTCCCCCCTTTTCCAGGGTTTGTCCAAAAGCGACTCCTGCAAACAGGATAAAGGCAACTGCAATAATTAATTTTTTCATAATGATTTTTTTTGATTATGGGTGAGATTTGTAAATACGCTCCCTGGAAATTCTGATAAGCCGGACTCTCCATGAGCTTCGATTTCCCGGGCACTACAGGATTTTTCATACCATTGGGCATGTGCAGAATTACAGCATAATAGAATGAAACCGACCAATAAAAGTTGGTTCTTCATAATATGATTGCCAGAGCATGGATGATTATCTACAAGTTACGGACAATTGGACGTACAAGTCAAGTACTTTGTTGAGAATTAACGCTTTGTACAAGCATCTGAGAAGTAGGCATTGGGACTGCCACCGGATTGCACTACAAGATCCGATGGATCCGGAGGGAAAGGGAGGGTCCAGACACAAACTTCAAAAAGAGAGGGCATAATGGATATATCCAGAAAGTAAAGGGAGGTATTATTTGAAATATCCAGCGAGCTAAGTAAATTGCCGCCGCATGATAAATCGCCCAGGAGCCTGTTATTGGATACATCCAGCGAGGCAAGTTGATTCTGGCCACAGTACAAACCGTATAAAACAGCAGCTCCTGAAACATCCAGAGAGGAAAGTTGATTCTCCTCACATACCATCCACTCCAATGCCCCATTGTTAGAAAGATCCAGTGTGCTTAGCTGGTTGCTACTGCAATATATTGCCCACAGGGCTCCATTACCCGATAGATCCAGCACGCTGAGCTGATTATTATCACAATTCAGGTCCCAGATGGCTGCATTCTCAGTTAGGTCCAGGCTGCTTAGCTGGTTGGAATGGCAATCAAGATAGCGCAAAGCGGTATTGTTGGAAAGATTCAGTTCAGTAAGCTGGTTCTCACTACAAATCAGTTCCTGCAGTATAACATTGTTCGATGCATCAAGAGCAGCTAAATTGTTCCCGGAGCAATACAATGATTGCAGGATCGTATTATTAGAAAGATCCAGACCTGTCAGGTAGTTATCACCACATGAAAGTGAAATCAATTCTGAATTTTGAGAGAGATCCAGTTCTCGAAGTTCGTTGTTATCGGCATATATGTCTTCCAGATTGGGACAATCCGATACATCCAATTCAAAAAGTTGGTTACTATTGCACCCAATAGTTCTTAGAGCGGGATTCTTCGAAATATCCAGGCTGCTCAGCTTGTTATCTCCACACCATAAGAATGATAAGGCTGTGTTATTGGAAATATCCAGTTCTGTAAGTTGGTTGTTCCCGGCATACAATAATTCGAGAGCTATATTAGAGGATAGATCCAGTTGGCTCAGGTTGCTGTTCCAGCAATCCAGTTCTTTCAGGGCAACACAATTCGAAACATCCAGGCCGGTCAGCTTGTTATCCCCACACCACAATATCGATAAAGCACTGTTGCTGGAAATATCAAGTCTGGCAATTTGGTTACCACTGCAATTTAGCTCTTTCAGGGCAAGAAGCTCAGATAAGTCCAGCTTGTAGAAATTGTTATATGCACAATACAGTGTAAGCAGGTTAATAAATGCTTCTATTCCCGAAAGATCTGAAATGCCTTTGTAGTTTACATCAAGAATTGTGACCGCTTCTGCCTCAGAATTACTAATGGAACCATCTCCATTTGTATCAACTCCCTCTTCAATAAGGGCAGCAAAGAATGCATCATCCGGAATATCCAGACCATTGTCCTCTTCGCACTGAGTAAATAAGAAAGTTAGTGTCAGCGTGAAAAGCAATACCTTGAGCAATGCCTTCATGATTCTTTCGGCATGGATGATTAACTGCAAGTTACGGCCAATGGAACGTAAAAGTCAAATATTTCGTTGATATTAAATGACTTATATCCGGGCTTACTTTTCCGCCTCGTTCAAAACCCTCATAAAGTTCCCGCCCAGGATCTTTTTAACATGCCCGTGCGATACCCGCGGTTCAGCAGCTCCTGTGTTACATATGGAAACCCGGATACATCGGGCATCTGCACTGGTCCGTAGGTGATCCCGTCATAATCCGAACCAAGCCCTGCGTGATCGATTCCAGCCACCTGAACTATATGTTTCGCTGAGAACTGCCCGAACGTAGATGCAAAGAAGTTAACATCCTGTTTAACACTTTTTGAACTTATCTAATGCATTGGTATTCAATTTTATCGTAACTTGAATACACAAACCAAAACAGCTTTACATATGAAAAAACTCTACACACCTTTTTCTTTTTTAAGCATTGCCGTTTTTTTTATTTTCTGCGCTGATGGAAATACGCAGATCACTATTCTGGCAGATGCTGAGCAAACTGCAATAAGTCTCGCTGCAAGTGCTTCCGGTACAGGTAACAGGAGCAGTCTGGCATATAATCCTCTTATGGAAGTATATTACAGTGTAAATGCCGGTTCAGGCACATATTATGTAGATAGTTACGATGCTGACGGGATGTTTTTGGACTCAGTAGTTTCCGATTTTGATTATCGCGGTGCCTGGTGGAATCCATTTCTATTTACTTTTGAAGGAAACGGCTATAGTTCGGCAGGCATATTTTCACGAAACCTTGATCCATTTAACGGAACAGCAGGTGCTGGTGGCTCAATCGTGGCAGCGAACACACAACCGGACATTCAGAGTATTGGGGATATGGACACTGCAAGATATGAACTGGACTACTATTACGACGGGAACCTTTATCGTTACAGCCGTCTCGATGATCTTCCATTGGGAACGACCTTAATTACCGGGCTGCCATCAGGTACAACACTTAATATTAACTCGGTTTTTTACACTGGTTTCCCGGATATGGATTTCGGGGTATATGATTATGCGAATCTAAGATTTATATTTATTAACATCTTAGGTGAATATGTGGGGCATTCACAACTGCCTGCAACAGCATATCCAGCCGATTACTTTAAGACATCATGGGCGAACAGGTTATTCTGGATATTCGATTCTGATTTGGATACCTGGTTCAGTTATAAAGTCCATGACGGAACTTTAGTAAATGTAGAGGAGAAAGGGTTTGATGCTTCAGGGTCCATCAAGGTTTACCCTAATCCCCTTACTTCTGAGACTCAGTTGGATTTTGGGAATTTAAACTCCGGGGTCAGCCAGATTCGTATACTGAGCGTTAGCGGAAAAGTAATAAAAGAATTTACGAACCTGCCTTCGACGAAAATTCTATTAGACCTCCAGGATGAACCGGAGGGTGTTTATATCCTTCAGCTAACTACCCTTGAAGGAGGTCTCTATACAAGGAAGCTGATAAAACAATAGTATGTCAGGTCAGAGCCAAATTTTTTAAACAAAGCCCGCGGTGGAAAGCCGGGGGCTTTTTGTTTAGAAATACAAAGAGGCTGAAACACCCAGGCAGGTTTGACTGCTGAACTGATTCTTTTGCAGCACAGGCGCGATCTGTAATGTCGCATACTGGGAATCCTGGTAGGCCGGACTTTCCACGAGTTTGGATTTCCTGGAGCCTCCAACAGCCCAGATGGGGACACCTGCGGCCACAGTTGCAAGTCCAAACATTATGCCTGTGGCACCAATCATGGAGTATCCGCCATCCGATGCACTGGATATAAACATGGATATGCCACCAATAAGGGCAATACCGGTTCCCACCCCACAGGTCCTCATTCCCGCATGCACAAGCTTATCAGCCTTGTCCCACATACAGTCAAACTCCTCTGATGTAGCCAGGTCTATATCCCGGACGCCACATTTTTTTTCATACCACTGGGCATTTACAGAACAAATACAGAGCAAAGGGAATATGATCAACAGAACCAGCTTTTTCATTGCCTTTTTTTTAGGAACGGGCTTGATTTGCTATTAAAGATAAGACACTTTAGTCAGGTATTTTGTTGAGCACTAACTTTTCATTCAAAAACTGCAATAACTTACTTACTGCAAACATCAGTGAAGAACATATTGGGGCAGTTCGCAGAGTTAACCAGAATATGTTCCGGGGGGAAGGGCATCTCCCAGACACAAACCTCACCCAGGGCCGGTGAATTGGTAAAATCCATTATCCAGATATTGAAATTGTTGGATAAATTAAGACTTGTGATCTGGTTGTTGCCACAATACAAATGTCGAAGATCTGCCTTATTTACCAGGTGAAGCGAGCTAAGCTGGTTGTATGAGCAGAACAGATCTATAAGTTTGCTGTTGGCATTAATATTCAGGGTGGTGAGCTGGTTATCCTTACAGTAGAGCCATTCCAGTTCCGGGTTTTTTGAGAGATCAAGGGTCGATAGCTGCATGGTCATGCATTCCAGCGAATTCAAAAGCGGGTTTTGGGAAACATCCAGGGTGGTGAGCAGGTTTTCGCTGCATGAAAGTGACACCAGGGCAGGATTATTGGAAACATCCAGGGATGTCAGCTGGTTTATAGAGCATTCTAAGGTGGTTAAGACAGGGTTGTTGGAAACATCGAGAGAAGTGAGCCGGTTTCCATTACAGAGCAATATCTTCAATGAATCTTTACCGGCAAGGCTAATCTCAGGGACCTGGTTGCTTATGAAATCCAGGGTTTGCAGGGCATCGTTTTGAGAAACATCCAGGCTTAGAAGCAGGTTGAAGGAACAATCCAGCACCTTTAATTCAGTATTATTGGAGACATTCAGGATGCTGAGCCTGTTTCCCCAGCAGGATAATGTTTCCAGGGCCATGTTTTCAGTAAGATCCAGTACCTGAATCTGGTTGAAATGGCAATACAGGTGCTCCAGGTTGATGAAATCTTCAATCCCGTCCATTTTAATAATGCCTTTTCCACTCACATCCAGGTAGGTGACGACCTCAGCTTCGGCATAACTTATCTGTCCATCGCCATTGGTATCAATAATCAGAAGATTGCCTTCCCCATCCGGGGTGCCCTCCAGGAGGGCATCGAGGAAGGCCTGGTCACGGGTTTTGATGGGATCATTGGGATCCTGGTCCTGATTGCATTGGGTGACTAAAAGCACCAATGCAAGTGAGAGGAGCAATATAGGAGTAAATGTTTTCATGCCGATCAAATATAAGCATTAAGATTTCTATGCGCCGGAAAGAACCCTCATAAAGTTCGTACCCAGTATCTTTTTAACATCCCCGGTGCTGTAGTCGCGATTCAGCAACTCCTGCGTTACATATGGAAATCCGGACACATCGGGCATTTGTTCCGGTCCGTAGGTGATCCCGTCATAATCTGAACCAAGTCCCACGTGGTCGATTCCTGCCACCTGCACAATGTGATCGATATGATCCACCAGTTGACCCACATAACACCTGGGCATGGGAGGCTGTTGTTTTTCCCATGTATCCATCTCTTCCCTGAACTGCTCAGGCGAAAGCTTCCTGGATCTGAGTGCCAGTGACTGGTAGATATATGCCTGTTCGATAGCCGCCCCTTCGGGTACCAGGAACATGGGAAAGAAATTTACCATAACCAGTCCGCCTGAATCCCCAATTCCTTTGATCAGTTCGTCAGTAAGATTGCGGCGTGAGGGACAGATAGCTTTCACCGAGGAGTGTGAGGCGATAACCGGTGCTTTACTTACCCGGAGAGCGTCCCTGACCGTATCGTCCGAGGCATGAGAAACATCCACCAGCATCCCCATCTTATTCATTTTCTTCACCACCTTCTCCCCAAATGAGGAGAGTCCCCCGTGCCTGGGTGTATCATAAGAAGCATCGGCCCAGTCGGTAGTATCATTATGTGTCAGGGTCATGTAACGGGCTCCCAATTCGTAATATCTCTCCAGATTATCAAGATCATTCTCAATGGCATGTCCGCCCTCCACACCAATAAGGGTGGCAATCTTCTCACGGCTGGCGATCCTGCTAATGTCAGCAGCGCTGGTAGCCAGTTCCAGCGCATCAGGGTGCGATTCAACAAGGCTGTGAATCAATTCGATTTGTTCGATGCAGGCCTGGTTCCCTCCCCCGGTGCGCATGTGATCGGGCGATATATAGGCCACAAATACCTGGGCATCCACGCCCCCTTTCCGGAGCCTGGGTATATCGGTCTGTAGTTGCGGCTGGACATCATAAAGGCTGAATCCGGGATTGGAGTTCAACTTTTTGTCCAGGATATTCCCCGGCATATCATTGTGGCCGTCAATGACCAGCGCCTCCCTGTGAATCCGGAGTGCCTCTTCGCTAAGGGTGATTTCGCCATGGCCTGCTGACCGGGCTCTCAGGTGGATGGGTCGCATAAGTGGCAGAATGACTCCCGTTGAGGTGAGCCTGATAAATTTTCGCCTGGTGAATCGCATCCCTAAAGATACTATTTTGTAGATTTGACTATCTAAGAGTCTGACCTATGAATATTAGAACGCTCCTGCTGACTGTCATTTTTTCTATCACCTGCATTCTCCCTTACAACATACCTGGCCAGAGCATCATTCCACCGGCCGGTCAGGACGAGGCCACCCAGGTGGCAGCTGACAGTGTAGCTCCTCAAGCCTTCCTCACCGTTGGAATCACACAGGCATTTAACAACACCAACAATCTGATTAATGACGCGGAGGCGAAGTTATTAAGCGAAGAGACCGTTACAGGCTTATTCAATGAGGTGGAAATCCTGGTCTCCGGGATCAATGGATTCCTGGGCGATTCAATCACGCGCTACCTGGAGGTTTTGAGCAGCAGGGAACTGGATCAGATTACTCTACGTGCTCAATATTTTTCGGATCATATAAAAACATTGCAGGATCGCCTATCCAGGATTTCCGGGGATGTTGAAAGCTCGCTGTCCGAACTTCAGAGCAACATGGAAAGGTGGCAACTTACCCTGGAGAAGGAGAGAGATGATGCGACTATGGGGACACGGATCGAACGCATGGAAAGAATAACTCAAAAGATCGACTCGGTGAGTAACATGCTCCAGAAGGACCTGGAAGTTACTTTAGAGATGCAGGACAGGCTGGCTGATAGCAATAGCAATCTGGACCAGTTGGTAGCCAGGGTGAAAGATCAGAAGCTGGTGCTTGGAGAAACGATCTTAAAGAGGGACGCACCCGGTTTTTTCAAAGCTCTGGCCACTCTGGGCAACAAAAAGCTGTTCCAATCTCATATTCAGGAGATTAAAGAAACCATCAAAGCTGACCGGGCTATCTTCCAGTCAGACTACGTGCGATCCATGATCGTTGCGACACTGATGATGATGGCGCTTCTGGCATTTGCAATCTGGTTCAAAAGAAACCACCAACAGGTCATCTCCGAGGATCGCTCCGACCTGTCGAAATTGAACCTTATTATTGTGAATTCCCCGGTGGTCTCCACTATGTTTATAGTGTCTCTGATGATCCGTCTCCTGGTCCCCGACCTCCCAGCAACATATTTAGACATTAACGGGCTGGTCATGATTGTGGCCATGGCCATTCTTATGATAAGGATATATGGAACAATATTCCAGATTTGGATCATTGTGCTGCTGGTAGCAGTAAGTATGACCATGCTTTATGATCTCGCTTACCATCCCGGTGTGTTGCTTAGAATTCTGTTGATGGGATTATCTTTTACCGGAATATGGATCTATGCCTGGCTTTACAGGAAGCGACCATTTGCCCCCTTGATCAGACACAGGCTGGTATATAAATCAATGAGAACGCTGATATCGATATTTGGCGTCTTACAAATCCTGGCCATTATTGCCAACCTGGTAGGTGCCTTCCAGCTGGCAGAGTTTTTCACCCTCACTCCCTTACAGATTACGATCCTGGCCATTGGAATCCATCTTTCCACCAAAATTGCCGAAACCATTCTTTACCTGACCCTTTCCAGCAATTATTTCCAGAAGCTCAATGTGGTTAAAGAGGAGTTTCAGGTAATTTATAAAAAGAGTTTGTGGATAATGGATTTTGCCCTCCTGCTTGTCTTCATATCCTTTGCGCTCAGAATATTAAGAGTGAAGGACCTGGTAATTGACTGGGGCAGGGGGGTCCTCACCGGTGGAATCGAGATCGGGGCCGTTAGTGTTACCCTTGGCAGCATTTTGATCTTTTTCTTCGTGATCTGGCTGTCCATCATGATATCCAGAATTATCAACAAAATCCTGGAGAAGGATGTATTTACACGGGTGAAGACAACCAAAGGCCTTCCCGGTACAATCTTACTCTTGCTGAAGATTGTCCTGATTTCAGGCGGCTTCTTCCTGGCCGCGGCAGCATCGGGGATGCACCTTACCAATCTCTCCATTGTGCTGGGTGCTTTTTCGGTGGGTATAGGTTTTGGCCTTCAGAATATCTTCAATAACATGGTATCGGGACTGATCCTGGCCTTTGAACGCCCCATTAATGTGGGTGATGTGGTACAGGTGGGCCAGCTGATGGGCACAGTGAAATCCATCGGTCTGCGTTCCAGTAGGGTAAAGAGCTTCGACGGTGCAGAGGTGATTGTCCCTAACGGCAATCTGATCTCCAACGAGATGATCAACTGGACACTTTCGGACTCCAACCGCAGGATGGATATCCAGGTGGGTGTGGCTTATGGTACAGATCCGGAACTGGTGCTGGATATCATGAGGGGAGTAGCCGAGGAGCATAAAATGGTGAAAAAGAACCCCGCTCCCTATTCATTGTTCATTGGTTTTGGAGATAGTTCCCTGGATTTCAGGTTACTGGCATGGGTGAATATTGATAACAGACTTACAACAGAGAGCGAATTAAATACCGCTATTAACAGGAAACTGGCCGAAGCGGGCATCGAGATCCCCTTCCCACAGCGAGATTTGCATATCCGCTCCGACGACACCAAAGCAAAACCTCCCTCTGGCGGGACTAAGAAATAGAGAAATACTTACCTCGTAAGGACAGCCTTCCGGACACTGACCATACCACCCGATTCAAGGTGAACAAAGTAGATGCCCGGAGCCAGGGGTCCGGGGTACCAGGTCCGTTCATTTATACCTTCTGAAAGCTCCTCATCGGCAAGTACATCCACCACCTGTCCTACCTGGTTGTAGATGCTTAGCCTGGCATGACCGGGAGAAGGAAGCCGGAAGGCAATGGTGGCCTCCAGGTTCAATGGATTGGGTTTTATGGGTTCCAGTCCAAAGTTTTCCATCATCTCCACCGTGGGAACGCCTGTCCCGCTACCCGACTCTGTAAGGAGATTCAGGCTCCATCCGTCAAAGAACCGGGTAGCATCCTTGAGTCCACCAATTCCATGATCGTTAATGGTCAGGGTCCATTCACCTGAAGGATCGTGGAACAGGAAGGGAAAGAGAGGCTCTTCGGGTAAAAACCACCCGGTGTATGGAGCAAATCTCAGATGCAATGATACTTCGGCCTGGTCCGCAAATGCCGTATGGAATAAATTCTCACCCGAGTTTGTGGGCCGGTCAACCAGCGTTACGGTGGTTTCTCCATGTTCAAGTGTAATTTCCAGGTCACCCACCGAAGGGTGGAAGAGGGAGTCGATTTTCACCATGATCCCGAACAAGTTGATCTTATCCGCACTTACATCAATCACATCCTTGGTGGGCGTGCCCTGCACAATGGCCAGGTCGAGTCCCTCTTTGGACAGGAGCAGGTCCGCTGTGTTTGGATTGTCCAGCTTCACGACATATACACGGGGATCCTGCGATGCGGTATATGAGGCGCGCCCGGCTACCACGTAGTTGTAATCAAAGGTGCTGGCGGCATCCCTGGTCCCGGCACTTTGATATTGGGATCCGTAAGATTGCATCCACAGGGAGTCGCCCGTGGCTGCATCGATCTTTAAAAGGGCCATATGAGAATAGGCGCCTTCAACGGAATTCGCTGCCACCATTAAATTGCCATCGCCTGTCCGCATGATACTATAAGCAAAGAGAGTGGAGCTTCCCCCGTAGGTCTCTTCCCAGATAACGGTACCATCTGACCCGGCTTTCAGCACGTAAATCTGAAATAAGCCGGACCCTGGATCCTGTAAATAACCAGCAATGTAAATGGTATCACCAGAAAGTATTGCATCAGAGAAAAATTCATCCTCCACATCGCCGTAAAAGTAGGTCTCTACCTCGAACAAGTCCTCATCGACTTTCTGGATGAATATATCATCTCCGTAATTACTTCTTCTGGTGGTGCCACCCACCAGGTAGCCGTCCCCGAAGGGTCTGATCCAGGTGGCATATCCGCCATCACCAACCGGGTTTACTCTGAATAGGCCGGGAGAAGTCACTATATCATAGGCTTCCTGTTCATTCTTCCTGACTTGTGTCATCATGATCTGCTCCGCACCTCCACCATCTTCCAGGATGGATCCGGCGATAATGTATCCACCTTCCAGGTCAGGATAAATACAACGCCCCATGATCCAGTCCAGATTGTTGTTAAAGTAGAGCGTGTCAAAGGCCACCCTTCCATCGCCACGTACTTCCATCAGGAATAGTCCGGGCGGAGTTTCAGCAGATATCAGTGTAGTGTCCCTGTAACCGGTAATCAGATATCTGTTATCTTCAGCAAAAGAAAAGGCCATATCATAAGCCACCTGGTCCCAGGGAACGGAATATGTGACCCACTCGCCTTCCTCGTATATTTCATCAGTGGAAGTTCCTGTAAATGTATTATCCATTGCAATGGATCCTCCATCCTTGTCAATCCGCATCACCATCACCTCGTTATATCCGTTTCCTTTCCAGTTCATACTCCTGCTGCCCACCAGTACATATCCAGTGGAGACAGGAGACTGTTTGATTTCATTGGCAGTATAGTTGCCAGTTTCATAATCGCCTGGTAAAGGGTAATGATCCTCCCAGGCAACTGTTGGGGCCTGGGCACTGAGAAAGGTTGAGAGGAATATCAGAGACAGGGACATAAGTCCGGATAGCAGAATTTTTTTCATGATGGAATGCTTGAAAGATTGAAAGATTCAGTGCACGCACAATCCTGCCAGGCCAGCAGAACGGAACAGAGGGTCAGTTCTACTAATTTACGCCGAAATTACATATGAATCAAGATATTGCAGGGCATGTCATTCTGATCCCACCTTCCCCGAAAGACTCAGGTCTATTTCAAGTCTTAGATCAAAAAGCCTTAACTGCGATGTTACAGGGATAGTCTCCCCCGAAATCCCCACATAAAGATGGAGCCCGCATCGGGATTCAGGGCCGGATTCACCACGAACTGCAGGGTAGGAGTAAGTGCAAAATGTGATGATAGCTGCAGCCTGTAGAAGACTTCCATGGATATCTGGTCATCCAGATCTTCTCCCCAGGTGCTTTCATTCACCTCACCCCAGCCAATGGCCGCTCCCAGCAAATGACTGTTGGAGGCCTGGTACCATCCGAAACCGGCATTGACCGACTTCTGCAAGAGGGAACCACCATCCACGGCATAACCTCCTCTGAGGAAGGGCATGTACTTATCCTGTATGAACCAGGTTCCGGAGAAATTAAGTCCCCAGCCGGGTAAAGCCTCCTGGAATTCACTTCCATCCGAATGCCAGTACAGGAGGTGGATGTTATCAAAGAAATGTCTAGCGCGGGAGCTCACCCATCCAATCTCCACACTTGTGAAATACTGTTTCTCGGAGAAGAAGGTTTCAAAGCTCTTGAAAGGCTGGGTGGGATCTGAGTTGGCGTCGTTGATCCCGGCCATGGCATAGATGTGATCGGTGATATAGCCTCCAATAGCCAGACCCAGGGTTACATCATTGGGAACAAACATGGTCTCAGATCCGGTGGAGAAGGCAAAGTTGGTAAAATGGGTCCAGGGACTGGCCAGTCCGTATACATCCACATAGTCGGTGGCATCCAGCAGACCGGCGACCATGGAAATCCTTCCCTCCAGGAAACGCTGACGCCAGTAGAAATTCGTCATGCGGAATCCGTCGTCATTAAAGGGAGGAAGAACCATCCCCACGTACCCTGTCTCAAATCCAAACGATTTGGGAGGAATGGCGCCATACTTTTGCCTGTGCTCGATCTTAAAAACAAAGGCACCGGTGTTTTCATCCCCTTTTCCAATCAAATCCCAGGATCCGTAAAAGCGGACCATGCCGGAACTCGCGCTTTTTTCTCCAAGGCTCTTACTGGCTCCAAAGTAGCCAAGCGAATAATCCAGTCCGAAACCCAGGCCTGTCTTTTCCTTCAACCTGGATTTGAAATCGAAGTAAGGCTGCATGAACCCCAACTCAAAAAAGGGCTGTTTGTCAGCTTCATCCTCCTCCAGCTGATATTCCACCTGGCCGGGACCTCCAAATCCGCCCTTCTTTTTTTCGGCTTCACCGCTTTCAGGCTCCTGGGCCTGCCCTGTGAAGGGAAGAACCCAGAGCAAAACCAGGCAGGCGATTGTACTCTTCATGAGCTTGATTCTGTAGAGTCTTATGCCTTATTTAACTGCTTTTTCAAACTTTGGCAGTTCCTTGTCCATGCTGGCCTTATAGGCAGCATCGGCAGCTTCGGATTCCACCAGAAGTTCGGCAAAGACCGCTTTCATATTCTCGCTTACAGGGCCTTCCGAGTGATCCAGAATACCGCTCAGGAAAGCCATTTTTGAAAGGATGGTAGCCGGAAGGTTGATGATCTCCGCCAGGGTACGCCCGGTGGACACATAAGCCCCTTCGTAGCTATCCACGATGCCGGAAACAAAAGCTGCCTGCTCTTCGGCTTTTTTGATCTTAGAAGCACTTGCCCCGCTGGTCTTATAAGCTTCCAGTCTGGCATCTAAATCTTCCTTCAGTGTTTTAGCCGCTATCACCTTTTGAGTGGAGGCTTCCACGCTGTTGTAGAGTTCCATCCAGAAAGAGAATTTGGATTCAGCCTCGGCCAGGGTGTAGGACTCCTTGGGGCTCATGTGTACTTTGAAATCCTGGGTTTGAGATGCCCCATCCACCGTCAGTTTAGCGGTATATTTACCCGGGGGAACGATGGGTGCTACGGCTGTAGGCGGCCTGCCGGGTACGGTAGTGACCCTGTCCATGCGGGTATCCCAGACAAATTTGTTCAGTCCGCCGTTGATGGTGCCGTCGTTTCCAGTGTTCAGCATCATTTCCTCCTTGCCGTAATGCCTGATTTCCTTTCCTGACTGATCCAGAATGGTCAGACTGATCTCCTCAGGTTCACTATTGAGGCGGAAATAGATAAGGGTTCCAAGTGGTTTTGGATCGCCCGCATCAATAAACTTGCGCTTGCGTTCCCCGTTCACGGGCTTAAATGTCAGCTCGTAATAGGTTAAGCCCGGACGCATGTTCTGCACAAAGTAATTCTTCTTATCCGCCGGATCTCCTCCAGGCACATAATCCAGCCACCAGTTGTAGCCAAAACGGGTATGATCCGTAACCGGGTAGAGGTGGAAAGGCAGGGCAGTCTGCACATCCCCCTGCTCCCGTATGGGGGTGATGTCATCCATAATCCAAAATCCGCGTCCGTTGGTGGCAATGACCAGATCCGCATCCTTAATTACCATGTCAACCACGGGAACAGCGGGCATGTTCTCGCGCAAGGAGGCCCAGTTTTGTCCGTCATCCAGGGAATAAAAGACTCCGGTTTCGGTTCCCACAAAGAGCAGACCTTTACGCTTTGTATCTTCCCGGATGGTCCGGGTGATCTCTGCCCCGGGGAAAGTGTCCGTCAGGCTGGTCCAGGTCTGCCCGTAATCCGAAGTCTTATACAGGTAGGGATTATAATCGTCGTAGGTATTGTAATTGCTGATGGCTATATAAGCCGTAGCAGGATCATGGGGAGAGGGTTCCACTTCCTTTATCTGGGAATATTCCGGGGCGCCTGTTATGGACACATCTTCCCAGTTGGCTCCTCCGTCCCTGGTGACATATACCTTGCCGTCGTCCGATCCGGTCCAGATCAGTCCTTCCTTTACAGGAGACTCAGCCATCCTGGAAATGGTGCTGTAGATTTCTTGTCCGAAATATTCACTTAGCCAGGGAGTTCCGGTTATTCTTTGTCTCTCCTTGATGTCGTTGGTCAGGTCCGGACTCACAACATCCCAGGAGAGTCCTTCGTCCCGGGTCCTGAATAGCACATTCCCTCCCAGGTAAATGGTATTGGGATCATGCGGGGAAATAAAATATGGAGTGTCCCAGTTGAACCGGTACTTCAGATCCGAAGCGTTCAGACCGAACATGGCCACCGGCCAGACGGACCGTACCTCATTCTGTCCCGTTGCGATGTTATTCACAGTAAAAGGAGCCCCGCTTCCCATGGGTGCCCCTCCTGACATGTTGTAGACAATGTTGGGATCCTCCGGATTGGGGATGACACTGCTGATCTCCCCATTCCCGATGATAGTGGTCTCGTAGCCGGAGATTCCTCCCCACCGGGAAGCACTGGGAACTTTGTAGGCCAGGATATCCTGCCCGGAACCATATACATTGTAAGGAAAGTCGTTATCCACGTTTACCCGGTAGAATTGCGAATTCTTCTGGGTGTGCTGGGAAGACCAGGTAGTGCCACCGGTCAGGCTGACCTGGCAGCCCCCGTCGTTGCTCCCGATCATCCGCATGGGATCCTTCGGGCAAATCCAGATATCATGGAAATCATCCTTAATCCCTGGCTCTAAGGTCCAGTTTTTGCCGCCGTCAGCAGAAGAGAACATGCGGTTGTTGGGCGACCAGAGTACATCGGCATCATGAGGACTGGCATAAATGTGACTGTAGTAAAAAGGCCTTCCTATGATCTGGAAGAAATCGGTCACGAATTCCCAGTTCTCGCCCAGGTCGTTGGACACATAGAGGCCCGGTTTGGTCTCGGAGTCCACCAGGGCATAAACCCGGGTTGCGTCGGCAGCCGACATGGTCATGCCTGTACGGCCACGGTCACCTTCGGGCAATCCGGGCTTGTAGGTGATCTCTGTCCAGGTATCTCCCCCGTCCACGGATTTCCACAGACCGGATTCCGGTCCGCCGGTCTTGGGTCCCCAGGCTTTCCGTTCAAACTCCCAGATCACCGCAAACAGCTCATCGGGATTTGAGGGATTCAAGACCAGGTCGATCACACCCGCATTCTCGCTTTTATACAATACTTGTTCCCAGGTTTTACCTCCGTCTTTTGTCCGGTAAACACCCCGCTCAGGATTGGGGCCAAAGGCATGTCCATAGACCCCCACAAATACAATATCAGGGTTGGTGGGATGCACACGGATCTGCGAAATGTGTTTGGATTCTTCCAATCCCAGGTGCGTCCAGGTAAGTCCGTTATCGGTGGTTTTGTAAACACCATCCCCCCAGCTTACATTGTTACGCATCTGAGGTTCTCCGAGGCCTACATAAGCGATATCCGGGTTGGACTCGGAAAATTCCATGGCCCCGATACTTCCGTAGTTGAAATAATCATCACCCACAGGTTCCCAGTAAGTGCCTCCATCCTCGGTTTTCCACAAACCATTGCTGGCTCCGTGATAGAAGGTGTTGGGCTCAGTAGGATGGCCCAGGACCACCGAACCCCGGTTGCCTACGATGGGACCAATAAACCGCCATTCCAGGGCATCGAAGTGATCGGGTCTTTGTGCGAGAGCTGTAAAGATCATGCCCACTGCAGTAAAAAGCAAAAGGTAAATACGTTTCATGGTTACTTGATTAGATTTCCTGACTTATACACTGCGAATATGTGGAATCACAGCGATAAACTAAATACAAGTAAGGGTGAGAAAAGTTCAATTAGTTCGCTTATAAATGTATGCCTGTTTGAATTTTTACCAGGACACTGGTACAGACAATCCTCTGCCGAAAATTAGTGCCATTAACAGCCCTGTAAACGCATCATTACTTTCTTTCGACGATGGGAGCGATGGATTTTCGCATTAAGATTTCATCATGCCCCTCCACCAGGTAATCTTTCAGTTCACCTATCTTTTGATAACCCATCTTTCTATAGAAGCGCTGTGCATCCGTGTTAAATGAAGAAACACATAAAAACAGATTCTTATAAGTAGAGAAGACTTCATTTTCTATAAACTCCATCATTTTCTCACCCAGTTTCTGGCCTCTCCAGGACGGTTTGACGGTAATGTTCTTAAGGTAAGCAGAAAAGGATCCTTGCGAATGAATGACAATGGTACCGACCAGCTCTTCCTTTACATAAGCTGCATGTACCTCATGCAGAGGGTCGTTGAGTGTGCTCATTAACTGATCCCTGGACAAGCCGAGGGTTGTCCAGGGTTCGGAGCCTGACATGAGTTCTGCACAGGCTGTTTTTTCACTATCTGTGCTCACTCTGCGGATATTTAACTTCAGATCCTTCACCCTCTAAAAGAAACCAAGTGTATATATTTAACCCCTGAGGCCGCTAATAGTTATGACAGATACTGTTAAATTTAAACCTTTCTGGAAAAGTATATTTATCCCCCGTGCTCCGGCTTGCCTACTTTCCCCATGAAGAGTAGAGCACCGGTGGAATTTTCCTTGATCATGTAAAGGAAGGGTTTGTCAGCCCTGAACTGGATGATCTGGGGTGCAGATGTCTCTATCATCTCCACAATGGTGGCTGCTGCCGCTTCGGTCCCCTCCTCGTTCACATCGATAAAAGTCTGATGGATCACCCGCGAAATGTAGATGCCTCCCCCGGGGGTAATCTTGCTGAAATCGGCGAGATCGGTGAATGCAATCCCCAGTCCCAG
>CAYWGP010000100.1:0-10915 GCA_964458155.1 uncultured Bacteroides sp.
CAGGCCCATTCCATCCTCATTGGCAGCAGCGTGTCCAAGCCAGTCAGGAATATCACTAAGGGTCCAGAGGTCATTTACAAAAATCATCAGGAGCATGGTAAGAGCCCTGAGAATATCAATGGATTTCAGTCTGTTTGAGACCATAAGAATAAATGAATCCTGAAGAAAAGAATTCTTATTGTAAAGGGCAACTTTTTTGGGACTTAAGGGAGGAATTTCTCCCGCCTCTGAAGGTTAAGCAGTCCAAGCAGGATAAGAACCAGCGAACCTATTCCCATGAAGATCCGGTTCTGCCTGATGATTTCTCTCCACACTATTTCGTTAAGATTGGGTGGTGTAATAAAGGGATTGAGGAAGATGTTCCATTTGGATTCATATATTTCATCGGCCAGTATTAATAGAAAGAGGCCAAGGATTACCATGATCACTGCGGTGGCATTTCCATTTCTGACCAGAGTGGAGATACAAAAGCCCAATGCGGATACAAAAAGGATCAGTACCATCAGGTGGAGGATCATTTTCATGACGGGAAAACTCAGCAGGGCATAGTAGGCCAGTCCCGCAAAGGGGAAGAGCAGCAGGAACACCAGCAAAAGGATCATCAGGTAGCGGACCAGCCATACCTTGTAGCGGTAATCGGGTATGCCGAAGATTATTTCCAGGGTACGCTGATCGGCATCGCTCTGGATTCCGAATACCGAAGGGAAGAAGACCAGAAGGATGGCCGGAAAAGCCAGTAGATCGTAAATATCATACATGTATACGTCGCTGCTTTCCAGGGCGATGATGATTCCAAACACCAGGAAGAAAATAAAGGCAGCCAGGATGAAATAGATGAATTTCCCACCGAAAATGATTTTCATATTGTACCTGGCCAGGCTAAGGGTGTTTTGTATGGTGGATCTGAAAGATAACATATGCTTAGACATTTACCTGTTTCTCTTTATCTCTTCTTAGCAACCAGAGGTAGGCATCTTCAAGAAGTGGTGACTCTTCAACGGCATCATCAAAGGGCTTCTCTGCTGATATGGCCCTGAAACGGATATTCCCTCCATCCCGCATGTGGTGCACTACCAGCATCTTCCCGGCCTTTTCTTCGAAGTGCTCAGCTGGCAGTGAGGATTTCCATACCCTGCCCCGGGCAATCTCTGTCATTTCGGAGGGAGTTCCGTTAAAGAGAACTTCTCCCCTGTTGATTACTGCCATGGTGTTGCAGGAGCTTGAAATATCTTCAATGATATGTGTAGAGAAGATTACTACACGTGTGGTGCTAAGCTCCACCAGCAGGTTCCTGAAACGGATCCGCTCCCTGGGATCCAGTCCGGCCGTTGGTTCATCAACCACCAGGATCCGTGGAAGGTGTAAAAGCACCTGGGCAATGCCAATCCGCTGTTTCATCCCACCTGAATAGGCCCCGATTTTTTTCTTGCGCTGATCCCACATGTGCACCGAATCAAGAACCTCCCGGATTCGCATACTTCTCTCTTCGCGATCCGTAATTCCCTTCAGTACAGCCAGGTAATCCAGATATGCATAGGCCGACATATTTTCATACATACCAAATTCCTGGGGCAGGTATCCGATAAGACCCTGGAGCTCTTCTCTTTTCTCCTGGGTGTCAATTCCATTGATCCAGATCTTTCCATAGCTCTGTTCCAGGATTCCACAGATAATCCGTATCATGGTAGATTTCCCTGCACCATTGGGCCCCAGAAGGCCGAACATCCCTGTTCCAATTTCCAGCGAGACACCTTTGAGTGCTTTAAACTTTTCTGGCCCCCTGCCCAGTCCGGGGAGCACTGAAACAAACCAGTAGAACCATCGATACAGCGAGCGGACATTCTTTATTTCAAAATCCTTTTGCTTTATTCTGAGAGAGATGGTTCCCATCAGGATCACAAGGTACCAGAGCATTCCGGCCACAATGCTCATGGCAACATTGTCCCAGCGCATCTGAAAAATGAGCAATACCAGAAGGGGTGCCCCGTATCTGATAATCTGGGTTATAATGGCTATCCAACGACGTCCTGATAAGAAACTGAAGTTGCCCAGAATGGACAGCAGGTAATAATAAACAAGGGCTGAGGATACCAGCTGCCAGAATCCGCTTACCAGGTAGAACCAGGAGAAATAGACCAGGAAACCAAGCAGGGGAAGCTGCCAGATCAATGCCTCAAGCCTGGGCTTTAATGCCCGGTCTGCCATCCTGGCCACGCCGGCCAGTTTGCCGCCTGATTTGAATTCCCTGACCATTCTTGATTCTCTTCCATAGATTTTTACCAGGTTGGAAACCTGGATATGGATCTTGCTCTTCTCATCAATGATCCGTTCAGATGCTTTACGAAGACTGCTCGAAATAAACCACCAGGCAACAGGTATTCCAACAATCACAAGAAGCCCGGCCGCCATTTTCCAGATAAATGAATCAAGGAAGAAAAGTACCAGCAGCATACCTCCCGCTTCCAGTATCAGCAGCAGGAATTTAACCACCAGTTTCAGTCCTCTCAGCCAGACCAGTGCCTGTTCGATTCCGTTATAAAGCATGGGAATATAAACCAGGGTAAGGAGGGTGCTCAGACTCAGTCCGCCTATGACTGTAATGGCAAAGGGTGGCCCAATGGCTTCCACATATTCTGCATTTCCCATTGCCAGGGGAATCATGGCTGCACAGGTGGTGACTGCAGTAATCAATATGGGGCGCACCCTGGATAGACCGGCAAGCAGAATGGCTCTCTGTTTCCGGAAGCCTCTTTTTCGCAGCACATTGATGAAATCAATCAGGATGATTCCGTTGTTGACCACCACCCCCAGCAGGATCAGGAAGCCCATGATGGTATTGGCATTGAAAAGCGATTCTCCTGTTATTGTAAGCAGAAAAAATGATCCGATGGCCGCAAGTGGTATGGAAAAGAGCAGCACAAAGGGTGTCACAAAGGATTCAAATATGGCTGCCAGGATCATATAGACCAGTACCATGGCTATAAGAAACATGTACTTGAATTCATCCAGTCCTGAATCTTCCTGCACCAGTTCCACAGCAACACCCGAGGGGATATTGGAATTCTGAATCAGGTCTGCTATTTCACTTCTTGCATAGTCCAGAAGGTCATTGGAATCGTAAACATCGTCGTTGTACTGGTAGCGAAGTTCTACCTGTTTTTCCTGGTTGACCCGGGTGATATCGCGCAGACCTGAAGCAAAAAAGATATCGGAAATTTCCTGTAGCTCAAACAGGGTCTCATCATCACTATCCGGTATCCGGAGGTCCTGCAGATCCTCCATCCGCTTGTCGCTATCCTCCGCTTCTACCACATCATTATATTTAATGATGATTTCATACTCCTCGTTATCCTGGCTGAAGCTGACTCCCGAACTTATTTCGCTGGTAAAAGAACTCAGTTCATTACTTACCTCATTTCTGGTGATGCCATACCGGTCCATCATCAGGGAGTTGAAGTCCAGATGAACCTCGGGCTGGTTTTCCCTTACTGACAGTCTGGCCGAGCTGATATTATCCAGATCATCCAGGTAGGACTGCAGGTCCTCCCCCACTTCAACCAGCAAATTGAAATCCTGTCCCTTTAATACAATGTACTCTTCATCCTCTCCTATCCCCAGCAGCTGCTCAAAACCAGCGTCGCCACCGTTACCGCCTCCACCTCCGGCCCGCATGTTTCCGGTTCCGGAAGAGGTTGTCAGGCTTATATCTGAAGCCGGCAGATCTTTCACCATCTCATAGGCCTCTGACTGGATTTGCCCGAAGGATCGATTATCGATTTTCTGGTAATCGTCCTGAAGCAAAATTGTAACTGTGGCTTCCTCTTCTTCAATTCTGGAAATTACCTCCTTATGCTCCTTAATCTCCATGAGGGCCTGTTCCATACCCGATACCAGTGCATCGGTGGCATCCAGGGTTGTTCCCGTGGGCATGGTAACGTACAGGGTGATCTGGTTCGTTTCCAGTTCAGAAAGCTTGTTTACCGATACGGCAAGGGTGGTAATAATGGTCCCGAAGAATAGTATTAGCACACCCACAATGGTTGGGGCCGGATTTCTGAGGGCTGTTTTAAGAAGTGACAGGTAGATACGAACCAGACGGTTATTAAGCGATACTTCCTGATATACCTCTTTTCTATCCCGCTTCCTGCGGTTAAGGATAAAGTGAACCCCCATGGGTATCAGGAGCAGAGAGACGAACAGGGATACAGCCAGGGTGGAGACGATTGATATCCCGATATGTCTGGCCAGCAACTTTACCAGGAAGTCGGAAGAGAAGATAAAGGGTATAAATACCGCTATGGTGGTTCCGGTGGCCGCTACAATGGAACGCCAGACTTCGCTGGTCCCCCTGACTACCGATTCGGCCGGTTTTACTCCCAGGCTCCTGAGGCGGTAAATATTCTCCAGTACCACTACAGAGGTATCCAGCAGCATTCCAACTGCAAGGGCAATGCCTATAAGGGTAAGGCTGTTAATGGATATATCAAATGCAAAAAAGAAATTAAAGGCAGTAAAGATGGAAATTGGCATAGCCATGGCTACCAGCAGGACAAGTCTTACGTTTCGAAGGAAGACCCATAATACAAAAATGGCCAGCAGGGCTCCTGTGAGGGCCAGTCGGATGATCTGGTTGATATTATCCTCCATGAGTTCAGCACTGTTATCCTGAACAATCACGGAGATATCGAAAGGCGCTCCTTCCTGGTTTATCTTTTCAAGCTGATCCTCTACTTTGTGGGAAAGTTCAATGATATTGGCCTGGGCATCGTTGATTATCTCAAGTGAGACTGCATCCTTCCCGTTGACCCTGCTGACGGTCTCCTCCTCCTTTTCTCCATAATAGACCTCGGCAATGTCCTTCAATCTCACGGGGCTGTTCCCACGTCCTATGATCAGTTCCTCAATCTGGAAAATATGATCGTATTCAGCATTCAGATAAACAAAAAATCGCTGTCCCTGCTCCTTAACTGCACCGCCATACTGGCGGAGGTTCATGTTGGAGGCAAGGATGCTTCTTACCCTGGAGGGTGCAATGTTATATGCCTCACAGGCAGCCCTGTCCAGTATAATATCCACTGATTTCTGCCTGCCTCCAAAGACGTTGACGGCGGCAACTCCTTCAATGTTTTCAAGTTGATTTACAATATGCTGATCCACGTAATTCCGGACCCGGTCGACCCCTCCCGAGCCCCTGGCCTGCAGACTCATCAGGGTATTGTTAATATCCTCCAGGTCTATTTTAACCACCTGAAGGCTGAAATCCCCGGGCAGCTCGTTGCGGATTCCTGCCACTTTCTCATCCAGTTTCAGGTAGGCATATTTCAAATCGGTCCGCTCTTCGTAGGAAATCAGTATGGAGCCGCTCCGCCGCCCTGCAGTGGACTGGATCTCTTCGATATTTTCCAGTCCGGCAATCATACTCTCCACAGGGATAATGGCCTCCTGCTCCATGTATTCGGGGGTGACTTCGATCCTGGAATTTACCTGTATGTACAGCATGGGCAATTCCGCATTGGGGAATATTTCCATTTTCAGGTGCTTCCAGGAGATATACCCCAGCAGGCTTGCTGCTATAAACAGCATGGATATAAGGACCTTCCGCTGTATGAGAAAATGATTATTCACCGACGGGGGCCTCCTCTTTTTTCTCTTTATTTCCCATTTGTCCGAATACCATATAGATGCAGGGTATGACAACCAGGGTAAGCATGGTGGAGGTGATGAGTCCCCCAATCACTGCCCAGGCCATGGGCGAACGCAGTGATGCACTCTCTCCAAATCCTAGTGTAAGAGGAAAGAGGGCCAGGATAGTTGTGAGTGATGTCATTATAATGGGCCTTATCCTGCGCTGTCCGGCCGAAACAATGGCCTCCCTGAGTTTCATTCCCTCCCTCCGGAACTGGTTAATGGCATCCACCAGGATGATGGAGTCATTCACTGCAATTCCTACCAGCAGTATAATGCCAATAAGAGCCATGATATTCAGTGCTTTTCCCTGGAAATAAAAAACAGCTATGGCTCCAACGACAGCGAGAGGTATGGGCAGGAGAATGGTGAAGGGATGTACCAGGCTCTCGAACTGGGCTGCCATGACCATGTAGACCAGGATCAGTGAGAGAAGCAGGGCAAAGCCCAGGCTTCCCATGGACTCTTTTCTCAATGCCTCCTCTCCGCTTATCCTGTAGCTGTATTTAGGCGGGAATTCCACTCCATCCAGCTTTTGATCTATGGCTGTTGCCACCCGGTCCAGTGGAAGATCGCTATCCAGATCTGCCGCAATTTCTATTATCCTGTTCTGATTATTATGAAGAATCTCCCGGGGAGAGCTCCCTATTTCGATATCGGCCACCTCTCTGAGGAGTAAAGCAGTATTGTTTACCTCTATGGTGAGCATCTCCAGCTCCTGTAGGCTTATATCGTTCAATTTTACGGTAATATCGGTGAGGTCGCCATTAAGAGTCATCTGTCCGGCACTGGAGCCCTGCAGTTTTTCGCTTACCCGGTTTATGAGGGTATTGACATCCACATTCATCAGACCTGCCCTGTAGCGGTCAATCACAATTTCAACTTCCGGGGCACCTCCCTCAATGGATGAAGTAATATTGCGTATGCCGGGGATCTCCTCCAGGCTGGCCATGACCAGGCCGGTAAGTTCTTCCAGCTGCTCCATCTCTTCCCCGATCAGTTCTACAAGCAGTGGAGATGCATCGGTTCCGAGAATAGTCGAAAGCGCACTTTCCTCCTGGCGGAATAGCGCTGTGAAATTGGGATTATCTTTGAAATGATCCGTAAGCACAGCTATCAGACCAGAAGTGGATATTTTACTGTCTGTCTTCATTTTCACCTTGATGCTTGCCATATTCTGGTCGTCAAACAGCTTGTCTCCTCCTGAAGAAATGCCGGAAGTAGGGCCGATCTCGCTGTAAATCAGATCCAGATCTTCACCTGTAATTTCACGGATGATATTTTCAAGGCTGAATACTGCACCAGCAGTACGTTCCAATTGGGTTCCCTCGGGCATCTGCAAATCCACGTAGAATTCCCGGACCTCGGCCCTCGGCATAAATTCACTACCCGTCTGCTGCAGCATTAGCCATCCACCTCCCATCAGGACTAAGGCAGCCAGAAGCACCCAGAGCCTGTAATTCAACAACTTGTCAAGAAAGCGCCCATATCCGGTGAACTTAACAGATTCCCGCTTTCTTCCCGTAAATGGAGATTTTTTTCGATATACCCTTGAATATAGCATGGGTATAATCAAAATGGCTACCACCAGTGAGGCCAGCAATGAAAATGCAACCGTAAAAGCCTGTTCCTTAAATAATTCACCGGATGCACCACGCAGATAAACGATGGGGATAAATACCACAATGGTAGTAAGAGTCGAGGCGATGATGGCTCCCCCAACCTGGGTGGTTCCCCTGACCGCTGCATCACTGGCATTTTCACCATGTTCATGATGCCTGAATATATTTTCCAGTACCACAATGGCATTATCCACCAGCATCCCGGCTCCAAGCGCCAGTCCGCCCAGAGTCATAATATTGAGTGTAAGGCCGGCAAAGTACATCAAAACAAAGGTGGCTATGATGGATACCGGGATGGCCAGGGAAACTATAAAGGTTGGGCCAATTCTCCTGAGAAACAGGAAAAGCACAAAAACAGCCAGGAGTATACCTCCGATCAGGCTGTCGCTGACCTCACCAATGGCCGAGGAGATATAGTTCCCCTGGTCCTCTACAATGGTAAAGGTAAAGCCGGGGAGTGCCCTCTGCATATCTTCAAGTGCCACTTTCAGGTCTTCAACTGCCTTAACCGTGTTATATCGCATCTCCTTATAGATGCTCAGTCCCACACAGGCCTCACCATTAAGCATGACCCCGTTTTCCTGCTCTTTCAGACTCCAGCTGACCGAAGCCACATCCTTTAGCAGAACAGGAACGCGTTTACCATCCGACTCCTCAGTGGGAGCATCCATCTTTACAATAATCTGTTCCAGGTCCTCCACCTGTTCCAGTTCACTTATTCCGCGCACAATATAGCGCTTCCCCATCTCCACGATGGATCCACCTGATATGTTCCGGTTGTAATTCTCAATCTTACTTGTAAGGGTGGAAATATCCAGATTATAAGAATTCAGCAGGTAATCATTTGTTTCAACAAGTACTTCAAGTTCTTCTGCCCCATCAACTACTACATCGGCTATCCCTTCAAGCCGGATCAGTTCATTTTTCACATAATTCTCAGCTGTCTGCCTCAATTCGTTCAGATCGCTGGTTTCGCTATGCTGAAATGCCACGAGCATCACAGGCCTTGAATTGGGATCATACTGGGTAATGTTGATCTCTTCAAGCTCACTGTCCTGATTATATGTGGATAAGGCCTTGCTCAGGTCCAGGAAGGCCTCATTCATATCCTTTTCCCAGGTATATTCCACTTCTACAAGTGCAGCCCCCACCTTGGACGTGGAAGAAACATTTACCACACCGCTTTGCCTGATGGCAAGAGATTCAACCCCATCAACAAACTTTTCCTCCATCTCTTCCGGCGGACGTTCGCCGGCCACCAGTTCGATATAGAGTCTGGGACTGTGAAGATTAGGAAAAAGGTCTATGCCCAGCTTGTCGAAGGAAATAAACCCCAGCAAGAGTGTGGCAATGATGATCATGCTAACCGAAACCGGGTAGCTGACCGAAAATCTGGTGATGGCTTTTAACATGGCTCTGCGCTTGCTGTTTTATCTGAGTATCCTGACCCTGGATTGATCACGAAGGGTTTCGAAACCGGAGTTGACAATACTCTCCCCTTTTAATAGTCCCATCTTTACCTCCACACTGCTGGCATTTTGCAATCCGGTGGTGATGATTCGTTCACTGGCTACCCCCTGTTCCACTACATAAACAATCTGGTTCCGGTTCCGGCTCATGATAATATCCTTGGGAATCACAATGACCTCCTCCGCGCTGTTAACCACCAGGTCGGCCTTCACAAACATGCCGGGAAGCAGAATCTGTTTACTGTTCTCCACTTCCACAAAGCTGAGAAAGGTTCGCGCCTCGGCATCAATGGAGGGTGATATCTGTGTTATGGTACCCAGCAGGGTGTCGGCTGTGGTGGTGTAACTGGTCACATATACTTTATAACCCCGTTCGATATTTTTGAAGTACTTCTCCGGCAGATTTGCTTCCAGATAGAGCTTATCGTAATCCATAAGAGTCACCATCTCCGTATTTGCAGGAACCCGTGTCCCCTCTGTAAAATAAGGAAGCCCGGAAATCACACCTGAAAAGGGTGCCACCAGTGACATCTTGGCCATGTTGATCCTGCTGCTCTCCATATCGTACTCCGTATTAATCAGCGTAATCTCTGCATTCTTCAGATCCCTTAGTGTGGCTCCTCCCTTTTCATAAAGTGCCTGCTGCTTCTCATACTCCAGCTGGGAGATTTCCTTGTCAACCTCCTTCGATTTAATTCTAAGATCATTTACATATTCTTCATCCTCCAGTTTAATGAGTATGGCACCGGCCTTTACACGATCGCCAAGTGCATACCTTTTCCCGGTGGCAGGATTGATCTGCAGCCGGTATTCTCCTGTAATCTCCGAGCTGATAGTCACTACTTTCGACGGGTATACCGATCCGGTGGTACTTACAAATTCTTCTATGGAAGAGGTGCTTGCTTCGATTACTCCAACCGGTACCTCCACAGTGGTACTGACCTCCATATCGGGCTGCTTGCAGGATGAGACCAGTAATACAGGTATCATCAGGGACCATAGGGAAATTCGGATTGTTTTCATAGGTTCTGGATATCTATTTGTTTTCATTCTTGTATTTCATCAGCTCTTCCGGAATGACGGGCATCTGTTTTTCGAAATCATACAGCGTCTGTATTTTCAGGTTGAGCAGCTCGATTTTATAATTAATAATTGCATTGGTCAGGGACATCTTAGCTTCGGAAAGCTGGTTCTGGTAAAGCCCAAGGTCAAGACTTGTGAGGTCTCCATTGCGATATCTTTCCAGGTTAATGTCATAGGTCAATTCCGCATTTTCAACGGTTTTACGCTGAATTACAATCTGGTTTTCCAGGTTTTTCAGGCTCCGGATCACCGAACGGATATTCATCACTATGTCGGTTCGTTCCACCTCGTAACTAATAGTGGAGCTCTGTAAACTGGCCTCCGCTGCTTTGATCTCAGATTTGCGCTCCCCCCAGTCAAATAGCGGAATATTAAATGTAATACCTATAGCCGGGGTATTGGTGTTTGTTGCAAACAGTTCTGAGAATTCCTCATTATTTCCCTGTAAACCGAAAGAAGCGGTCACAGAACCGGCAAATTCATTGGTCGACTTTGCCACAATCAGCTCAAAATTAGCTTTCTCCATATCGATCTCCCTTTCCCTGAGCTCCATCCTGTTATCCAGTGCGTGGTTAATGGCCAGTTCCTGGTTCACAGGTACAGTGTCGGCCATAATCTCGGCTGCAACAAGAAGTGAGCTGTCAAGGGAAAGGCCGATAAGTACCTTAAACTGGTCCATGCTGTTGGCCAGGGTAAGCTCGGCGTTAAATACTCCGGAATGGCTTGTGGCCAGGTTCACTTCTGCCTGGTATAACTCCTCCAGGGCAAGCAGTCCTCCTTCAACCTTATTTTTGATAATTTCGTAACTCTCTTCATTGTTTTTCAAATCTTCCCTGGCAATCTCCAGTCTCATCTGGTTGGAGTAAACAGAATAAAACTCCTGGGATACGTTACGCTCCAGGTTAAGCTGCATAAGTAAAAAATTAATCAGGGAGGCTTCATAATCCAGCTCCAGGGTTTCCGTTTCCATTTTTATCCTGTTGTAAGTAAAGATGGGCTGGGTGAACTGTAGGTACAGACGGTTATTAAAGGTTTTTGACAGGGGATCCGGTGCAA
>CAYWGP010000101.1:0-5496 GCA_964458155.1 uncultured Bacteroides sp.
GGGTAAATGCAGAGGATGGCCTGCACAAAACCAGGGATCTGTCATTTGAACCGTCACAGTACAAATGGAGCCGGAAATCTCAATGATCGCTGGCATGAGCTGCTGGCAGAACAAATAACTGAAATAATTATTGACCAAAGGTAAAATTGAATCACATGCACAAGATCCGAATTTCTATTTCTATGATCCTGATCGTCTTATGTGGCGGGTTTGTAAGTGCCCAGCCGGATCAGGAACCGGTATCCACGGAAGTGTTCATTTATAACGAAACATCGGATCCTGCCTATGGATATCGGATTCCTTCAATGGTCACCACCGCTGAAGGCACTTTGCTCGCTTTCGCAGAACGAAGGCTGGGGCTGCACGATCATGCCCAGAATGATATTGTCCTCCGGCGAAGTCTCAACAATGGAAAAAGCTGGCAAGCCGAACAGGTGATCGCCGAGGACGGGCGAAATTCATTAAACGATCCGAGTGCTGTCGTACTTGACAATGGCAGGATCCTGCTCATATATCAGAAATTTCCATATGGCATCCATGCCAGGAATAGTGGCTGGATACAGATGGCCGATAATGGATATGACGGCCCCCGGAATACCAGATCCTACATCATTCATAGTGACGATGACGGGCTTTCATGGAGCGAAGCACGTGAAATAACAAAATTGATCAGACCGTCCGGCAAGCTCTCCATAGGGAGTCCCGGGAGGTCCATACAGCTCAAACGGGGAGCATTCAAGGGACGGATTATTGTACCTCTTTACGAAACCCGGAGGCTGGAAGGTGGAAGCAGGGATTGGCAAAACAGTGTTGCGTGGAGCGATGACTACGGAACGTCCTGGCATCTCAGCAACGAAATACCCCAAAGTGGACATACAGGCTTTGGGAACGAAGCCCAGGTTGCTGAATTGTCAGATGGCTCCATTCTTTTTGTGGCCAGGAATCAGGGTGGTAAATACAGAAAATACTCAATCAGCCGGGACGGAGGACTTACCTGGGATAATATGAAGTTGGATTTCGGACTTCCCGGCACTGCCTGTATGGGTAGCATAATTCGCTATAGCTGGCCGGAGGATGGAGAGAGCCTTTTGATCCAGGCCTCCCCTGCAAATATGTATGGCAGAAACCAGGGAACGGTTAGAATCAGTATGGATGAAGGAAAAACCTGGCTTTGGTCAAGGCAGGTGGTGTCGGGCGACTATGCCTATTCCTGTCTCACCCGTCTTCCAGATGGTAATATTGGATTGCTTTATGAAACTGAACGCTACCGTAAGATCGCTTTTACTTCCTTTTCACCTGAATGGGTCAAGCAGGGAAACCCGGTTTCTGAACCAGAACCTTATCTATCCATCCCTGTGGTTGACCTGGATGGGGATCACTCCCGGCAGGTGGTGGTTGACAGGGAAGCCGGACAATACCTGGGTCATCCGTCCACCCTCCTGCTGGAGGATCAAAAAACAATCCTCACCACCTACCCCAAGGGTCATGGAAGAGGTGCCATCGTTTATAAGAAAAGTACGGATACTGGTCTTACCTGGTCCGAAAGATTGGAGACTCCTCAAAGCTGGGAAACCTCAAAAGAGGTACCCACCCTGTTCAGGGTAGAGGACAAATACGGGAAAAAGCGCATTGTAATGTTTTCAGGTCTCTATCCAGCCCGGATGGCCGTCTCAGAGGATGACGGTCTGACCTGGAGTGAACTTGAGCAGGTGGGCGATTGGGGAGGAATCGTGGTGATGGGATGCATGATAGAACTTAAAACAGGAAAGGGGCATTATATGACTTTCTTTCATGATGACAAACGCTTCTTTACAAGGGATGGGCAAAAAAAATATGAAAAGGACAAAGAATCATTCAACAGCCGGATGTTTACGCTTTATAAATCTTTGAGTGTGGATGGCGGACTGACGTGGTCCTATCCGGAAGAAATCGTACGGTCAAGAGAGATCCATATCTGCGAACCCGGTGTGATCCGGTCCCCGGATGGATCCCAGATTGCAGTGTTGTTGCGGGAAAACAGCAGAAGGGATAACTCCCAGATTATCTTTTCCGGTGATGAGGGGAAAACCTGGACCGCACCCAGGCCCATGCCCAATGCTCTGACGGGAGACAGGCATGTATGTAAATATGCCCCCGATGGAAGGTTACTGGTAGTATTCAGGGACCGGAGTCCGGCCAAATATCACCGTGAATTGGTGAGGATAGCCAGGGAAACCGGGGAAAGCAATTACAGTAAACTTGCAGCTGAAACCGGACTGGGCAGTCCCACCGAAGGAGATTGGGTTGCCTGGGTGGGCAGCTACGAAGACCTGGTAAAAGGGACAGAGGGAGAATACCGCATCAGGATCAAGGATAACAAAAAGGGATGGGACACCACCTATCCGGGTGTGGAATTGCTGCCTGACGGCACTTTCGTTACCACCACCTATGGTCATTGGGAAAAAGGAGAAGAGCCCTTTATAATAAGCGTGAGGTTCTCTCTGGATGAAACTGATTCCATACTTGTATCTAAAAACAATAAATGATATGACTTGCAAAATCACATTAATGGCACTGACGGTCCTGCTTGGATCGTGCAGCATG
Organism: uncultured Bacteroides sp.; assembly: GCA_964458155.1. Classification (GTDB taxonomy): domain Bacteria; phylum Bacteroidota; class Bacteroidia; order Bacteroidales. Next base: position 2,584 of record CAYWGP010000101.1, read on the forward strand.
GTTGAAAAGAAGGACGCTGTACCGGAATTTCCCGAAATCATACCTGTTTTCCTTGCAGGGGAAGAGGAGATCACAGGGGAGAATGATGAAAAATATGCACAATACAGGGAACAGAATGTGGTGGTTACCAGTTCCGGGAAGATCGTGGTGGCAGTCCAGGGACGGAATGCCTCTGATTGGAGCGATCGTTCCGGTCAGGACCTGTGGTGCAGGGTCAGTGATGATAACGGCCTTACCTGGGAAGATCCTGTTTTCGTGGTAAGCCATGGAAAGCAATCGGTGTGCCCCAATGCTACTGTCTACGATGGTGAGAAGAACCGCATTCATCTCCTCTACAATCTGTTTTTATGGGACTACACAAAAGTGCCGGAAGATGTGAAAGGCGAGCTTGGTGATATGCATAGCAAACAATTTGTTGTCACAAGCGATGATGAGGGTAAATCCTGGTCAGAACCCCGGGATATCTCAGAGATGGTCGATACTAAGGGAGCAGTGATGGTTGTAGGATCCGGTGAGGGAATACAGCTTACAAAAGGGCCCCATGCAGGACGGCTGATCGTTGCAGGTGGCGATTTTTACCAGGGTAAAAAAGTGCTTTGCTATTACAGCGACGACCATGGGGAGACCTGGGAACGCAGTCAAAGCGTACCATGGAACGGAGAAATGTCATGGGCAAGTGAATCGAAGGTGGCCGAACTGCCGGATGGAACTCTTCTACTCAATAGCCGGACTTTTGTGAAGACTGGAGCCGGGCAGCGACTTCGCACCAGGGCCTTCAGCAAGGATGGAGGCATATCCTGGTCCGTCCTGGAAAATGATCCGGCCCTGGAGACCGTTAGTTGCAATGGCAGCCTGATTGCAGTGGAAAACCCCGATGATACAGAAAAAGTTATTCTTCTCTGCTCTGTTCCCGTGGGTCCCGGCCGCACCCATGGAACTGTTTATATCAGTTATGACAATGGACATACATGGCCCCAGAAAAAAACTGTGGTTGAGGGACAATTTGCTTATTCAAGCCTGATGGCATTGCCCGATAAGCAGATTGGTCTCTTCTATGAGAGCAATGGTCACAAGGACATTCTGCTTGCAAAATTTTCACTTAACTGGCTGCTGGAACAATGACAAAACTTATCATTCCAATCACATTAGGCATTTTTGCCATGCTTACTTCCTGTAAAACCTCAGTTCAAACAGATCCCTATAATGTCCTTCTGATTGTCTCAGAGGACAACGGTCCGGATTTAGGTTGCTACAACAATCCATATGTTACAACCCCCCACCTTGATGGGCTGGCTGCAAAGGGTGTGCTTTTTGAAAATGCATTTGTTACCTACTCTGTATGCAGTCCTTCGCGCAGCACCATCTTCACAGGGCTCTATCCCCATCAAAACGGGCAGATGGGGCTGGCAACACACAAATACCGCATGCATGAACCATTTAAGACACTCCCTGTCTACCTGAAAGAAGCAGGTTACCGGACAGGATGCCTGGGAAAGATCCATGTGAATCCGCAGGATCTGATCCCCTTTGATTTTCATCCCATCAAGAGTGCCAACTTTGCAAAAAAAGATCTTCCTGCCTATGCCATGCAGGCTGATACCTTTATGAATGCTTCGGACGATCCCTTTTTCCTGATGGTGAATTTTCCAGATGCACACTACCCCGTTCAAAGACAGGTAGAAGGTTTGCCGGAGAATCCACTTGATGCAGACGATGTGGAACCCATTCCCTTTGTTGGTGCGGATAGCGAAAGACTTCGCGAGTTTACTGCCAATTATTATAATTGCATGAACCGCCTGGATGCATCTGTGGGAATGTTGCTGGAAAAGCTTGAAGCCTCGGGGAAGGCCGATCAAACCATCGTTTTGTACATGGGAGACCACGGAGCACAGTTCTCAAGGGGTAAATGCAGCAATTATGAGGCCGCGCTGAGGATTCCCTTCATCATACACTGGCCCGGAAAGCCCGGGAGCGAAAGGAGGACCCCCGAACTTGTTTCGGTAATTGATCTTCTCCCAACCATACTGGATGTAACGGGGATACAAATCCCTGCCACTCTTCCCGGAAAATCCCTTGTACCGCTGCTTATCAATGAAGAAAATGCAAGAGGTCACGAATATATTTTTGCAGACGGATCCGGTTCCGCGGCATTTTTCTATTTTCCCAAAAGAAGCGTGAGAGACCATCGTTATAAGCTTATACATAATATGCTGGAGGGAAGGGAGAATCCAAAATTCATGCAATATGCAGAACAACTGGGAGCCCATTTTGCCGGGGGTACCAAAATTTCCGAAATAGAGTCCTCGTCCCCGGAAGTCCAAGGGGCATATGAGACCTGGCGCTTACCACCTGCTTATGAATTGTATGATCTTCTTGAAGATCCCCTGGAATTCAACGATTTATCCTCCAATCCAGATTATGAAGATATTCTTAACCGTCTTAGTGAGGCACTTGCCAGCTGGCAGGAAGAAACAGGTGATCCGCTGGCAGATCCGGAGAAATTATTAAGATATACCCGGGAGATGGATTCCGTGGTCATGGCATATGACCGCAACTCCTATGCCCGGGACCCGGAATTTCAATGGAAATATCCGGAATACCTCTATGACAAATAAACAGGACAAATCATGATCCGGCTACTGGATGCCATATGCTCCATATTTATTATCTGTGCTGCTTATCCCGGTATGGCACAGGAAAGCATTGAGAGATCCTTTGAACAATTAGGGCCTTTGGGGATTAAAAAACCACTTGCCGGCGAGGGCGAAATCAAACCCGGTATCAAGGGCTATCCGATCCCCCTGGTTGACTTGAATGATTGCAGCGATTTGCACGTGATTGTAGATAAGGAAGATGAGGAGTACCTCGGACATCCCACCACCGTCCTGCTGGATGATGGACAGACCATGATCG
>CAYWGP010000102.1:0-14635 GCA_964458155.1 uncultured Bacteroides sp.
AGGTTTGTGTAGCAGCTTCTACCTTCACATTTTCTTTAGCCTCTATGGCCTGGTGCAATCCGTCGCTGTACCTTCGGCCCTCCATGATTCGTCCCGTCTGCTCATCCACAATCTTCACCTTGTTGTCCATCACCACATACTCCACCTCCTTTTCAAACATGGCATATGCTTTCAGAAGTTGATTAACAGTATGAATCCGCTCCGATTTCACAGCATAATCCTGAAGCATTTTATCTTTTACTTCCAGCTTTTTCTTATCGGACATGCTTGATCGCTCGATCTCAGCCACTTCCGATCCGATATCAGGCATGATGAAGAAGTCCGGGTCGTCGGATGTTCCGGTAATCAGATCAATTCCCTTCTCGGTGAGCTCCACAGAATTTTGCTTTTCCTCAATGATGAAGTAAAGCTCATCGGTCACCAGGTGCATGTTTTTGGATTGCTCCTGCATATAGTGGTTTTCCGTTTTCAGCAGCAGCGACTTATTTCCCTCCTCACTCAGAAGCTTGATCAGTGCTTTATATTTGGGCAAACCTTTATGTGCCTGGAGCAGTTTAAATCCTGCTTTTTCGGTATCACCGTCGGCAAGCAGTTTTCTTGCTTCTGTAAAAATATTATTAACCAGCTGGCGTTGAGCACTTACCAGCCTCTCAACCTTAGGTTTGTATTCTCCAAACTGCTGATCATCACCCTTGGCAATGGGACCGGAAATAATCAGAGGAGTTCTGGCATCGTCCACCAAAACCGAATCCACCTCATCCACGATGGCGTAGTTGTGTTTCCGCTGCACAAGTTCACCCGGACTATGCGCCATATTGTCACGCAGATAATCAAAACCAAATTCGTTATTGGTTCCAAATGTAATATCGCAGTTATAGGCCTTTCTCCTTGCCTCCGAATTGGGCTGATGTTTATCAATACAATCCACGGTCAGACCATGAAACTCGTAGATTGGTCCCATCCATTCCGAATCACGCTTGGCCAGATAGTCATTCACAGTAACCAGGTGTACTCCCTTCCCGGTAAGTGCATTCAGAAATACCGGCAGCGTTGCCACCAGGGTCTTTCCTTCACCGGTTGCCATTTCAGCAATTCTTCCTGTGTGCAGGGCCACACCACCAATCAGCTGTACATCATAGTGAACCATATCCCAGGTAATCTCGTTTCCACCTGCCATCCACCGGTTCTTCCAGATGGCCCTGTTCCCCTTGATCTCAACAGACTCCCTTGAAGCAGCAAGGGTACGGTCATACTCAAGAGCAGTAACTTCCACTTCCTCATTCTCCTTAAAACGTAAAGCGGTACTTTTTATCACTGCAAAAGCTTCAGGGAGTATCTCATCCAGAATCACCTCATATTTCTCATCGATCTCCCCATCCAGCTTGTCTATTTCCTTATAGATCGCCTCCTTCTCAGTAACATCCGTCTCAGGATCTTCAGCTTTGATTTTTAAAGCTTCCATGCGGGATTTCTCTTCCGCTACATAATCCGCCACCCTTTGCATCAGCGCTGCTGATCGCTCCCGCAACTGATCATTACTTAACTGAGTCAGAGGTTCATATGCAGCCTTGATCCCGTCCACATAGGGCATCACTTCACGCATGTCCCTGTCCGCCTTATTACCCAGAAATTTTCCTAATACTTTGCCTACATCCATTATCCGATGTGATTATATGGTTAATATTGGTGATCTTGAAAGGACAAATTTACCCTTTTTTTACCGGTCCTGTACTTTCAAATAGCGTACCATTTTAAAAATCCGGCGAATTTGTCAGTATAATACAATACAGGGATGTACTCTGCGTGCTTTTTGCACCATCAGCATACATCCCTTTTTACCACTAAGCACCAGGGGATAGCCTTAGCTGATCCCCTGTGTGTAATGCTATACTATACTGTCGAGTCCGCTCCGCCTCCACGCATGGACATGATATCCCGGTCGAACATATAGAGGTTGTTTTTACCAAGGAGCTTCAGTTTATCTATGATTGCTTTTACGGAGGCCTCCTCTTCTATCTGCTCGGTAACAAACCACTGTATCCAGTTCTGGGTAGTATAGTCATTCTCATCAATGCAGACGGCTACAATCTCGTTGATAGAGCCCGAGATAAACTTCTCATGTGCAAGGACCTGGTCAAAGGCGACAAAGATATCCTGAAAATCAGCAGGTGGCTTTTTAATCCCCGGTATGACTGCGATACCATCGCGCTCATTGACATATTTCACCAGCTTCAACATATGGACCCTTTCCTCTTCAGCCTGGGCATAGAGCCAGTTAGAAACGCCTTCAAAGCCATTGTTTTCAGCCCATGATGCCATGGATAAATAGAGTTGGGAAGAGTAGTCTTCCCTCTCAATCTGCAAATTCAAAATTTCTTCAACTTTCTTTGGTAACATGCTTATAATGTTATTGGTTAATATATTATCTACTAGCTTTTCTACATATTCTCGATAATGGCAGTGCCAAATTCAGAACACTTCAATTCCGTTGGATCATCCATCAGGCGTGCAAAGTCATAAGTGACGCTCTTTTTCAAAATAGCTTCCTGAAGCCCTTTAATGATCAGTTCTGCTGCCTCATACCATCCCATATACTGGAGCATCATTACTCCGGAAAGGATAACAGATCCCGGATTCACCTTATCCAAATCAGCATATTTTGGTGCGGTTCCGTGAGTTGCCTCAAAAATGGCATGTCCCGTTTCATAGTTTATATTTGCACCCGGAGCAATACCAATTCCCCCGACAATAGCAGCAAGAGCATCCGAAATATAATCTCCGTTCAGGTTCATGGTAGCAATTACGGAGTATTCCGCAGGCCTTGTCAGGATCTGCTGCAGGAAGGCATCAGCAATAACATCCTTGATAAGAATCTTTCCAGCTTTAAGGGCTGCATCCTGGACATGGTCAGCTCTGGCCTTGCCTTCCTTTTCGGCTATCCTGTCATACTGGTTCCAGGTAAATACCTGATCGCCAAATTCTTCTTCAGCTAACTCGTAGCCCCACTGTTTAAACTGGCCCTCGGTAAATTTCATAATATTCCCTTTGTGGACCAGAGTCACCGATGGCAGTTCATTTCGCACAGCATACTGGATGGCGCCTCTCACAAGCCGGTAAGTACCCTCTTTTGAGATGGGCTTAATCCCGATTGAAGTGGTCACCGGGAAACGCATGGTAGACACACCCATGTCCTCAAGAAGAAACTTTTTAATCTTTTCCCCTTCGGGTGTACCCGTCATCCACTCGATACCCGCGTAGATGTCTTCCGAATTTTCGCGGAAAATAACCATATCAGTTGTTTCGGGCCGTTTTACCGGTGAGGGAACTCCTTTATAATATTTTACCGGGCGAAGACAGACATAGAGATCCAGGATTTGCCTTAATGCTACATTCAGCGACCTTATACCTCCTCCCACAGGAGTTGTTAAGGGTCCCTTGATGGCAACCAGGTGTTCGTGAATGGTATCAAGAGTCTCCTCGGGCAACCAGAAGCCTGTCAGATTGAAGGCCTTTTCGCCAGCATATACCTCTTTCCATATTATTTTTCTCTTGCCGTTGTATGCTTTCTCCACGGCTGCATCCAATACCCTGACAGATGCAGCCCAAATATCCGGGCCTGTCCCATCTCCTTCAATAAATGGTACAATTGGAAAGTCGGGTACTGTTATTTTCCCGTACTGATTGGTAATCTTTTCTCCGGTCATGTTTCTGTGATTATGGTTTAACTACTAATTTACAATTTCAAGTCCTGAATGTTCAATCGTCAAAATCCAGATTAAGTCGGGTTTTTAATTTCCCAAGTTCAGGGTTCTTTTTGAGGAGGAATTCCATTTTATCCTGCTCGGTATATATCTTTTTTCCATTCTCCATATTTTCAGACACTGCGGTGATGATCTCCACACTTGTAAAAGCCGTTGCCTCCTTGATATAGGCCACAAGCCCAGGCCTGATATTCCTTACAAAATTATCCTTCTGTGCTTCACTGTTTAGCAGCAACATTACCGATCCATCGGCCCTGACATGCGGTTTATTATTAACCAGTGTGCTGTAAATACGCGGTTTCTTCTTCTCAATGGAAGCAGCATAGCCCTTCCAAGCATGAATAATAGCTTCAGGATCTGATGCAGCAATATTTTCTTCGGATAAGTTCTCCTGCTTCTCAGGATCTGATTCGTAATTCTCAACCGGCACGGCAGGCACTGAGGAACCCTTTAAAGAATCCTTTATGGAAATACTATGGGATTTCACAGTACGACTTAATCCCTTATCCGGCTGCCGGGGAGCTTCAGGATCTGGCTTCGGTTCTGCCTGAACGGCAGGAGCTTCAGGTTCTGGCTCCGGTTTTGCCTGAAGGGCAGGAGCTTCAGGTTCTGGCTTCGGTTCTGCCTGAACGGAAGGAGCTTCAGTTACTGTTTTTTTTTTTGACACCTCCGAGAGGTTGGCCAGCTTAATCAGTGCCAGTTCAATGCTTAGTCTCTGGTTCCTGCTGCTTCTGAACTGAATATCGGCCTGGTTGCAGATCTCAAGCCCCTGGTATAGAAAAGGTAGTGAAACCTCAGCCGACTGGGCCAGGTATTTTTCTTTGATTCCGGCACCAACCTCCATCAGTAGAACGGTTTCCGGATTCTTGCATACCATCAGGTCTCTCAGGTGTGCTGCATAACCATTAATAAAGTTTCGCGAATCAAAACCCTTTGCAAGAATCTCATTGAACAGGAGCATGGCCGAAGCAACATCCCCTTCCAGCACCGAGAAGGTAAGTTTAAAATAGTACTCGTAGTCCAGGACATTGAGATTAGAAATCACATCCTTGTAAGTAATCTTTTCTCCTGAAAAGCTCACCACCTGGTCGAAAATTGATAAAGCATCCCGCATGGCACCGTCTGCCTTCTGGGCAATAATATGCAGGGCATCCTCTTCATAGGCCAGATTCTCTTTATCAGCAATCTGCTTCAGGTAATCCACTGCATCATCAACCCTGATCCGGTTAAAATCAAATATCTGGCAACGGGAAAGGATTGTTGGTATTATCTTATGCTTTTCAGTTGTGGCCAGAACAAATATGGCATGGGCCGGAGGCTCTTCCAGTGTTTTCAGAAAAGCATTAAAGGCAGCCTGGGATAGCATATGAACCTCATCTATTATATATATGCTATAGCTGCCAATCTGGGGAGGAATCCTCACCTGCTCTGTAAGGGTCCTTATATCATCTACTGAATTATTGGAAGCTGCATCCAGCTCGTGTATACTGTAAGATCGGTTCTCATTAAAGGAAAGACACGATTCGCACTGGTTACAGGCTTCCCCCGTATCAGAGACCTTTTCGCAGTTAATTGTTTTAGCAAATATGCGTGCACAAGTGGTCTTTCCCACCCCTCGCGGACCACTGAAAAGATAGGCATGTCCCAGGTGGTTATTCAGGATTGAGTTCCTGAGTGTTGTCGTAATGGAGGGCTGACCCACCACATCTGCAAAACTTGAAGGTCTGTACTTTCTGGCTGAAACAATAAACTTCTCCATATGCGCATGCTAAGATAACAAACTACTCTTTAAAGTCGATAGCATATGTCAGCGAATCGGAACTTGGAAAATTACTATTTGAAAAGCAGGGCTCTTTTTTTGGCTGTTAATCAAAAACTTCCTACTTTTGCAGTCGATTTTTTATTAACTAAATATTTATACATGTTGAATCAATACGAAACCGTTTTCATTGCTACTCCCGTTTTGTCTGAAAGCCAGATGAAGGAAGCGGTTGCAAAATTCAAGAAGATTATCACCGCTAGCAAAGGTGAAATCGTTTACGAAGAGGACTGGGGGCTTAAAAAGCTGGCCTACCCCATTCAAAAGAAATCCACTGGATTTTACCATCTGATTGAGTTCAGGGCAGAGCCCGACCTGATCGCCAAACTTGAAGTTGAGTACCGCAGGGATGAACGCATCCTTCGCTTTCTGACCATGAAAATGGAGAAATACGCGGTAGCTTATGCAGAGAAGAAAAGAGCAAGAAAATCAGCAGAACAAAAACAGGAGAACGAGTAATGGCACAGGACAATTCAGATATCAGATATTTAACTCCACCAACGGTAGAGATAAAGAAAAAGAAGTATTGCAGGTTCAGAAAGAGCCGTATCAAATATATCGACTACAAAGATCCCGAGTTCCTGAAGAAATTCTTGAATGAGCAAGGGAAAATTCTTCCGAGGCGCCTTACCGGCACGTCGCTGAAGTTCCAGAGAAAAATTGCAGTAGCCATCAAACGTGCACGTCACCTGGCACTGCTTCCTTATGTAACTGACATGTTAAAGTAGAGGAGGAAAAGAAATGAATGTGATCTTAAAACAGGATATGCCCAATCTGGGTCATAAGGACGACATTGTTACAGTGAAGAATGGCTATGCCAGGAATTACCTGATCCCACAAGGATTTGCCATCAACGCAACTGCAAGGAATAAGAAGGTCCACGAGGAGATTCTTCGTCAGCGTGCTCACAAAGAGGAGCAAATGAAGGAGGCAGCCATGGAACTGGCCGAAAAGCTGAAGGAAGTAAGTCTGACCATTGGTGCCAAGACCAGCACTAAGGGTAAGATCTTTGGTTCAGTCAATACCATTCAGATTGCTGAAGCACTTATTGAGAAGGGATTTGAGGTAGAGAGGAAAAACATTTCCATTAAAGAAGACATTATCAAGGAGATCGGAAGCTATTCTGCCACCGTTAAACTTCACAGAGACGTGTTGGTAGATATTCCTTTCGAGATTGTTTCCGAATAATTTCAGAAATCTTATTATTTGAACCGTCCGGCTTTGTCCGGGCGGTTTTTTTTTAGAAGTTATCCTGCCAGTTTTTCCTCTTGTTGTATTTCAGGTCTGAAAGAATGGTCGATTTGGCATTGATCTGAAAATTGTAGGATTTATAGGTTCCAAAGGGCACCACCGAAATCCTCATTTCCCAGCAATGAAGGTCCCTGTAAACACTAAGGTTTGTGGTTGTGATCTGCTTCTTGTTAATATCATACCCTGTGCTATACCCGATCTTCCAGTTGGGTGACAGGCTGAAATCGCCGGAGGCTCTAACTGTTTGAATGATACTGACCTCATCCCTTGGCTTGTTATAACTGAAACTATAGTCAATACGCATGGACCAGGGTATATCAAAATCCACGTAGTCACCATAAAACTCTTCCACATTCGGATCCATGAGATCCATGGGATCCTGTTCTATGTCCAGCCTGTTAAGCTGGGATTGGCGATCCATTCCTTCCTCTCCCGCTTTGCTACCTGTCTTCTCCTTTTTTGATTGCAGGCTGAATCCTGCCGAAACACTGACATTGGTTAAACGAAGGGGCTTACCAGTCTGAGAAAAATAGGTCTCCCTGGTACGGTTGCGGGTATCGTCATAACCAAAGGGATCCATTATTCCTCTGAAACTCAGGTTCAATTTGTCCTTGAAGAGCCTGGTATTCCCGTTTATGCTGATGGGGGTCCATGCAGGTGATAGCGTATCTGTATGGAAGAGATTCAGGCTGCTGGTGAAACTCAGATTATCTATCAATTTGACTTTCTCCATTTCATCAATGGTATCATTCTTCGAACGCATCTTTGCCTCTATGTTATTGCGCAGGGAGAAATTCAGGGATCCTGAAGCCCCGTTGGATGTGGGAGTCCCATAGATCTGATCCTGGTAAATAGAGTATGTTTTTAAGGTATCTCCGGTTTCAGGATCCACCAGGTCGCGATAGTAATTGGCCTGAATGGAAGACATATCCGGCACATAGGAGAAACTGGCTGTAGGGGTCATCACATGCCTTATTTGTTCCAGCCTGCCCTTTCCCTTGAAGGTATACATCCCGTAGATTTTAGGAGCCAATCCCGATCCGATGGTGGGATGGAGTGATTGGGCATAGGATATTTTGTTAATAAGAGTGTCGGTATAAAGGGCGGTTTGGGAAGTTACATTCCCCAGATCGTCATAAACATCTTCATAACCGTAGATATAATACTCGGTCTGCTTGGTATAGAGAATACCGTTATAATTAAGGGAGGGGGTGATGGCAAAACTCTGCAGCATGGGGGTTTTTCTGAATGGCTTGATACTCAGGCTCAAGGGTATGTTATGTTTGTACCCGTTTTGCATATCATTCCATACTTCACTGGTAAACAAAAGGGAATCATATGTACTTATGCGGTTCTCAAGCAAAGAGGAATAGCTTAGCTGAATGTCTTCGTAAAAACGTTTACCACCAGTCGACACCTTGCGCTTGAAAGGTGTGATCCTTGACATATTAAAAGAAATTTTTGGCAAGGTCAGGTTTACCTGGTTGGTAGTGCTGTTCTGGTTTTGATTCACAGATGCACTGAGATTAAAAGGGCTGTTGGGAAAGGACTTGGTGTATGAGATACTGGACTGTTTGGTGCTTCTCATTACATTATTAATGTTATTGGAATGGTTCTGATCGTAGGAGGAGCTTGAGAGGTTCACGCTGGCCCTGAATGAACTGCTGGGATTGGCCCTTGAATCCTGGCTGTGGCTCCATCCAATGGCGTAGTCGTTGCTGACAGAAAAGCCATCCTCTATATTCTTATCACCTGTCACATTCTTGAAAAACCTCAGGTTCAGGTTGCCGCCGAAATGGTAATTCCATTTATAATTACTTCCCAGCCGGACACCCCAGGTACCATTGGTATAAATATCGCCTGTGACCCGAAGATCCACATAATCGTTCATTGCGAAATAGTATCCCCCCTCCTTCAGGTAAAACCCTCGTCTTTGCTCCTCCCCGTATTTCGGTATCAGTATTCCGGATGTTTTAGTCTGCGAATTTGGAAAGAATCCGAATGGCAGACCGATTGGCATTGGAATATCGGCAACCACAAGGTAAGCAGGTCCGGAAACAATTTTATCGCCGGGCATGCTGATCCCCTTGGTTATGGCAACATAGAAATGCGGATGTTCTGCATCGCATGTTGTGTATTTTCCATTCTTCAGATGAACGTGCCCGTTATTCTGTTTCTTGGTTTGTTCGGCATGAAGGTAGCCTCCTTCCTGCTCAGTGATCACCTCTTCGATATAGCCCTTCTGGCTTTTGAAATTATACCTTAGTGTTTTTGATTCGAAGGAGGTACTGGCATCGGTAAATACAGGCGTCCCCGCCATGTTCCCAGCGGAATCCGGCATTCCGTTTGCTATCACGAGATTTAAATCCATCTCGTAACGGATATAGGCGGCCTCCAGGGTAATGTCCTCGTAAGTGATTCTGGCATCACCAAAAAGCTCCACCATTCCCCCGTCCAGTGAAAAAATCAGAGAATCAGTGGCAGTGTATTTTACCTCTGCCTCTATATCACTTTCTGCAGCCTGCCGGGCATCCAGTGTATCTGAGCCTAAAGAATCGGCTGTTATAATGCTATCCAGCATTGCTTCATAGACAGAATCCATTGCTGCGGTACCAGACACCACAGCGGAATCCGGCTCTTGAGCATGCAATAAGCTGCAGGACAGAAGAGTTAGTAAGAAGATGAAAAATATCTTATATCTGGCGTAAAGCAATATAGATAAACTTATACTTTTGTGATAAACGCAAAGGTAATGCCAATAAATGTAAAACGCTTATTTCGCACCTTTCTTGTATCAACATTTTTAGCATTTCTATTTTTCCCCGGTACAGGAGAAACAGCAGCTACAGATCCTCCCAAAGGGATCCGTACTATTGTGATTGATGCAGGACATGGCGGAAAAGATCCTGGGGCAGTCGGTAAGAATGGAAAGGAAAAGGATATTGCCCTGGCCATCGCATTGAAGCTGGGGTTTTACATTGAGGAAAACATACCTGAGGTAAAGGTGATTTATACACGGAAAACGGATGTGTACCCAAAACTGATTGAGCGTGCCAATATGGCCAACGAGGCCGAAGCAGACCTGTTCATTTCCATCCACGTTAACGCCCTTGAGAACAAGCCCAACGCCAAAGGCACCATGACCCTGGTCCTTGGGCAACACCGGAGCGAAGAGAATTTCGATGTGGCTGTCCGGGAAAATTCGGTGATCTTGCTGGAGGAAGATTATGAAACAGTTTATGAAAACTTTGACCCGACCTCAGCAGAATCTTATATCATGTTCTCCCTGATGCAGAAAACCTACTTCAAGCAGAGCATTGAATTTGGTGATTATGTGCAGGATCAGTTTCGTGAGCGCGCCAACAGAAAAGATCTCGGAGTCAGGGAGCAGGGACTGCTGGTACTTGCGCAGACCTCCATGCCCGGGGTGCTGGTGGAAACCGGTTTCATTACCAACGAGGAGGAAGAGAAATACCTTCTAAGCCCGTATGGACAGGATATCATTGCTTCAGCAATATACCGGGGATTTAAAGAGTATAAGGAGGAGATTGACCGCAGAAGCAACCTCACTGTGGTCGTCGGGAATAACGAATCAAACATTTCAGAGACTGGCAGTCCCGTGGGATCCGTCCCGGGTCCTCAGCAGACAGACCGGATTTACTTTCGTATACAACTGGCCTCGTCTAAAAGTAAAATAGATACTGATCCATCATCCTTTAAAGGATATGAACAGGTCATGGTCATTCAGGATGGCCGGTGGTTCAAATATCTGGTAGGAAGGGAGAGCAACTATCACAGCGCTCTTGAAAGGTGCAAATCCATTAAAAAAGACTATCCGGATGCATTTGTAGTAGCGTCGAAGGCCGGAAAGATAATTCCACTTAATGACGCTCTCGAAGAAACGAATGACTAATATGAGAATTAGCAGTGAAGCCAAAGTCGGTTTGATCGGAATAATCACCCTTGTAGTACTGATATGGGGAATTAACTACCTGAAAGGACGAAATATCCTGAACAGCACTTACACGCTCCATGCTTTTTACGATAATTCGGGTGGATTGGAGAACTCTTCACCTGTGTTGATGAATGGCATGAAGATAGGCTATATAGATGACATAAAGCTTCAGCCGGAATCAGCACTGCCCATTCATGTGTTCGTGCATGTTGAGAAACAATATCCAGTGAACACTGGTTCCACTGCGATACTTTTCAGTGCTGACCTCCTGGGTACCAAGGTCATCCGAATCGAAGCCTCAGGGAGTGAAGGCTTTATGAAGAACCATGATACCCTCATGTCATCCACTGAGAATGATATGTTCTCTTCCATAAGTGAACAGGTGATGCCTGTGATGGATCAGATCGGGGACCTGGCCGAATCTCTGGACAGTGTAGTGCTGAAGCTGGATAAGCTTCTTGATTCAGACTCCCCTGCTGATCTGCTGGAGGACCTGTCTGATATATCCTCATCCCTTTCGGCCTCATTAAATCCGGGTGGAGCACTGTATGAGAGTTTTCATAACCTGGCATCCTTTACTGAAATGCTGGAATCACAGGAAGATGAGATTGCTTCCATGACAGGTCATCTTAATTCCATCAGCGAATCCCTGGATAGTGCCGGGATCGAAAATATCGCCGAAGAACTGAAAGCTGCATCCGGAGCATTCACACAATTGCTGGAACAGGTAAACTCGGGTGAAGGCAGCGTGGGAAAATTAATCTATTCGGATACGCTCTATATGCATCTTCAAAATCTGGTGGCGGACCTTGACAGTCTGGTGGTCGATCTGAAAGAAAATCCACAGGACTATGTCCGTTTTTCACTGTTTGGAAAATAACAGATAAAAATCTGACGATATCAGAAATTTCAGGTCCGAAAAATTTGATAAAAATACCTTTCTCTTCGCTCAGATTTAACATTTGAGGCCCTCTCCTGTTAAATGAAATATTGAATTGGAGGGACTAAAGGATTAGTTAACAATTCATTAAGATTAAGCATTTTGACATATTACATAACTCGTTGATATGTAGATTATTACAAAAATCACATTTTTTTTCACTTTATAAATAATTGACCCTAAAAACAATATAATCTTTCTGTAACTTTCAAGTCTTCTTAAGTTTTTTTTTTACTTTTTTTTCACAATCTTTGCTTCAGGGATTTTCGCAAGCTGTTAATGTAATTACCTAATACTAAATCGACGTTTGAAATGCATGAACGTATCTGGAACAATTGTCTGAATGTGATCAAAGACAATGTACCCTCAATAAGTTTTCGTACTTGGTTTGAGCCTATTGTTCCTCTTAAGCTTGATGATGATATTCTAACCATCCAGGTTCCCAGCCCCTTCTTTTACGAGTACCTTGAAGAGCAGTACATAGATATTTTGCGCAAAGTGATTAAAAAGGAATTGGGGCCTGAAGCCAAGCTTGAGTACAACGTGGTGATGCAGAACAATTCCTACAATAACAGCAAGCCTTATACTGTAAAATTCCCGGCAAAAAGCAGCAAAGAGATCAAGAATACTCCTGTTTCTGTTCCGCTGGATGCAAGTGAAAATACCATTAAGAATCCTTTTGTGATACCGGGACTGAAGAAGCTGGAAATTGATCCAAGACTTAACCCGGAAAATAACTTCGATAACTTTATTGAGGGAGAATGTAACAGGCTGGCTCGTTCTGCGGGTTATGCAGTTTCAAAAAACCCCGGCGGTACCGCTTTCAATCCCCTTCTGGTATACGGAGATAGTGGACTTGGTAAAACACACCTTGCACAGGCCATTGGCATTGAGGTAAAGGAGTTGTTTCCTGATAAAACAGTTCTGTATGTAAATGCCAATAAGTTTCAGACCCAGTTTGTGGATGCCATCAGGAACAACAATAAGAATGATTTCCTCCATTTCTACCAGATGATTGATGTACTGATCATTGATGATGTACATGAATTTGCCGGAAAAGAGAAAACCCAGGATACCTTTTTCCATATATTCAATCACCTGCATCAAAGCGGGAAGCAGCTTATTCTGACCTCTGACAAGCCTCCGGTAGAATTGCAGGGAATGGAATCCAGGCTTCTGAGCAGATTCAAATGGGGTCTTTCCGCAGACCTTCAGGCACCCGACTTTGAGACACGGATGGCCATCTTAAAGAAGAAGACCTATAATGACGGTATTGAATTGCCTGAAGAAGTACTGGAATATATTGCCACGCATATCTCCGACAATATTAGGGAACTGGAGGGTGCGCTGATAAGCCTGCTTGCCCAATCAACACTCAATAAGAAGGAGATCACCCTTGATCTTACCAAAGAGATGATTGACAAGCTCATCAAAAGCACCAAGAGGGAGATCTCCATTGACTATATCCAAAAAGTAGTTTGTAATTATTACAATATCGGTCTTGAACAACTTCAGTCAAAAACGCGAAAAAGAGAGATTGTACAGGCCAGGCAGGTAGCCATGTTCTTTTCCAAGACCCTGACAAAATCATCCCTTGCCACCATTGGTTCACAGATTGGAGGAAAGGATCATGCCACTGTGTTGCATGCGTGCAAAACCGTTAATAATCTTATTGAGACGGATAAAAGATTCCGACTCCAGGTCGACGAAATTGAGAAAAAACTAAAAATGTAAATCAAACTGAAACAGGTTCCGGCGGGACCTGTTTTTTTTTAATTATAAATTCTGAATGCATTTTCTTCTGCTCTGCATACTTTCTTCCACAGCCATATTCGTCACCTTCAAAACCATAAGCCGACTTAATATTCCTGCCTTTCCTGTAATTGTAATCAATTACCTGGCAGCCACCATACTTGGATTTGTGATTTACTCGGGCGATACCAAGGTCGCTTCCATTGCACATTCCAGGTGGTTGCCAATCAGTATCCTGATTGGGATCATGTTCATCCTCATGTTCTTTCTTGTGGCATTCTCCACACGGAAAGCCGGAATATCGGTCACCACCGTAGCAAGCAAGATGTCGGTGATTTTCCCCATTATCTTTTCGCTTTTAATCGATCCGGCAGATCAGCTGACCATGATCAAAGCCGCAGCTGTACTCATAGCCCTGGGAGGGGTGGTTCTTACCGTTTATAAACCGGGCGGGGAACATCCGGAAAGAAGTGTCATTTATATTCCCCTGCTGCTTTTTGTAGGCATGGGGATAGTCGACTCCCTGGTAAAACTGGCTCAGCAGCAATATGTAAGTGACGGGGAAACTGCCCTTTTCAGTGCCATCCTTTTTCTGAACGCCTTTCTCTCGGGGCTTGCAGCCACGATTTTTTACCGGAAGCACAACCGTTATTTTTTAAAAAGAGCTGTCTGGGGCTGGGGACTGCTGCTTGGAATTGTGAATTTCGGCTCCATCTTCTTCATTGTCAGGGCTCTGCATTACAGTTCACCAGCAGGCAAGAGCATGGATAGTTCGGTTATTTTCGGGGCCAACAACATCAGCATTGTAGCCCTGAGCGTTATGGTTGGACTTTTAATCTTCAAGGAAAATCTGAGTTATATCAATTGGATTGGAATTGTGCTGTCGGCATTATCCCTTTTACTCTTTACACTGGTATAGATGAACGATCTCTTCAGGACCATACAATCGTCAGGAGAAGGACTCTACAAAGAAAAGGGAAGTAAATTTCTTGCCTTTACCTACCCTGTCGGCCATGAAGAGTCCATTAAAGATCATCTGCTTAGCCTGAAGAAACATTATCATGATGCCCGACACTATTGTTACGCCTGGAGACTCAAGCCGGAAAAGACACACTACAGAGTTAACGATGATGGTGAACCCTCTGGAAGCGCAGGGA
>CAYWGP010000103.1:0-1888 GCA_964458155.1 uncultured Bacteroides sp.
AGATCTAAAGTTGGTTTTGGACCACAAGCAGAATTCCATGAAATTAGTATCAGAACAAGATAAAAAACAGGTGCAACTATTGTCTGGTGAGTATAAGCTTAAATTGAATTTTTAATCAGTAAGCATAATGATAAAAAATTGTCAACAATTACTATTTGTAATATTCCTTTTTCAAATTTTCACCAAAGCATTATCGCTACAAGCACAGGTTATTGCGCCTTCCGATCCAAGAGTGGTAACCCACACACTTAGCAGCGGTGAGGTTACCATTGGCATCTCATCTCACGGAGGAGCTTATCTGAACATGATCGATCTGCCCGGGAGAGGTGATATAATGGATGAAGCTACAGACATGTATGGGCGTGGAGGACAATCGGCCATGAGAGACCGCTTGCATAGTGGCAAGTACAATCCTACCCAAGCCGGCTTTAACGAAACCATAGGGACTCCCTCCCAAATCATTCAGAATAATGACTCTCTGGTAATTCAGGCACGACAGTGTGCCCTCTGGCACGGTGATGGAAAATACGATTACATCCGCTGGGAAGACATAGGCGCAGATCCATATAATAATGATAATGGTAACAGTGATATTGACGGAATTGATGAAGAGGACCTGGAAGGCAGGCAGCTGACGGAAGTGGGCAGTGAATTCGATTACTATGGTATTTACGAAAACTATATTGGGAGGAATGGTGTAAACATCCCCTGCTTTCGTCACTATTATGAATACCGGTTTATTCGTGAGCCCGGACATTGTTTAAGGCAGTTCGGACCAGATACTGAAGTTTTTGACGAGAACATGTTATCAGGGGATATCTCCACTTCCTTTCCGGAAGGGATTCATCCGGCCAGCGAGAATGATATATCTTACCTGATAAAAGTATGGTCGCTTAGAAATGATATTACGAAATGGAATCCGCGTTTCCGTCATCTGGTAAGCTCCAGTGGAGAAGATATCGTTCAGGACAGGGAGAGTGATCTGGCGGGAGCAGGCATAAATGGAAGTAGTGCTACATACCAGCCTCTGGTTATAATAGCCGATTCAGCAGACAAGGATAAGGGAATGGCCCTGGGGCTTTATCGGCCGGAATCACGGATCAATACCCATGTAGTAGCCGGAGTATTGGAATCCAGTGGTGAAATATACTATGAAGATGATCGTACCATTGAAGCACGTATCATTGAACAACCACTTCGCGCCACATCCATGTCCAAATATGGATTCTTTATGGAGGCCAGGGGCTTGCTTAACCGGGGAAGGACAGAGCAGGGTATTTATGAGATGGTGCGGAGTGAGTTTTACATACTGGTAGGAACTCCTGCAGAAATCATTGAATCGGCAAAAAAAATCCGCGGTTTCACTTTACACCAGTCATATGGCACTGAATGGAATTTTACCAGTAATCTGGAGGGATGGAGCCTGTTCAAGAACCTTACTGGAGAGGTAAATGAAGGCATTCTAGAACTGGAAATCACAGGTTCCGATCCTATTATGAATTCCCCTGCCAATTTGAATGTGGATGCCACCCTGCTGAACCAGGTTGTTGTGGAAATGAAAAACGGCACAAACACAAACTCAGGGCGGATATACTGGACCACCGACACTCAGGGCAATTTCAATGCAATCAATTCCAAATCCTTTACCCTTACTCCCACTGATAAGGAGATACGACGGTATGAGATTGACTTGTCCGATCATGCCGGCTGGTCAGGAACCATCGGCCGAATCCGGTTGGATCCCTCCAACGATGCAAGCTCAGGGTCTGTGGAAATAGATTACATTGGGATTGAGGCAGGAATATTGACTTTTGTTGAAGAGAGTTTTAACTCACAAATCCATTGCATATACCCTGTTCCGGCAACGGATTATTTTATGGTCGAACAT
>CAYWGP010000104.1:0-40593 GCA_964458155.1 uncultured Bacteroides sp.
TGTGGAAGAGGTAGGGTGAATAGTCGTTCTGTCGATAATTGTTTACCACTACCCAGGCCTCGCCTCTGCTGGTTTCCGAAGCAACAATCTGTGGTACCCAGGCTCCTGCAGGCAACTCTTTGATAGCGGGGGAACAATTCTTCCAGCTTATGCCTCCATCGGTAGTTAATTGAATATTCCCATCATCAGTACCTGCCCATATCACTCCTTCCTCCAGTGTACTGGGTGAAATGGTGAGAATGCAGGTATGATTCTCGGCACCTGTAACATCGTAGGTGAGTCCTCCACTCTCATTAAACTTTTGTTTGGCAGTATCATTGGTAGTCAGATCGGGAGATATGCATTCCCAGGAGTCACCCCTGTCAGTACTCTTATGTACAAACTGGCTCCCGAAATAGATGGTACCGGGGTGAAAGGGATCCTGGGCAATAGCCGAGTTCCAGTGAAAGCGCAGAGGGGTCACTCCATCTCCGGCAGGTTTTACATTAACAATATTGCCCGTCTCCAGGTCCACCCTTCCCACATTGCCCTGCTGGGACATGGCATAACAGGTGGTGGGGTCGCCGGCGGCAGGTAAAACATCAAAGCCATCTCCTCCCATCAGAAATTCCCAGTAAGTGTTGATAATCCCGCCACCACTCCAGAGGTAGGCAGGGCCCACCCATGACCCATTGTCCTGCATACCTCCGTAAACATTGTAGGGCAACTCCATATCGGTCCGGATATGGTAAAACTGGGAAACAGGCAGATTGCTCACATGACGCCAGTTTTTACCACGGTCGTAGGTGATGGCCAATCCGCCGTCGTTCCCGTCAATCATAAAGGAGGGATTCTCAGGGTGGATCCACCAGGCATGATGGTCCACATGGATCTTTTGACCCAGCAGGGTAGAAAAGTTCTTTCCTCCGTCCTCGCTTACATTTACGGGTGAGAAGAGGGTATAGACCCGGTTTTCATTGGCAGGATCCACATAGATTTCGGAATAGTAAAAGGGCCTGTTACCAATATTTTTGTCTCCCCGTTTCTCCCAGGTATACCCCCCGTCTTCCGAGCGGTAAAGAGCATTCTTTTTTGACTCGATGAGGGCATACACATAGGAACTGTTGCCCCGTGCAATGGCCAGACCTATTCTTCCAAGTTCGCCTTTGGGGAGACCGTCCTTGTCACCAAGCTGTTTCCAGTTTTCGCCGCCATCCACTGTCATATATAGTCCTGATCCCTCTCCTCCCGACTTAAAGAACCAGGGCCAGCGATGATGCTCCCACATGGCCACGAAAAGTTTATCCGGATTAGACGGATCCATCACCATATCGGCTACGCCGGTCAGTTCATTGACATAAAGGATCTGCACCCAGCTCCTTCCGCCATCGGTGGTCTTGTAGACACCTCTTTCAGGATGAGGCCCCCAGGGTGAACCAATGGCTCCTGCATAGACCACATCCGGATTTGACGGATGAACAATGATCCTGTGAATATGCCTGGTAGCTTCAAGTCCCATCAGGGTCCAGTTCCTTCCTCCATCCAGACTTTTGTAAATCCCATATCCCCCATTGAGACTGTTCCTGGGGTTGCCCTCACCGGTCCCGGCCCATATCACATCCTCATTGGAGGGATCAATGGCCAGTGCGCCAATGCTTGAGACTTTCTCCCTGTCAAACAGGGGGCTGAAATTCACACCCCCATTTTCGGTTTTCCACAATCCACCTGAAGCGGTGCCAATATAAAAGACAGCATCATTCCTTTGCTCCACATCTATTGCTGTTACTCTTCCGCTCATGCCCCCCGGACCGATGCTCCGGGCTTTCATTCCCTTTAAATCTTCCATATCAAGAGGCTGGGCCGCCATGGAAATACATAAGAATAAGGCAAAAACTGAGGAGGATAATCGCTTCATAAGGATCAGCTTAGATTAAGACATTCAAGTTACTAATATTTCTCACGATGGACAGATCAGAGCGAATTTATCATATAAAGTATTCATCAGGAAATACTATTTTTAACATGCAAAATCAAAGCTATGGACCGTTCGAAATATAAGCAGCCCTTTATTCACTTTACCAGTTCCCATGAGATTAAAGGAATAAAATATTTTGACCCAATTGTTGATGCCATAGAGAAGAGGGAAGTACTCCGTCTCTATTATTTGCCGTTTTATGAGGATAAACCCTACTTTAACGAAGTACATCCCTACCTGCTGAAGGAACATGAATCCATGTGGTACCTGGTCGGACTGAATGCTTTCAAGGGAAAGGTACGAACCTATGCTCTGGACCGTATCCGGGATCTCCAGCCCGCCAAAGGAGCTGACTATACCCCACCGGAATTTAATACCGAAGAATATTTCAAATATTCCATCGGCATCATAGCACCTGAGGGAACAGCTCCGCTGATCAAACTGGCGGTTCAGAAAACCCAGGCTCAGTACCTGATCACCAGGCCCTGGCACGACTCACAGAATATAGTAGATGAGAACGATGAAGAGCTTATTTTCAGCTTCAGGGTACACCCGAGCTACGAATTCAGGTCCCGGGTGCTCAGCCTGGGAAAAGATGGCTACATCCTGGAACCTCTTGCCCTGAGGGAAGAAATGAAACAGGAGCTTGAGCGAATGCTGCTTAACTATTAAAGGTTCTGGATCACAGACTTTTCCTGCTGGGCATAAGCCGATGAAAACTCATCAAAGGTCTGATTCTTATAAGCCCCATCCGAATAGTAGGCCAGGTAAACCCTGAACTGATCTGCCGTCTTATATCCGGGAGCAGCTTCCAGCACCTTTCCCTGGGCATCAACATAGGAGATAGTTGGATACGAGAGCCTTCCCCTGGTTACAACGGCGGCAATTTCATGATAGCCCCTGCG
Source organism: uncultured Bacteroides sp. (assembly GCA_964458155.1). Taxonomy (GTDB): domain Bacteria; phylum Bacteroidota; class Bacteroidia; order Bacteroidales. Next base: position 2,860 of record CAYWGP010000104.1, read on the forward strand.
GCCATTGTCCACAAATTTAAAGGTCCGGTCTCCAATGGTGATATCTTCCTTTCCCTCCGCATCCAGCTTGACAGGGTAGAAATGCTTATTCATCATCTCTACCACCTCCTGATCTGAAAAGGTGGTGGCATCCATTCGCTTGCACCAGCCACACCAGTCGGTATATACATCTATCACAAGTACCCTGGGCTCCTGGCTTGCCAGTTGAATGGCCTCCTCTATTGAATGCCATTTGATTTCATCCTGGGCAAAGGAACTCAAGCCCAGAACTGCCATTCCAAAAAATAATATCAGCTTCTTCATATCTTTCTCTATTAACTTCTTATACAACTATAGTCGCTTCCTGAACATAAAGCTTACTGCAAACAGCATACCATAGTCGCAAAATAGGAATTTATTGAATATCTGAAGAGCTATCTTATTCACTATGTTGTATAAAACCATCGTTGGCTGCTTATTTTTCCTATTTTTAGAACTTTATTAATCAAAAACTACGAATGGAAGCAATAAAGAAAACTCTCAGAGATTCGGCCCCCATGCGCTGGCTGATGCTGGTAATGATCAGTATGCTCATATTTGCAACATACTGGTTCCAGGATTTTTTCGGTGGACTGAAAGGCTTAATGGAGACCGAAATGGGTTTCACCAGTGAAGAATTTGGAAGACTGATCGGACTCACTACCATTGCCAACCTCTTTGGTATGATCATTATCGGGGGAATTGTTCTGGATAAATGGGGGGTTCGGCTTGCAGGTTTATTATTCGGAGCCCTGGCTACTGTTGGAGCGGCAATCACAGCACTTGCAGCAAATGGTTTTTTTGGTGATGACCACAGTACCCAGTTGACCATGATGATCATTGGAAGGATATTGTTTGGGTCCGGACTTGAAGTCACCTGCGTGGTAGCTACCCGAACTGTGGTAAAATGGTTTAAAGGATACGAGCTGGCACTGGCCATGGCCATTAACATGGGCTTTGGACGACTTGGATCGGCCATGGGTCTTGCACTTTCCATTGACATTGGTGGAAACAGTGTACCGGCTGCAGTGACTTTCGCTGCCACCCTGATTGGAATTGCCCTGATCGTTTTCCTGATTTATACCATCTTCGACTATTCCCTGGATAAGCAGGACAAAGCCATCAAGGCAGCCAGTGGAGATGTGGCAGTTGAGGATGAGTTTAAGTTTTCAGACCTGGTAGCCCTGTTGAAAAACAGGTCTTTTGTGTTCATTGCCCTGTTATGTGTTTTCTTCTATTCTGCAGTATTTCCCTTTATTCAATATGCACCGGACCTGCTGGTAAATAAATTTGGATTTTCCTATGAATTGCCTTTAAGTGATGCATATTTCAGTCTCTTTGGCAGTCAGTCCCTTGGGAATGTAGCTATTTTCCTGTGTCTCTTCTTTTTCGGGCTTGGATTTTCCATGATACCTTCAAAGATTAACAACATAGGTGGAAAACTTGCTTCCATGGCCATCATCGGACTCCTTTTTGTGTTCTTTATTAAAGGTTTGTGGAGCAGTACACTTTCAGTATGGTTTCAGAACGGACCCAAAACAGCCAGTTTGATCCCCATGGGAACCATCCTTTTCACACCCATCTTCGGAAACTTTGTGGATAAGAAAGGGAAGGCGGCATCGCTGATGATCCTGGGTTCCTGCCTGCTTATCTTTGCCCACATCTCCCTCTCCCTGTTTGACAGCCGGGTGCTTGGTTATTTTGGCTTGCTTAGCCTTGGCATCGCTTTCTCACTGATCCCGGCTGCCATGTGGCCCTCTGTTGCCAAGATTGTTAAAGAGAGCAGGCTGGGTACAGCTTATGCCACTATGTTTACCATCCAGAATTATGGCTTGCTCTTTTTCTTCTGGGGCATTGGGGCCGTACTGGATCTGGCCAACAAGAAAGATCTTGAAGCCATCCGTGCCGGAGAGATGCCTTATAACTACACGGTACCCATCTTTATGCTTGTGATCCTTGGAGTAGTTTCCATTTTCCTTGCGCTTCAGCTAAAAAAGGCTGATGCAAAACAAAGATTCGGACTGGAGCTTCCCAGCGGTGTAAAACCTGAGTAATATGAAAAAAAAGCACATGCATTCCTCTTCATTCCTTATGTCGATGAAACCATGTGCCTATAAATATGTAAAAGATACAACGATGAGTACGATTAATGATTTAGCACCTGTAGAGATATGGAAACACTTCCATACACTGACACAGATCCCAAGGCCCTCCAAGAAGGAGGCCGAAATTATTGAATATATGAAGAAGTTCGGGGAGGATCTCGGACTGGAGACCATTGTGGACGAAGTAGGCAATGTTATTATAAAGAAGCCTGCTACGGCAGGTATGGAAAATCGCAAGGGCGTGGTTTTGCAGGGGCACCTTGATATGGTACCCCAGAAAAACAATGACCGGGATTTTGATTTTGAGCAAGATCCCATTGAGGCCCTGATCGATGGGGAGTGGGTTACCGCCAATGGCACCACCCTTGGAGCGGATAATGGTATAGGTGTGGCTGCGGCCATGGCGGTTCTGGAGTCAACTACCCTGAAACATGGTCCGGTGGAGGCACTATTTACCATTGATGAAGAAACCGGGATGACAGGGGCCTTCGGCTTGAAACCCGGACTGCTTGACGGGGATATCCTGATCAATATGGATTCTGAAGACGAAGGTGAACTCTACGTGGGTTGCGCAGGCGGGATCGATGTCTCCGCCAGCAAAGTCTATACTGAAGAGGATACTCCAGCCGGTCACAAGGCCTACAAAGTGCACGTACAGGGTTTGAAAGGCGGACACTCAGGAATGGATATCCCCCTGGGAAGGGCCAATGCCAACAAGGTTTTATTCCGCTTCCTGATGCAGGCCGAATCAGATCTGAGGATAAGGCTTTCGATGGCCACCGGTGGCGATCTGAGAAACGCCATTCCGCGTGAATCACATGCCATCGTTGCGGTACCCGCTGCTAACACCGGTGCTTTTGAAAGCCTGGTTGCCTCTTACCAGGAAATCTACCGCAATGAATTTGCCGATACTGAGCCTGACCTGTCCTTCTCCTGTGAAAAAACAGGCATGCCAGCCAGGGTGGTTCCTGTAGACGAGCAGGCAAAATTTATCAGGGCCATCTTTGCCTGTCCCAACGGGGTACAACGAATGAGCCAATCCATGAAGGGCCTGGTTGAAACCTCCAATAACCTGGCTATCGCCAGTGTAACAGATGGCAGGTTTGAGGCCTATAACCTGACCCGTTCTTCGGTTGACAGTGCCAAGCAGGCTACGGCATGGAAAATTGCTGCGGTTTTTCAGCTGATTGATGCAGAGGTAAAGCTAAGCGGAGAGTACCCCGGATGGAAACCCAATATGGATTCGCCCATTCTGAAAACCTGTCAGGATGTTTACAACAAGAACTTCGGTAAGATCCCGGAGATCAAGGCGATACATGCCGGACTCGAATGTGGTTTACTGGGAGGTGTATATCCGAATTTTGATATGATTTCCTTCGGACCCACCATCAGGTTCCCCCATTCACCGGATGAAAAAGTGAAAATAGATACCGTCAAGCTATTCTGGGAATTCCTGGTACTTATACTGGAGGATATCCCGTCGAAATAGTAAAATACCGAGCTTTTAATGAATGGGAGCTGTAAGCAGATTTCCCGATTGATATATGGTGATGCGATGGGTAGTGAGCGCCTGCTCCCCCAGCATCACCTTTAGTTCAGTCAGATCCGGAATTCTGTATAGCAGGGCATTTACAGGAACGTAATTGGCCGAGAAATATCCACCTATCCTGATGGTCTTTCCCAGGGGACTGATCAACACCTCCAGTGCCTCTCCTTCGTTCATCTCCGCCGGCACAAATCCCAGCAGATCAGAAAAATGGTCCAGGGTGTAGCTCGATGACTCACTTCCTGTTTCAGGTACAATGAACCAGGTACGCTTCATCACCCTGGTAATAGTCTTCCCGGTAAAAAGGGACAGATAAGCTGCCTCCATCTGGTCCAGCTTCGTTATGGAAGCTCCCATGGCCTCTCCATCGGGATAAACCTCATACTCGCCTGTCAACATCTCAAATCGGCGGGTACGTAATTCAAGCAGAAAATCGGCCGCTTCCTTAGCCTTGGTCGCTGAGGATTTTTGCTCAACAACTGTACGCTGAACAGGGACTTCCACAAAGGCTGTATCGGTTACTATGGTCTTGTACATGGTTTCTGTACGCTCCTCAAAATTATTACTCACCCCCAGGTCATCGTAGCGAACAAAGTTATCCCTGCTGGTGGATTGCAGACCATTCCCTTTCAAAGATTCATCAATGGTTTCAGTGCCGGTAAGAACTATCCCCTGTTCCAGGAATGGAAGCAATGATCCCTCCCTCAGTTCTCCCTCCAATACGTTCAGGGAATAAAAGTGCTGTGGATCCAGCTCCCGGTGTTGACCGATAGTCACATCCCAGATATTCCATTGGCTCGATTTGGTTTTCACAACTTCCTTCAGTCCCAGATACTTTTCTGCATATTCCCAGTAAGGCCCCGGAACACTCCTTACCTCTCTGAGAGTTACCTCAACCTTTAATACGGTCTGAGGCAGCGCATACACGTATTGATCCTTCACCTTTGCAGGTTCCTTCCCGAGGGGAGTTACACGAAATTGCAGCGGTACAGTGGTGGCACATCCGGCCAGAAGGACCACAATTGTCATATATAAAAACGTTCTTTTCATAGGATAGATCTTCAAATACAGCACCAAATTAGCACATCGGGTAGTCCCAAGCAAAAAAACATATGAAGAGTTTCGTTTTTAAACCTGGCTATGGCATATTCATTGTCTGGACCTCTACGCCCAATTCTCTGTAGGTATTAAATATCTCCGGCATAAGGGCATCATCCTCTGCTATAATGCTTCCCTCAAAAACCGTAATATGATAGCCCCGATTCGCAGCCGCCTGAATGGATGTAAGCACGCAATGTTCAGCATCAAGTCCGGCTACAACCAGGCTGCCAATTCCATTTTCTTCAAGAATGGCATCCAGGGGTGTATCAATAAATGAATCATTCTTCTTTTTGACCACTACCTGCCCGGAAGAAGTATGCAGCCTCTCGTCTAACTCTGCTCCGGTAGATCCTTTTGCCATGCTTGAGTTTAAGATATTAATAAGGGGATTGGTCACTTCACTGCGCACCCAGATAAGGATCCAGCCATTCTCAGCTGCATCTGCAACCAGCCTGTTTACCTGACTTATAAGGGTTTCAGACTGTCTGATATAGCCATTTGTAACAGAAGCTATTCCCGTGGTGCCCTCCTGGATGTCGATTACCAGTAATGCCACCCGTTCAGGGTCGCGATTCTCAATGGCTACACCTTCGCTTACCTTCGATGCTGTAATATTAAAAATCATCAGGTTGGCAATAAGGACCACAACCAACAATCCAAAAGCCAGCAATAGTCTAAGTGCGATTTTTTTAAATAATTTCATACCTATAATATGGATTTTGGGAATCTCAACTATGCAGCTCCCTGAAGGCTTCTCCCAGGTAAAGGTTTATGTCTCCTGCTATCAGGGCCTCTTCACTGGACGAATCTGCAGCCAGGTCCCCGGCCAGTCCATGGAGGTACACACCGGCAAGAGCTGCATCCAGTGAAGAGCTTCCCTGGGCAAGCAGACCGGTAATTATCCCGGTTAGTACATCTCCAGTACCCCCTGTGGCCATTCCGGGATTCCCGGTAGTATTAATCCAGTAACTGCCTTCAGGCGAGGCGACACCTGTATAGGCACCCTTCAATACTACCACTACCTTGTGTTTATTGGCAAAATCCCGCTGCTTCATATGACGCTCATAGGAAGAACTGCTTTCGCCTGCCAACCTGTCAAACTCTTTGGGGTGAGGGGTCAGAATAGTTCCTTCAGGCAAAAGCTTAAACCATTCGGGGTGCTGTGAAAGCAAATTCAGGCCATCTGCATCAATCACCACCGGCACCTTCGCACGCTCCAACAGCATCTTCAAGCCTTTACCTGAATTGGGCTTGCAACCCAGTCCGGGCCCAATACCAACAGCGCTATAGGGTTCCAGCTCAGGTGGCTCACTAAATAAAATATCAGATTGATCCAGGCTTACTATGGCTTCAGGAAATCCCGTCTGTACGATTCCATACCCGAACCTGGGCACATGCAGGGTCACTAACCCGGTCCCGGAGCGAAGACAGGCCTCTCCTGCCAGCAGTGCTGCTCCCATCATCCCGTAGCACCCTGAAATCATGAGGGCATGACCCCTAGTACCTTTGTGAGCAAACTTCCTTCGCTGTGGTAAAAGGCTTCTGATCCTCTCCGCTTCTATGGTCCGGTAATCGGTGCCGGTATTGGCTATGGCCTCGGGGTGTAGTTTGATATCATGCACACTCCATTGTCCCACATAGGCCTCGTGTGTGTCAAAGAAAAAGGAGAGGAAGGGAAACTGGAAGCTCAGTGTATAATCTGCCCGGACCACGTTCTCATATTCATTAGCGCTGTTATCCTCGCCAAAAAGTCCCGATGGAATATCTATCGCAATCACCGTTCCGCTTTCCTTATTTATATGCCTGATGACCCTGGCGGGCAATCCGCTAACACTTCTGGAAAGTCCGGACCCAAATATCCCGTCCACCACCACATCCGCTTTTGAAATCCCGGGAAGGGAGGCCTTCTCACTGAGCTCTTTCAGCTTTACCAGCCCCTGCTCTATCAATCGCTCCAGGTTAATTGCACAATCTTCAGAAAGTTTAGCAAAACGAAGCAGGTAGCATTCCACGCGATATTGTCTGTCGGCCAGCATCCGGGCCATGGCAAGAGCATCTCCTCCATTGTTGCCTGGTCCGGCAAATATAACAAGCTTCCTGTTAGTATGATAATGATGCACATACCATCCGCAAAGACGCATGGCCGCCCGTTCCATCAGATCAATGGAAAGAATGGGCTCATTCTCGATGGTAAATGCATCAATCTCCCTTACCTGCTCAGCTCTGAAAATTTGCATAACATGCTCTTTTAATCAAAATTAAGAAAAAACTATTTCTATATTTGTCCCCATCACAAAATTCACTTATTCATAAAAAATAAACTCTATGTTAAAAGGACATCCTAAAGGACTTTATGTTGCCTTCTTTGCGAACATGGGGGAGCGTTTTGGTTTCTATACCATGATGGCGATCCTGGTGCTGTTCCTGCAGGCCAAATTTGGACTTTCGGCAGAGAAAGCCGGTGATATTTACAGCTGGTTCTATTTTGCAATCTATGCCCTGGCACTGCTTGGTGGAATACTGGCCGACGCCACAAAAAAATATACAACAGTAATTTCCATGGGCCAGGTGATCATGTTTCTGGGATACGTGATGATGGCGATTCCCGGGCTGCCCTATTCAGTGGTCGTGCTTGCTCTCTTTACCATTGCCATCGGGAACGGCTTTTTTAAAGGGAATCTTCAGGCAGTAGTGGGTCAATTATATGATGATCCCAAGTATAACAAGGTGCGCGATAATGCCTTCCTGATCTTCTATATGGGGATCAATGTTGGAGCATTCTTTGCTCCCTTTGCTGCCATGGGTATCCGGAACTGGTGGCTGAAAACCAACGGCTATCTTCATGACGGAAGTCTGCCGGCGCTTTGTCATCAGTACAAGGACGGCATCCTCCAGGATACTGCAACTTTTCAACAACTTGCCGATGCGGCCAGCATGAACGGCCCTGTTACAGACCTGGGTGCCTTTGCCACCTCGTATATTGAGGTCTTCTCCAGGGGATATAACTTTGCCTTTGGGATTGCAGCCATTGCCATGGTGGTTTCACTGCTGGCCTATCTGATCTTCCACAAGTACCTGCCCAAGCGGGAAAAAGTTGCCGGTGAAAGAACCATTACTCTCAGGGAGAAGCCCCTGGCCATCCCCGTTGCAATTGTGGCCTTTGCCCTAACCGCATTTCTGGTAAGCTTGTTTAAGGATTTCAAAACCGGAATGGCCATTGGTCTTTTCGCCGGTTTTGTGAGCTGGATTGTAATGATTGCCACAAAAGAGGAGAAACAGCGAGTGGTATCCCTGCTGCTGGTATTTTTTGTAGTAATTTTCTTTTGGATGGGCTTCCATCAGAACGGACTTACCCTGACCTTCTTTGCACGTGATTATTCAGCAAAATCGGTGGATGCCTTTACCTATCTTTTCTTTACCCTGAAAAGCCTTGTATCTATCCTCGTTGGAATAGCCGGACTGGTCATGCTCCTGAACTGGAAATCTGCTACTAAAAACCGGATGATCGGAGCAGTAATGGCAGTTGTGGGTATTGGGCTGAGTTACTTGTTCTATTCCAGGGGCGCTGAGACTAATCCCATTGCCCCCGAAGTGTATCAATCCTTTAATCCCCTGTATATTGTCTCCCTCACATTCGTGGTAATGGCAGCTTTTGCATGGCTCAATAAGAAAGGCATGGAGCCATCAACTCCCAAAAAGATCGGGATTGGGATGGTTATTGCTTCCCTGGGATTCGTGATTATGGTTGTTGGCTCACTCAAATTAATTTCGCCTGTTGACCTGCAGGTACTGAATGATGCAGGTGAGGTAGTGAAGGTAAACCCGGTGCCCGACTCCTCCAGGGTCATGCCATACTGGCTGATGTCGACCTACCTGGTTCTGACCTTTGCGGAGCTTTTCCTGAGCCCCATGGGACTCTCTTTTGTTTCCAAAGTAGCTCCCACCAGGTTCCAGGGTGTGATGCAGGGAGGCTGGCTGCTGGCCACCGCCGTTGGTAATAAGCTGCTCTTTATCGGTTCTTTCTTCTGGGAAAAGATCCAGTTGTGGCAACTGTGGGGCATCTTTGTAATTACCTGCCTGCTTTCAGCGGCTTTTATCTTCTCCATTCTGAAGAGGTTGGAGCGGGCTACCAAATAACAGGCACTAACTAAATATAAGCTTGCATAAAAAGCCGCTCCGAATCCGGGCGGCTTTTTTGTATGGAAAGGACATCAAATCCCTTGCTTAACCTCGCTTCGCGAGCCCGGTGTAGCCAGACTGCTTTCACCAGGTGCAGGCTCCTTTTGAATGCCCTTTAGAATTACTGGGTGATGAAGATGTGCCTGACGTTTTCCAGGTTCCCATCAGTTGAAACAGGTGCCAGGCCCAGAATTTCTGCAATAATGCCATAGACCTCAACATTCGAGAAAGGAATTGAAGTATAGTTTTCTTTGAAAGCAGGTCCTTCAGCATAGAAAATCGTATTCATATCCGTAAATGCATTGTCGTAGCCATGTGCTCCGCCTGAATAGCCCGATGGGTCAGGATTGATCCCAATACTCCATAAGCTGTCGGCCACCACAACAATCCCGGGAAAACGTGCATTGTTGCCGTAATTAAGGTGTGGTGGTATATCATCCTTCTGCCAGGCAGACACTCCCTCAACATTGTTAAGCAGCATTGTAATTGAGTCAGCACAGTCCTGGGCAGGCTCAATAAGATAGACCGGATTCCCTCCAATGAGGCTGATGATCCACTCCTCTTTGATGTACTCCTCCAGGTTTACATATTTTTCAGGCGATGTGGGACCCATGCCATGATCAGAAAGTACGATCAGGTTCACCCGATCGCCATACTCCAATTCTGAAATCTCGCTTCTGATATAGCCCAGTACAGAATCCAGGTAGCTTACCACTTCACTGGTCTCCTGGTGTTCGGGCCCATAACGGTGCGCGGTACCATCGGGTTCATCAAAGTATAAAAAAATAAGTCCGGGACGCTCAGAGAGAGGCAACTCCAACCATTTAATGACCTGGTCGACCCGGGGTAAATAAGGAGTATCATGATTATAAGTATACCAGTAAGAGGGTGATATACCCTGAATAGAGGCCTCACTTCCCACCCAGAAATAGGAAGCCGATTTTATCCCCTGCTTTTCGGCTGTCACCCAGATGGGCTCGCCAAAATAGGCATCGGGATCAGTTACCATATCTGAGTCCCCAATGCGATAGATCCCGTCAAGTTCAGGGGCATAAAAACTATTGTTAATTATACCATGGTGATCGGGGTAGAGTCCCGTTGCAAGGGTGTAGTGATTTGGAAAGGTCTTGGTTGGGAACGAGGGTATGAGGTGTTCTGCCTTAACTCCACTCTGCTCCAGCAAATCAAAGTTGGGAGTTTCATAAAGGTCCGAATAATCCCATCTGAATCCATCAAAAGATACCACAAGCACATAAGTATCCAGAGTTCCCTCATTACCCTCCGGTGTCTCCTCTTTGCTCCCATTGCAGGAATTCAATCCAATCAGAATAAGCAGGATCAGAACATGCCATCTAATTCTCATAACAATTAAATTTATTAAATTCTAGTATGTAGCTCGCTCCTTATTCAGGTACCTTCTGTTCATAGCATCCTCGACAGGGTAAAAGAAATATTCTTTTTCTGGCAGGGGCGGTACTTCAAAGCTCTGTATACTCATGTCCGGTAAGAAGCGATAAAAACTGATATGGGAATTTTCATATCCGCCCCCCCTGGAAATACGGCTGAATGCATAGGGACCCTGGACCAGTCCGGGCTGGTACTGGTCAAGTGACAGAATGAACCTGCGACCATTAATTTTCAAGGCATTCAGGAAATAAAGGCTCATATCGTAACCCAGAATTCCATAGTTCATTCCCTTCCTGGTGTTTATGGTTGGCTCATTGTAGTAATGATTCCTGTATTTTGTCATAAACTCCTCTACCCGGGGATCGTGATAGTTCACCCAGAACGAGTTGTAGAACATAAGTTTCAGCTTATGGAACTGTCTGATATCGATGGTGGAAAACTCTGTCCAGTAAGGGCTTCCAAGGACCTCGATATCGTACTTGTCCAGCTGAAAATACAGGGAAGAAACCACCGTGCTGGCCAGTGCCTGGTCACTGGTCGGTATTATGACCAGGTTCTTTTTATCAGGTGATAAGGATTGTATTAATTCATCGGTCCGGTTTAACTCCTGGACCACCTCCTTAAATACCACCGGATCTGAGGGATGATAATCATCAAATCCGTCAAAGATAAGTTGCTTGAAATACTCATGCTTCTCAAAATCCAGCGAATCCTCATGCCTCACATACACAATATTATACATGTGTTTACTGGCCACCAGCTTGGCAGCCTCCCGGTATCCGCATTCCAGAGATGGACTCAACTGGAAAAGGTAGGGATTGCTTCTTATCAGATTAAGATCATCATAAAAGGGAGTGACCACCGGGATCCTGTGTTTATATGCAAAGGCAGAAACAAGCTCCAGATTGAAGGGATAGAAGGGGCCCATAAACAGGTCGAAATCTTCCAGTTCCTCATTTGCCAGTATGGTACGCATGCGGGAAAGACTCCTTCTGGTATCAAAATAATGCACATCCAGTTTCATTCCTGCCTGCCTCATGGAATCAATAGCCAGCAAGCTTCCCTGGAAGAATTCCAGAAAATTCACGGATTGAGGAATTTTCTCTTCCATCATGTAGCGCTCAATGATGCGGTTTCTGCCGCTTTCAGATTTAATATCTTTCAGAAGCGAATCCAGGGGCTCCATCTTCTTGAAATCAAAAGGTATAAAAAAAGCAATCCGGTAGTTACGGTTCCTATTCTCATGCCTGTTCAATAACTCATCATAGTCATAGCGGGCATCATATTCTTCATCATAAGTCAATCCAGGCTCAATATCAAAATCATCCATATCCTGCTGATCGGTAATCTGCGGTGCAGGAATTCTGAGAATCTGGCCGTTTTTGGGTCCACCCCATCCCAGTTCCGGATTTACAGCTCTTATTTCATCTATGCTTACATCGTAGTAGCCAGCAATAGAGTAAAGTGTTTCCCTTCGCTTTACTTTGTGAAAGACCAGTCCCTCCTCATTGTAAGCAGGCTCATCTTCCGCGTCCTTCACTTCAGGAATCCTGAGACGCTGGCCCGGCTGAAGATATGCCAGGGATATCCCCTGGTTGGCCTGCACAATATCTTCTTCTTTCAAATTATATGAGCGTGCGATGCCATACAGGGTCTCGCCAGGTTGGACCGTATGATACTTCCCTGTCTCACGGGGCTCAGGAAGTATTGATGTATCAATCTCATCCTGCAATTTAGGATCCACAGGGATTTTAAGAGACTGACCAATCTGCAGTCCTGATATGGCCCCGGGATTATCAATGGCTATCTCTTTTTGAGAAATGTTATAGGCCCTGGATATAGCGTAAAGTGTTTCTCCGGGCTTTACTGTATGTATATAATAAACAGTTCCCTCCAGAATCACTTTGTTATTAGTCCGCTCCACTGTAACAACTTCCTGTGCCACAAGAGATGCCTGAAGCAACAATAGTCCCAGAAAACTTAGTATTAAACGCTTATTTAGAAATGAAATCATTGATGTTCTTTAGGATCCTCTCTTCAATTTGGCCTGTATCGGCTTTAACAAAACGCTCACCAGTAATGCTTTCGTATAGTTCGATGTATCGTTCCGATACCTCCTTCACAAAATCATCGGGCATATGAGGAACGGTCTGTCCCTCTTTTCCCTGGAATCCCTTGCTGATCAGCCACTGCCTTACAAACTCCTTGGAGAGCTGTTTCTGCTGCTCCCCGCTGGCCTGACGTTCCTCGTAACCATCTGCATAAAAATACCTGGAGGAATCGGGGGTGTGAATCTCATCTATCAATACAATCTTCCCATCCTTTTTTCCGAATTCGTACTTGGTATCTACAAGAATCAGTCCCATTTCGGCGGCCATCTCTGTACCACGCTGAAACAAGGCCCTGGTATACTTTTCAAGAAGAAGATAGTCCTCCTCAGATACCAGTCCGCTTGCCAGAATCTCCTCCCTTGAAATATCCTCATCATGTCCCTCATCGGCTTTGGTAGTAGGAGTAATAATTGGCTCGGGGAAACGATCATGTTCCTTCAGTCCGTCGGGCATTGGAATACCACATAAAATGCGCTTTCCTGATCTGTACTCCCGCCAGGCGTGACCTGTCAAATATCCCCGTATAACCATCTCCACCTTATAGGGGACTGCCATATGACCCACAGTTACATTGGGATCGGGTGAATCGATCTTCCAGTTAGGCACAATGTCTGCGGTTGCATCCAGGAATTTAGATGCAATCTGGTTCAGGACCTGACCCTTATAAGGGATTCCCCTGGGAAGGACCACATCAAAGGCTGATATCCGGTCCGAAACCACCATCACCAGATAGTCGTCGTTAATATTATAAACATCACGAACCTTACCTGTATAAAGATTCTTCTGTCCTTTCAGATTAAACTTTGTACCCTTTAATGCATTGGCCATAATTGATTTTTTTTAAAGTTATAAATTTCTGCTAAGCCTTGTCATAAGCATTAACAATAGACTTTACCAGCCGGTGCCTGATGATATCACGGTCATCAAAGCGTATGATAGAGATCCCCTTGATATTGCCAAGTATCTGAATGGCCTGTACCAGTCCGGAATCTTCCCTCCGTGGAAGGTCCACCTGCGAATCATCACCGGTAACAACAAAGCGGGCATTTGGGCCCATCCGGGTCAGAAACATCTTAAACTGGTTTGGTGTAGCATTCTGAGCCTCATCCAGGATAACAAAGGCATCATCGAGTGTACGTCCTCTCATATAGGCCAGGGGGGCAATCTGAATGGTTCCATCCTCCATGAACTGAATCAGTTTCCTGGCTTGAATCATATCCCTTAAGGCATCATAGAGGGGTTGAAGATAGGGATCCAGCTTTTCCTTGTAGTCGCCCGGAAGAAAACCCAGTTTTTCACCTGCCTCTACTGCTGGCCTGGTCAGAATGATCCGCTTAACTTCCCTCTCCTTCAGTGCTTTCACAGCCATTGCAATGGCCGTATAGGTTTTACCGGTACCGGCAGGCCCCACTGCAATCAGCAGATCATTGAGCAAACCTTCGTCTACCAATCGTTTCTGGTTAACAGTAATAGCCCTGATCTTTCTGCCACTTTCGCCGTGCAGCAAAACCTCTCCATCCCGTCCGGATGCTTCCATTTTGTTTTCTACAGAGCCTTTGAGTAAATCATCCAGATCAGCTAAGGTAATAGATGGGAATTTTCGCAGATAACGTATGAAGAGGTCAACCTTTTCCTCAAAATCCACCAGGCGTTCTTTCTTGCCCGAAATCCGTATTTCATTTCCCCTGGAGACGATCTTTAAATCGGGGAAAAGTTCGATAAATTTATTGAAGCGGACATTGTTTACACCATAGAAATCAACAGGGTCAACACCTTCCAAATAGATCAATTTTTCCGCCATAAATTAAATTATAATCACTATTTTTGGATGTGCAAATTAAGTTGTTTTTTCCAACATTCCAATAAGAAAATCCCTGGTCCAAACCCATGCACATTATCACGCTGACGTCCGATTGGAACGAAAATGATCATTATGTAGCATCACTCAAGGGGAAACTTCTTTCGGTCTGTCCAGAGGCCCGAATCGTAGACATCAACCATCGCATCAAATCCTTTAATTCTTCCCATGCCGCCTTTATTGTAAGGAACAGCTATCAACACTTTCCGGACAATACCATACACATCATTGCTGTCAATTCCGAACCCGCCCCGGGCCTGGAGTTGCTTGCAGCAAAAAAGGACAATCACTATTTTTTATGTGCCGACAATGGAATCATGGGACTGCTCGGAGGTACAGAACCTGAAGAGGTGGTTACGCTTGCAGACCATTACAATGAGGATTCTGACACCTTTATTGCTCTCTCAGTTTTTGCAAAAGTTGCATGTGAACTATCGGGGGGGACTCCTCTTTCCAAACTCGGATCTCCGGCGGAAAACTACAACAGGCAAACCCCTTTAAGGGCTACCATCGAGGATCTTAGCATATCAGGAAGTGTGATTCATGTTGACTCCTACCAGAATGCTATTACAAACATCTCCCGGGAATTATTTCTGCGGATTGGAGGAGGAAAAGCTTTCGAGATTTATGTTCAGAGCAAGCACTATAAGATTGACAGGATCAACAAACGATATAACGAGACCGAAGAGGGAGACCTGCTGGCCATTTTTAACTCCTCCGGACTGCTGGAGATCGCCATCAGAAATGGAAATGCAGCCGGCTTGCTGAAATTAAATACAAACTCAACCATCAGGGTTGAATTCAAAGAAGGATAGTATGCATAGTATGGAAGAGAAGCTGAAGGCGTTTGAACGCCTGCTGGATGTGATGGATGAGTTGAGGGAAAAGTGTCCGTGGGACAGGGAACAAACGCTGGAGAGCTTGAGGAACCTGACCATCGAGGAGACTTATGAACTGGCGGATGCCATTATTGACCAGGACCTGGATGAGATCAGAAAGGAGCTGGGCGATCTGATGCTACATATTGTATTCTATTCTAAAATTGGATCTGAAAAAGGGGCATTTGATGTTGCCGATGTACTCAATGGCATTTGCGATAAGCTGGTTTTCAGACATCCCCATGTATTCGGCAACCGGGAAGTGAAAGGTGCTGAAGAGGTTCTTGAAAACTGGGAAGAGCTGAAGATGAAAGAAGGAAACCGAAGCGTTCTGTCCGGCGTTCCTGTGTCACTCCCTGCTTTGATAAAGGCACACAGAATCCAGGACAAAGTAAGAGCCGTAGGGTTTGACTGGGACCAACGGGAACAGGTTTGGGACAAAGTGACCGAGGAGATTCAGGAAGTAAAACATGAATTAAACAATGGTCAGGAACAAGAAAAAATGGAGGAGGAGATCGGTGATCTGCTATTCTCGGTTATAAACGCAGCCCGCCTCTACAATGTTGAACCCGAAACAGCCCTGGAGCGCACCAACAGGAAATTTATCCAAAGATTTAAATACCTTGAATCAAAAGCAAAGGAAATGAACCGGAGTCTGAAAGATATGAGCCTGGAAGAGATGGAAGTAATCTGGCAGGAAGCTAAATCTATTTAGTGCTGTCTTCCTTTTTGGCTGGCTCTTCCTTTGTTTCTTCAGCTTGAACAGTTTCCTCCCTGGAATCTTCCTCTTTCTCTTCTTCCTTATCGATTACCTCAAGGAGTTCGTTCTGATGTAACTGATTATACCACTGAAAAACTTTCTTGATATCGGATACATAAACTCGGTCTTCATCGTATTCCGGTACCAGTTCTTTAAATTGGCTTTTAAGCTCTTCTACGGTAGCCTTATGGGAAATGGACTCTTTCCCTTCCGATTTTTCATGGATCATGAAGAAGATATCAGCCAGGGGTACTTCTTCATCCAGGGTAAAAATGGCTATGTCTTCCAGGGAATTAACCCTTGCTGTGGCAGGTGCTACGTGCCTCTTTTGATCCTCCAGGGATTCCACTACTATTCCGTTTCGAGCCTGCGCAATAAATTTAAACAGGCCGCCTTTGCCTGAAATGGCAAGAATGTCTTTTAACTGAATCGTCTTCATACTTCTGATTAAAGTGATGCAAATATAACACTTCTAGTTTAATCCCCGTTCCTTCTTAATCTGGTCATATGCACTCTGAACCTTCCTGAATTTTTCATGAGCTACTTTCTTGAAATCTTCTCCCAGATGACTCACTTTGTCAGGATGATACTTCATGGCCATACGGCGATAGGCCTGTTTCACCTCGTCATCTGAAGTGGTTGGTTCGATTTCGAGAATTTTGTAAGACGCATCGGTCTGACTCACAAACATGGCCCTGATGCTCTGAAAATCAGAGTCGGTGATACTCATATACCCGGCTATTTTCTGGATCACCTGGTTCTCCGCATCGCTCACCGAACCGTCTGCTGATGCAATGCCAAAAAGGAAATGAAGCATCTCCAGGCGATAAGAATATTCGAGCCGCTGTGACAGCTGGTTGGTCACATCCCTTAAGGGTATCTCCTGTTTCAGAATATCCCTTAACATCACCACTGCTTCGTTGGCAGTATCAACTCCAAAGCGGGTAACGAAATATCGCTTTACATAATCCAGTTCACTCTTCATTACCCTGCCATCGGCTTTCATTACCGCAGCAATAAGCACCAGGAGAGAGGCTGCATAATCTCCCCGCAGGGTCTGTGTCCCTGCACCGCGAACCTGTCCGCTTGCAGCACTGGTTCCGGTATCAAATATAGAACCTACTGCCAGACCGAGGATTCCTCCAATGGGACCACCCAGAGCCCAGCCCAGGCCAAGTCCAACCCATTTCCCAAATTTTACCATAGTTATTCTCTACTGTTTAAAATCTTATTGTGCAATTCAATCACCTGGGGCAGAAGCATCTCTTTCCCGTCATTGATAAGTACATGATCGGCCAGGTTCATAAGCTCCTCTTCATCTAACTGATGGTCCATTCGCCTCAGTACAGCCTCCCGGCCCAGCCCATCCCTAAGCATTACCCGGCTTATCCTGAGCTCCTGCGGAGCATAAACCAGAACCGAAAGGTTCATCTCCATGCTGGCTCCACTTTCGAACAGGATGGCCGCCTCCTCAATCACATAGGGCGATCCGCTCTGCTCTGCGGCCCAACGATTAAAATCCAGTCTCACTGCAGGATGCACCAGCCGGTTTAATCCGGCAAGCCTGTCAGGGTCTCCAAACACCACATCGGCAAGGTAGATCCTGTTCAGGCCATTTTCATCGTAGGCCTGCTCCCCGAACAAGTTCATTATGCCCTCTTTCAGCCCGGCATCGCTGTTCATAAGCTTCCTTGCAGATGAATCCGCATAGTACACAGGCACTCCCAGTTTTTCAAAAATACTGCTAACCAATGTTTTACCACTCCCGATACCGCCTGTTAAACCAACCCGGAACATTACTTTCTGGACTTCAAAAATTCAACGGTCTTGGGAGAAAACTCATGCCCAAGCAGATAGTCGGGGAGATTCTGGATGCTAACACTCAGGCTCTGAACCCGTTCATCTATATTATCATAATCGACCACCGCTCTGAACGGATAACTATCTATCCGCTCATACTTACTCAGTCCAACCTTGCAATTAATCTTAATACTGGATGGAAAGGTTTGCATAAGAATGCTGTCGGGCAGATTCAGTACCTCAATGGGTACAGTTACCTGCAGCTCTGTAAATCGCTCCAGTTCTATGGAGCAGCTCACCCTGTCCACATTGTAGACCAATTCTGCATTTTGATTAAGGCGCACCCTGTCACTAAAATTCTTGGTAAGTTCACCCAGATCAAGAGCTTCCGTATAGACGTAATCCATGGTATCAAGAATCAGGTCCGGACCGGAAACTTCTACAGAATCAGGAGAAAGCAGAATTTCATCCTTGATAGTAAACTGCGTTACAATGCTAAATGTGAAATCAGGTTTGATCTTCATCATCCGGGTCACTCTTCCGGCAAAGCGAAAATGAAGGGTGTCAGGAGCAATTTCCAGTAATTGCAATTCGCTTGGTAACTGTCTCGCTATTGGATCCTTCAAATATCTGGTCAGAATATAGGAACTGGAGTTGTCATCCCCACTGCTCAGATTGTATTCCGAGACATTGAAGCTTATGGGAACCGGTTTCCGGAACAATTTATACCGTAAAAGTGCATATCCATGTGCATTGATCTGAAGATCGAGATGACCTGGCATTTCGCCGACAGAAACTTTGTCTTCAGGAAAATCCGTGTAGACCAGTGGATATTCAATAACGGAAGTATAGTTCTTGCTCAAAGCATTGAGCAACCAGATGGAAGCCGAAATCAGCAGGAATACAGAAAACAACAGGATTCTTTTCCTGAATTGCAGTTTCTGTCCGCCCGGTACCTTTGGCCATTTCTGGAGAAAACCGTTTTCCAAAGCTGTTCTTTTTACTTGGATGGAGCCTGCGCCGCAGGTTCTGCAGCTACAGCTGTCTTATCAACCTTAACAAGTACGTTATCAGCGATTTCGAGTGTTACTGTACGGTCCTTCACATCAGTGATCTTACCATAAATACCACCTGTTGTTGTTACTTTATCACCCTTCTTAAGTGAATTTCTGAAGTTAGTGGCCTCTTTCTGCTTTTTCACCTGAGGGCGAATCATAAAGAAATAAAATACCACAATGATAAGCAGCAGAAAAATCAATGATTGCATTCCTGCAGCGCCACCAGGACCCGCCGGTGCAGCTAAAATTTGAAATAGAAAACTCATACCTTTTTTTTTATTAATTAATTATTATTGTTAACATTCGCTCTTATAGTCAATTGGACCAGCTGGTTGCTTGCATTGGACTTTACTGTAACAAGCTTCCTCTGTTCTCCACTCCGCCCCGAGGCATCAAAAATAATCTCCAGGGTTTCGCTCATTCCCGGTCCCAAAGGTGCACTGCTCCAGTCGGGAGTTGTACAACCACAGGTGGCCTCCACAGCCGTAATCAGCAAATCCTCTTCCCCGCTGTTTTTATAATCAAAATAACATACCACCCTTTCTCCTTCAATGATTGTTCCAAAATCATGAATCAGGGTGTCAAACTGCATAACAGGCTTTCCCTGAACATCCTGCCCGCTTTCTTCAGAGATTTGACTTTCCCGGGACTGACTGCCATTTTGTCTAGCACAGGATAAAACCAGCAGAAGCATCACCAAGAGAGTAGCTCCCTGTATCATTTGCTTCATATCACTCATTCTCACCAATCAGGCCCCTCCCTTTTTTAAGGATTTTCTTCTCCTCTTTCAATTGCATCATAACCTTATCAAGCACTCCGTTAATAAAGACATTGCTTTTAGAAGTGCTGTAAAACTTGGATATTTCAAGGAACTCATTCAGGGTAACCTTGGTAGGAATAGATGGGAAGGCAACCAGTTCGGCAATGGCGATCTGCATAATCAGGATATCCATAAATGCAATCCGTTCCAGGTCCCAGTTCCTGGTATTTTGCTTTATATACTCCACATACTCGTCCTTGTGCAAAATAGTCTGCCGGTACAACTTCACCACATAATCGCTATCCTCCTTGTTCTTATAGAGCTCCATCAATGGCTTATCGGGCCCATCCTCCTCCTTAAACTTCTTAAAAGTCTTCACAATCATACTGGTAATAAACTCCAGGTCATCATTCCAGTAGATACTTTGCTCTTCCATTATGGAATCCAGCCTTTCGCTGGAGAAGACAATGTGGGTGTATATAAAGGTTACCAGGCGCTTATCCTCTGCATAGCCATTTTCCTCTGCATTCATGTATAAGTCAAACTCCTCACTCTCGATCAGGCGCGTGTAGATCTCCTTCACCAACTCCGGGTGGTTAACCCAGTTCAGCTTGTGCTGCTCAACAAACCTTAGCAGGTGCGTATTGTTTCTTAGCTGGTCGACAAGGCGGTTTTCAATAAAACGCGTGTTCGGATGGAGGTCCTCATGGCTTGGAATTCTTTTGTTCCTGGCAATCTCAATCCTTGATTCTGCGTACAAGGCAACATCTATCAGCAGAAGGAGCAGGTAGTGGTATAATTCATAGGATTTCTCTATGTTGAAATGCAGCTCCTTCTCCGAACGCCTCATATCATCACTACCCGTAGTGTAATATGCGTATAGAGATTGCAGTGCCTTAATACGTAATTGTCTCCTGCTGATCATTTGTAAAAGAACCGGTAACTGGTTTTATTAACGATGCAAATTTACACTAAATTTTAATCTATAAAACATCTGTTCAACAGCAAGTTTAGTCCCAGGCTAAAATGGGGCAAAATTTGAATATGTTTAAAATATTTTACACATTTGAAAATAAACTAACTAAACCCTAACCAAATCTTACGTAATGATTGATGAAGGAAATGTTAAATCAGAGGAGTATGGAACAGGTGGAGAAGGAAGGGAAGAGATCCATTCCCTGGCTGTGAGGGCCGGAAAAAGAACCTACTTTTTTGATGTGAAGGCGACCCGCAGGAACGACTACTATCTGACAATTACTGAGAGCAAAAAGAGATTTAACCGCGACGGAAAGTTTTTCTATGAAAAACACAAACTATTTCTCTACAAAGAGGATTTTGACAAATTTGCTGATAGTCTGAACGAGATCATTGCGTTTATCCGCGAGGCTAACCCTCAACCTATCGAGCTGGAAGACAGCCCGGTAACGGAAAATAAAGTGAAAGCGGACTCATCAAAGGATCATGTCGAGGATGTGAAGGACTTCACAAATGTGGAGTTCGAGGATCTGGGTGAGGACGGTGCTTAAACCTGGTTATTTCTTCGTTCGAGGAAATCTTCAATCTCTCCAAATGAGAGTTGTCTTACATTGGTTACAATAAAATCATCATTGAGGAAATTGCCATATCTGTTGCATTCATCAATTGCATCTTTGAATACTGATTTCAGCGAATGGTTCATGGGAAGTAACAGCAATATGGTGGCCAGGTAACCAGAGAAATTAGACTCTTCCAGCACGGCATCAAATTTCTTAAATATAAATTCAAATTCATTCTTGATAACCATTTTTTGGCTCTGTGTCAGATTAAATTTAGCCCTGGACATCAGAACCGCGAAATAGCGCAGTTTCTCATCCTTCCCACCAAGGCCGGTGGAAATAAACACCTGGTTTTCATCCATAATTTTACTCTCCAGCAGCATGCCGCTCTCATTTAATGCCATTATTGCCCATGAGAGCAAAGGTTCCTCGGCATCCACCAAAAAAGTTTCAATGGCCCTGTAGCATTCCACTTTCTCCAGAGAGGCCATTCTTGCAAGAATTTCTTTTTTTACATCCTCTGAAAAACCTGGTTCTGACAGATATTGCATGTGCTCAAGAGCCCAGGCATCACTGCGCTCCTCACGCATCTTCATGGAGCAATCATAATACTCCATCTGAAGGTCCATATCGATCTTCTGCTCAAGGATCTTTAGATTTCCCGGGGCATCACCAAGTATCTCCCGGATCTTTTCATACAGATTTTCGTGCTCTTCCATCACTCCCCTCTTTGTATTAAATGTACGATTTTTTGCTAATTTGGAGCAAAGTTTATCCATGGAGGTCATTTTTAATATAGAGAAGCAGGTGGAAGAAGCTTCCCTGGGATATAAGCTCTCCATTGAAAGTACATTGCAGAGAGGATTTAATCTTTTCCGGAAGGCCCCCACGGAATTCATCATCTTTTCTGTTCTGGCGGCCCTTATCTTATCCAATCCCTTGAGTGGATTACTTTTAGGAGGTGTGGTTATGGGATCTTACTTTCATATGGTACACATGGCAAACAGGGACCGGCAAATTGAAATACCAGATTTCTTCAGAGGCTTTGACAAAGCCGGTAATTTAATCTTACTCAACCTGCTTATATTCCTGACTGTTCTGCTTGGCCTGATACTCTTGATCCTGCCCGGATTATACTTTAGCATTTCTTATGTTTTTGCCCCTCTCTTTGTCTGGTTCTATGATAAGAAACCATCCGAAGCAATCCGCTTAAGCAGATTAACCGTCTCAGGAAACTTCGGGCAGATATTTCTGCTTTTAATCATACTGGCAGGCATAAATCTGCTGGGGCTTATGGCGCTGGGAGTGGGAATCCTGCTGACCCTTCCATTTTCTTACTGCGTGATCTATGCAGCTTTTGATGATATAATCGGTATTTCAAACTGAACATTATGGATATTACTCTGGCCGTTCTTGGAACTGTACTTGTACTGGTTGGTTTTATTGGAAGTATACTTCCTGTGATTCCGGGTCCGCCCATTAGCTGGGCAGGTTTGTTGCTCCTTAAATGGACCGGTTTTGTGGCTGACCATGGTTCAGCCTATGAGAACACCCTGTGGATCCTGCTCTTCTTCGTGATCCTGGTCACTATCCTCGATTATGTGGTACCAATTATGGGCACAAAAAAATTCGGTGGATCCAAACGCGGAGTATGGGGTGCTACCATTGGCGTGGTGGTAGGCCTTTTCTTCGGTCCCCTGGGCATTATCATCGGACCCTTCCTGGGTGCCTATATCGGCGAGATCTCTACCGGAAAGAAAGAAAAGGACGCTCTGAGGGCTGCCTGGGGCTCCTTTGTGGGCTTCCTGCTTGGGGTTGGTCTCAAACTGATGGTTTGCGGGGCGATTTTATTTTTCTATATACGGTATTTGTTCTTTTAAGCTCCCAGGGTAGCAACAAGAATAGCCTTTATCGAATGCATCCGGTTTTCGGCCTCATCGAATACAATGGAGTGTTCCGACTCAAAAACCTCTTCACTTACCTCCATGGCTTCAATTCCGAATTTCTGGAATATCTCCTCCCCCAGTGTGGTTTCCCGGTTATGAAATGCCGGCAGGCAATGCAGGAATTTCACCTCCGGATTACCTGTCGCCCCGATCACGTCCATATTTACCTGGTAAGGCAGGAGCAATTTGATACGCTCGCCCCATACCTTGTCGGGTTCTCCCATGGAAACCCAGACGTCGGTGTAAAGAAAGTCTGCATCTTTAACTGCCATAGAAACATCCTCGGTGATTGTAATCTTGCCACCTGTTCCGGCAGCAATCTCGCGACATTGTTTAAGCAATGTGTCATGGGGCTGAACTGAGGCAGGGGCCGCTGCCCTGAAATCCATACCCATTTTGGCTGCACCCACCATCAGGGAATTGCCCATGTTGTTCCTGGCGTCGCCCAGGTAACAGAATTTCATTTCCTCCAGTGCTTTATTGGAGTGCTCCATCATGGTCATAAAATCGGCCAGAATCTGTGTGGGATGAAATTCATTGGTAAGACCATTCCAGACCGGCACACCTGCAAAAGCTGCAAGCTCCTCCACAACGCTCTGACCAAAACCCCTGTATTCGATCCCGTCATACATGCGTCCCAGTACACGTGCAGTATCTTTCATGGATTCCTTGTACCCTATCTGGGATCCTGAAGGCCCAAGGTAGGTAACACCGGCTCCCTGATCAAGAGCTGCCACTTCAAAGGCACAACGGGTACGCGTGGAACTCTTCTCAAAAATCAGGGCGATATTCTTCCCTTTCAATCTGGGAACTTCGGTGCCGCTGTACTTGGCTTTTTTTAATGTAAAAGCCAGGTCCAGCAGAAAATGAATCTCCTGCGGGGTGAAATCCAGCAGCTTCAGAAAATGTCGGTTACGCAGATTAAATGCCATGGTATCAGGATAAGTTAATGGTCAATCAAAATTAATATAAAATGTCAGCTGTTGTATTCCAGGGTGATTTTTGTCCCGTAACTCCGGTCCTGCAGCTTAAAGGCCTCTGTGATTACGCTTTTTTCTCCACCATACTTAATAAACTGCATGGCTGCCTTGATCTTAGGGGCCATATCGCCTTCTCCAAACATACCCTGCTCCAGGTACTTGGCGGTGTCCTGGTAATTCAGGAACTCCTTTACCTCCTGTTGGGGAGTGCCGAAATTTATATATACGAAGGGTACATCAGTGAGAATATAGAATTCATCGGCACCAATCCTGGCGGCCAGGAGAGCAGATGCAAGATCTTTGTCAATTACCGATTCGGATGGCCTGATACGGCCTTCAGCATCCCGGTAGACCGGTACACCCCCTCCACCCGAGGCCACCACAATGGTTCCCTGGCGGGCCAGTGTTTCAACCAGCTTTTCATTTATGATTTCAATGGGCTTTGGTGAGGGGACCGCTCTGCGATATCCTCCTTCGCGTTTCTTTCCTTCCTGAAAGATCCAGCCTTTTTCCGCTGCAATCCTGTCTGCTTCTTCCTTGCTATAGGTTTTACCTACCCTTTTTGTGGGCTTCCTGAAGGCAGGATCGTTCTCCTCTACCACGGACATTGTTATCATTGTTACCACGTCCTTATCAATTCCATTTTTATGTAGAATATTCCGGAGCATTCGTTCGATCATATAGCCGATCCCCCCCTGGGAGTCAGCCACACAGATATCCAGGGGCATCTGTGGTATGCCATAGTTAACCTCACCGGCATCGTTGCGCATCAGAATATTCCCTACCTGGGGCCCATTTCCATGGGTGATCACCAGGTTGTAGCCTTCCTTGATCAGGAAAAGGAGATTTTCCAGGGTATCAGTTGTATTCTGCTCCTGTTCGTCTATGGTCCCTATTTGATTATCACGGAGAAGTGCATTTCCCCCAAGGGCCACAACTGCCAGCTTTTTCATAACAAAGTTATTATTGAACTATGCAAATCTATATATTCCCTCTACTTTGCTCCGGTATAAAAAGAATTTCTTAAACATATAGTGATATATTTTTCTATTTTTGGTGGATATTTGAAAGCATTTCATAATTCATAAACGTGTCTCTCAGACTTTTTCTCCCTTTTCTGTTCCTGGTCCTCCTTCTGCCTGTAAGCTGTCGACGCAGTATCACCCTTCCTCCCACACTGGAAGCACATTATGTTAAGTATCATATTTCCTACCTGGAAACTATGGCCGGTGATATTCCCACCCGGATTCTGCCCACAAAGATGGATTCCTGGTATACAGACTATTTTGTTGCCACCAGAATTGATGGCTTTTTCAGACAATTCTCGCTGATACAAATTGCCGATCTTAAGAACAAGAGGGTTTCTACCCTCCTGAACCTTTTTGGCACCAAAGTCTATCACGAGGCTGAAAAGGGTGAATTGCCGGCAGGGATTATTGCGCCCCTGGAGTTGCATATCCATGATACAGGTGAGCATTCAGTGATTGGCGGACTCAATTCGGAACAGCTGGAGATCGAAGCCGGGGGCGAGACATATAATATCTACTACACCACCGATTTTTCTGTTCCGAGACCCAATCTAAGTACTCCTTATGGCTCCATTGATCAACCGCTTACAGATTTCAGGATCCAGCTTAGCTACCTGAAAATGCACCTCACCTGTTCTGAATATGAATCCAGAATCATTGAGTCTGGCATCTTTATGATCCCCGAAGATTACAAGCCGGTGACCCGTCCGGTTATGGAGGAAATTATTAACAGCCTGTTTACAAAAGAATAGTTTTGACAGTTCCGTTATTACTACATTAGTAAGTTGTATTCTACAGTATTTGTAATTAACAATCGGGGGGAGAATGGCTAAAAAAAAGAAGAAGAAAAATCCGATCGTCAGGTTTCTTGGGTCAGTGGTTGCTTTTTTTAAAGATGACCGCTTTCGTTATGCCATGGGAATTGTGTTCCTGCTGCTTGCTTTGTTTTTAATCCTTTCACTTGTCTCCTATCTGATCAATTGGAAAACAGATCAGGATTTCGAATGGGCAAAGGTTTTCTCCGGTCCGGAAATCCAGGTAAAAAATTCCGGAGGAAAACTTGGGGCATGGATATCCAACCTGCTTATTAACCTCTGGTTTGGCATATCCAGCTTCCTTTTTCCTGTGATCCTGCTTATCTGGGCCTTATCCCTTTACAGGATTAAACTGTTACACACAGGAAAGGCCATCAGGAACAGTCTCTTACTGATTATCCTCATTTCAATCACTCTGGGATTCACCTTTGGAGATGCAGGAGGAGCGCTGGGAAGTGGCCCAGGAGGACAGCACGGTTATTTCCTGAGCAGATGGCTTGTGGCCAGCATTGGAAGCGTGGGTACTATTTTTCTTCTGCTTATCTGCTATGCAGCCATGTTACTTTTCTCAACTTCTTTCCTGGATTGGATCAGAGAACGTGATAATCCTTTTCGCCCATCCGGAGATCCAGGTGAGGAGGAGAAGGAATTTTCCGCTGAGCAGGATGAAGTGGTCCAGGCCGAAGAATTACAGGTGGAGGAGAAAATAATCCCTGAAGAAACTATTGTGGTGAAGGAGGAGGACTCCACCCTGAAGCAGGAAGTGGAAATGACCATTGAAGATGTGGACCAGGAGGATATAAATCCGGATGAGGGAGCCCTGGGTGAGTACGATCCCACCCTGGACCTGCCCAATTTCAAATTTCCCCCACTGAGCCTCCTGAAGGAGTACGACCAGGGGGATACAACCGTTAGCAATGAAGAGCTCATATCCAACAAAAACAGGATTGTTGAAACCCTGGGAAATTACAATATCAAGATAGATAAGATCAAGGCCACCATTGGTCCGACGGTGACCCTTTATGAAATCGTCCCGGCTCCCGGTATCAGGATATCCAAGATTAAGAGCCTGGAAGATGATATTGCCTTAAGCCTCTCAGCTCTGGGTATCAGGATCATCGCACCCATTCCCGGAAAAGGGACAATTGGCATTGAGGTTCCAAACCAGAATCCTCGTACGGTGTCCATGAAATCTATCCTGACTTCAAAGAAGTACCAGGATGCGGAGATGGAGCTGGCCATTGCCCTTGGAAAAACCATATCCAATGAGACTTTTGTATTCGATCTGACCAAAATGCCCCACCTGCTTGTTGCCGGAGCTACTGGTCAGGGTAAATCAGTGGGCCTGAATGCTATTATTGCATCACTTCTCTATAAGAAACATCCTGCCCAGCTGAAATTTGTAATGATTGATCCGAAAAAAGTCGAGCTTTCCCTTTACACTAAGATAGAACGGCACTTCCTGGCAAAACTCCCCGAATCGGAGGAGGCCATAATAACCGATACACAACAGGTGATCCATACCCTGAACAGCCTGTGTGGAGAAATGGACGAACGCTACAACCTGCTCAAGACAGCACAGGTTAGAAACATTAAGGAGTATAATACCAAATTTGTCAATCGAAAACTTAATCCCAACAAGGGGCACCATTACCTCCCATTTATCGTGGTTATTATTGATGAATTTGCCGACCTGATCATGACTGCCGGCAGGGAGATAGAAACACCCATTTCAAGGCTGGCTCAGCTGGCAAGGGCCATCGGGATTCACCTGATTATTGCTACTCAGAGACCTACCACCAACATTATTACCGGTGTTATAAAAGCCAACTTCCCGGCGCGGATAGCTTTCCGGGTCACCTCCGGCATCGATTCCCGTACCATCCTGGATGGTTCCGGTGCAGATCAATTGATTGGAAGGGGTGATATGCTTTTCCTTAGTGGAAACGAGCCCATTCGCTTGCAGTGTGCCTTTGTGGATAGTGCCGAGATTGAGGATGTTACCGATTATATAGGGCAACAAAAGGGATATTCCACGGCCATGATGCTCAATCCGGTTGCTGAAGAAGGAGGAACAGGTCCGGATGTGGATCTGGACAAAAGAGATGAAAAGTTTGAGGAGGCTGCCAGGCTTGTGGTTCAGCACCAGCAAGGCTCCACTTCACTGATTCAGCGAAAACTCTCCCTGGGCTACAACAGGGCAGGCCGTATCGTGGACCAGCTGGAGGCAGCAGGAATTCTTGGTCCCTTTGAAGGCAGCAAGGCCCGACAGGTCCTGGTCCAGGATGAATTCACTTTGGAACAGTTTTTGACTAATCTAAGCTAAACAGAGATTATTTATGACTTCTTTCAAAAATATTAGCATGCTGGCCCTGCTAAGTTTAATAGCCACCAGCAACTACGGTCAGCAGGACAGCAAAGCCGAAGCATACTTACAGTCCGTATCGGAACAATTTGACCTGGACAAGGGCTATGTGATCCAAATGGACTATATACGGGAGGACCTTATGCAGGAGACTTCAGCTGAAGGTGAAGGAACAATCTGGATGAAGGGTCTGAAGTATAAAATTGTTGTGGATGAGTATATTGTCTACTATAATGAGAAAAAGCTCTACTCTCAGAATACGGATAACGAAGAGGTCTATGTAAGTGAACCGGATCCCGATCAGCCTGGTTATCTTCAGGCAGTTCCCATTAAGATCATTAAATCCTATGAACAGGACTTTAATTACATGTACATTGGTAATACACCTATGATGGGAAAAACACTGGTAGAAATACAACTTTATCCAAAAGACAGGTCAGGTCCATATTCCATGCTTAAGATGTATGTGAACCCGGGTTCTCAGAAACTTGAAGTCATTCAGCTTAAGCACAAGGAGGGCATTCTTTACACCATGATATTCTCCGAGATCAGAGAAGATCGCAGCATTGAAGAAAGCACCTTTGATTATGATCCTTCTGCTTACCCCAATACCGAGATTATAGAGCTGATTGAGTAGCAGCTCCCCTATTCAGGATACTCAATCCTTGAGTGATAAATATTGCTTAACCTGTTTTTGAAAATCTCCTTTATGGCAGAGATGTCGGCAAAGGTAATATCTGCTTCGGTAAACTGCTCCTCCTCTTCCTGTCGCCTGACAATATTCTCAACCAGGTCGGATATACTTTCACGGGTATAGGCCTTTAAGGTTCGTGATGCAGCCTCCACCGAATCAGCCATCATCAGGATGGCCTGTTCCTTGCTCGATGGTTTCGGTCCGGGATACCTGAATTCATTGATATCCACTTCTTCATCGGGATTGGTATTCAGGTAGGAACGGTAAAAAAACTGCACGGTACCCGTACCATGATGGCTTTGGATAAATTCAATGATCTTTTCATTCAGTTTGTGCTTCTTGGCAATCTCCACACCCTTAACCACATGAGCTATAATTAATTTCGCGCTTGATATCTCATCAAGTTCATTATGCGGATTGGAGCCCTCATGAAGGTTCTCAATGAAGAAATGCGGGTTTTCCATCTTTCCAATATCATGGTAGAGGGCGCCGGCACGCACAAGCAAAGGATCTCCCCCCACCTTAAGGGCAGCTTCCTCGGCCAGACTGGCCACCTGCATGGAATGCTGGAAAGTACCTGGTGCCGTTTCGGCCAGGGCACGGAGAAGCGGCTGGTTGGTATCGGACAACTCGAACAGGGTTGCGTCGGAAAGAAATCCGAAGATCCGTTCAAACACAAATACAAGGGGATATACAGTGAGGATCAGTAAGGCATTCCCTCCGAGCCACAGCACATTGACCCAGTTGATCTGACTGAAATCGCCCTCCTGAAGAAGCGTTAGAATGATATAGATGACGGTATAGGCAGCCAGGACAAAAAGGGCTGTATAGAAAAGGATTCCCCGCTTATAATAGGAGCGCAGACTGAATACACCCACCAGTCCGGCCAGGAAGTTCATCAGGACAAACTGGTAGCTGTTGGGTACCCAGAATCCGGCCAGCAGCAGGGTGACCATATGAACAAACAGGGCATACCTGATATCAAAAAAGGTCTTCAGGAAAATAGGAACCAGTACAAATGGTATCACGTAAACACTAACGGCCTCATTGGTGGAAGCTGCCCGAGTCAGGCCTACCATAACTACCATCAGGGCTACAGTAAAGAGGATTTGATTGGTACCGTAATGTATGTCCTTCCTGAAATAGGAGGTAAACCATACAAGGGCCATAAATATCAGGGTAATGAGCAGGAGTTGTCCCAGGTAAACCACCAGGTAATTTTTCCCCACATTGGGATTGGATTCATACTCTCTGCGGAGAGACTCTATTATCAGAAAGTCAGACTGGGTTACCAGTTCACCCCGGGCGATAATGAGCTGCCCTGACTGAACCATTCCCTGGGTCAGTATGAGTTGATCCAGTGCAGCCTGGTGAACTTTCAGGGTCATGTCCTCATCGTAGATGATATTGGGCAGGAGGTAATCATTCAGGTTCATCCTGTCCAGAATCGGAAGGGATGAAAAATCTGTTCTACTCACCAGTTCCCTGGTCATGTGTTCATAGGCAGACCGAAGGGTATAAAAAGAGGTGAGGCGCTGTTCTTCAGCAAGATCATTCTTCACCACCATTAAAAGCGTCTCATCGGGCGCCTTTCCATCCAATACAGGATGACGTTCTATGATGCCAACGGAATATATTTCCTCAAGCAGATCTGCAACAAGCTCACGAGTCGTGGCCCATCTGCCAAAAATATCAGCCCCCATTCCCATGGATGAGGCAATGCTGTTATAGTCCCTGTCAAAGACGCTCAGCACACTGTTGTCAACCAGGGAATCATGGAAAAAATAGAGACGCTCACTCTTTTGAAGGCTGTCCAGTTCTCGCTGAACCTGCATATCCGGCTTAAAGATGGGGAAATCAAAGGGCGCCACAAGGTTCTCATGCATCCAGGGCTTATTCTTGGTATACTCATACCGGAACTTCCCCTCTCTTGGAAACATAAAATATACCAGAAGAATACCAATAAGGTAAATCAGAACAATCTGGATGGTTTTCCAGAATCTGGCGATGCCTTTAGTCCAGTTCATGGGGTGAAATTAAAATATCTTCTGGAACATTTAACCTCTCCCTTGTATTTTTGTTCAAAAGCTTGTAAACTGCATTTTCTTCTGTTGGAAGCGATCATGATCAAAGGAAGTACTTTTCAGGCTTACATACCAGTCATGCTGGAACCGGACGATAATTCTCAGATGGTATCCCAGTTGCTGTTCGGTGAAGAGTTCACCCTTCTGGAGAGAAGTGGCGGCTGGCTCTCTGTTTCGCTCGATTTTGACGGCATTGAAGGCTGGGTGGTAAAACAGGGTGTTGAACTCAGGGAAGTGGAAAATGGGAAGAAAAAGGGGCTTAAAAGATCTATGTGCCTTGCCTCTCTGCCCTCAACCACCATACTTGACCTGACACTGGGGCATCAAAGGGTCATTCCAGCAGGTGCTGTCTGGAATTCAGAACGTGGAAATCCCATGTTGTGGTACGGGCACAGTTTCGAAATGCTCAGCGAAGAAGGATTTGTTGACCCGGGTCCGCAAATCAGCCCCCTTGAGATCGGGAAGCGGCTTAGATCGCTCCCCTACCTGCCCGGGGGCAGATCCGGGTTCGGTTTTGACGGATCCGGGCTTGTGCAGACCCTTTGCAGGATGATGGGGAAAAAGATACCGCGCCATTGTCAGCAACAGTCTGAACTTGGCAGCACCATCAACTTTATGTATGAAGTTGAAGAGGGTGATCTGGCCTTTTTTGATAACGATGAAAATGAGATTATCCACGTAGGAATGATTCTCAGTGACGGGAACATTCTTCATGCTGACAACTGTGTGAGCATTGATCTTCTGGATCATCATGGGATATACAGCAATGAGCGGGCAAGATACACGCACAAGCTCAGGGTCATTAGACGGATTTGAACCATTAACCGAAAAGAATATGCCGGGAAGCTACTCCTACGAATATCCCAGACCCTCAGTTACCGCCGATGTGGCAGTTCTGAGGCTGGAAGAGTTGCCTGAAATCCTGCTAATACAAAGAAAATATCCTCCCTTTAAAGACCTTTGGGCCCTGCCGGGAGGATTTATTGAGATGGAGGAGACCCTTGAGGAAGCGGCCCGAAGGGAATTAATGGAGGAGACAGGTATTAGAGCTGCCGAACTGATCCGTTTCGATACCTATGACCATCCGGACCGCGATCCCAGGGGGCGTACCATCACCCAGGTTTTTGTAATGATCTGGAAAGCGGCTTTGGGTATTCCAGCGGCAGGAAGTGATGCAGTCGGCCTGCAATGGTTCAGACTTGACGAGCTGCCCGGACTGGCCTTTGATCACCGGCAGATCATCAACGATGTACTTCGTATGATTAAAGAAGGCGAATAGAGCCCCGGATCGTTAAATGATCATCCCGGCACCAACAGTATTGTTGGTGGACTCATCGATAATAATTATGCTGCCTGTTATATGGTTCTCCTTATAGGAGTCATAGAAGATCGGTTTGGACGTTTTAAGGGTGATCCTGGCTATCTCATTCAATGCCACAGACTGATCCTCCTTGTTTTCCTCCAGGTTATTGATATTCACCTTATACCTTACTCTCCGGATAATTCCCCGTAATTCTGAAGTGGTATGCCGGATCGCATATTTGCCACCCAGTACCATGGGCTTTTCGCCAAGCCAGCAAAGCATCAGGTCCACCTCCTGTGCCACCTTTGGCTTCCGGTCTACAGGAACAATCATATCCCCTCTGCTTATATCAATATCATGAGCCAGGCGGAAGGTTACCGACTGTGGTGGAAATGCCTCCTGCAACTCTCCTGTCATGGTATCAATGGCTTCCAGGGTGCTCTCCAGGCCAGAGGGCAATACTGCCACCTTCTCTCCTGGTTTCCATACACCTCCGGCAATGCGTCCTGCATAACCACGATAGTCGTGGTATTCTTCACGCTGTGGGCGAATCACATACTGTACAGGGAAACGGCAGTTTGTAAAATCAGCATCGCTCCTGATATCAATGGTCTCCAGTGCTTCCAGAAGCGTGGGACCTGTATACCAGTCCATGACCTCACTGCGGTCCACCACATTGTCCCCCTTCAGGGCACTGATGGGAATGAAGCGCACATCGGCAATATTCAGTTGCTCCTTAAAGGGTTCAAATTGTTGCTGAATACTGTTAAAAACGTCTTCCTTATACTCCACCAGGTCCATCTTGTTAATGCAGATCAGAATATGTGGAATACCCAGCAGGGCAGCAATAAATGAGTGCCTGATGGTCTGCTCAAGTACACCATGGCGCGCATCCACCAGAATAATGGCCAGATTTGCCGTGGAAGCTCCTGTTACCATGTTGCGTGTATACTGCACATGGCCGGGAGTATCTGCGATGATAAATTTTCTTCTGGGCGTGGCAAAGTAACGGTAGGCCACATCTATGGTAATCCCCTGTTCCCTTTCTGCACGCAGTCCGTCCGTTAACAAAGCCAGGTTAACCTGCTCCTCTCCCCTTCTCTCACTGGCTTCCTCCAGCTGCTCCATCTGGTCCTCAAATATGGCCTTGGAATCATACAGAAGCCGTCCAATCAAAGTCGATTTACCATCGTCTACACTTCCTGCAGTGGTAAAACGTAACAGTTCCATATCAAGGTAACCTGGTGCGGGATTCTCTTTATCGCTCATAATTATTTGATTTAAAAATAACCCTCCTTCTTCCTGTCCTCCATGGCTGCTTCCGATCGCTTATCATCATAACGACCTCCACGTTCCGTAGAACGGGCAGCAGCAACTTCCTGGATAATATCTTCAAGAGAATTGGCCGTGGAGAGCGTCAGTCCTGTACAGCTGATGTCACCAATGGTGCGACAGCGAACATCCCTCAATTCGTACTCTTCATCCTCTTTAAGTTGCATAAAAGGTGCTTTGGCAAGCCAGGTACCATCCCTGTTAAATACCTCCCTTTTATGAGTATAGTAAAGGTTTGGAATGGGTATATTTTCAAGATAGATGTACTGCCAGACGTCCATTTCAGTCCAGTTACTCAGTGGGAAAACCCTGAAATGCTCACCCATGTGTTTTTTGCCATTAAAGATGTTCCAGAGCTCTGGTCGCTGGTTCTTTGGATCCCACTGACCAAAATCATCTCTGTGGGAAAAAAAGCGCTCCTTGGCCCGGGCTTTCTCCTCATCGCGCCGGCCACCTCCCAATGCGGCATCAAATTTGAATTCTTCGATGGCATCCAGCAGGGTCACGGTTTGCAAAACATTGCGGCTGGCATTAACGCCGGTTTCTTCCACCGCCTTGCCGGAATCAATGGAATCCTGTACAAGACGAACAATCACTCGTCCGCCAGTCTCTTCCATCAGCTTATCACGGAACTCCAGGGTTTCCTGGAAATTGTGCCCGGTATCGATATGAAGACATGGAAATGGGACCACCTGGGGCCAGAATGCCTTCCTGGCCAGGTGATACATTACAATGGAATCCTTCCCCCCGGAGAATAACAGGGCAGGCTTTTCGAACTGCGCACCTACTTCACGGATCACATAAATGGCTTCCGCCTCCAGTTCGCGCAGATGGGTAATGGAATAATCACTCATTGATAAGTTGTTTGTCCGGAAATTTTTTAGTGCTTGCAAAGATAATAAAAAAAGGCTGCCCCTTACGAGACAGCCTTTTAGAATTATTTCAATCTATGTTAGAATCCAGCTGAAGGAGTTGGAGTTCCGCCAGTCTCATCCCAGAATAAGAGTGTACGTACATCATCACCACCAATGGCTGCAGATGCTGAGGCATAGTTTTCAGCGTTCAGATCAGGCTCATTGTATGGGTAAGGCATACGGTAAGGAATGTCTGTATACGTCAGATCCGGTGGAGGATTCAGCACTGGCCAGTCAAAGATGCGCCATGTGGCCCATCCTTCCATACCCCTGTTGTACTGAGCTAGCCACTTCTGAGTTCCGATGAGCTCCTTGGCCCTTGCGACATCCCAGGCTACATCAGCCTGAGTCAGATAAGTAGGATCCAGAGTTACTCCCCAGAAATCATGACTTGCGGTTATAGCAGCCTCATAGTGCTCCTGAGCAGTTCCACCAACGGAACCAAGGCTAAAACCACGGGCTGCAGCTTCGGCAAATAAAAACTCCACCTCATCATAACTGGCGAATGTGGCCGGATAATCGGGCGCAAACATTGGATCGCTGAAATGGCTGATTGAGGTATAAGCTATTGTAGTAGCTCCATAGAGAATACCAACATAGGCCAATTTTTCGACACCCACCTCTGTGGACGTATCCACCTGAGTAAAGTAAGCAGGCAGACGGGCATCGCCCAGGTTATTCATCATATCGATAATGGTATTGGCAGGTCCATAGTCATTCCTTGCACTTGGAACAAACAAGGCATAGATAGTATTGGTATGCGGTGTTACCGCAGTCCAGGGAAGTTGCAAGGACTCACCAGGTCCGAATACACCTGCATTTATTGCAGCTGTCAGTTCGGACTGTGCAGTGGCAGCATCCACATCGGCCAGGCGCATAGCCAACCGAGCCTTTATGGTGGCCGCAGCCTTCTTCCACATGTCTACATCACCCTGATATACCAGGTCTTCCGACCCCCAGGAGCCATCAGCGGCACCAGCGGTCAGCGTGGCAATATCAGCAGAGAGACGAGACTGCAGATCGGTATAAATAGCTATCTGATCATCATAGGCCGGAGTTTTGCCGTCAAAACCGATAAGGGCGTCAGTATAAGGCACATTTCCGAAGATATCCACAAGGTTGTGATATGTAAGTACCTCCAGGATATCCACAATGGCCATACGGTTGGCATTCATACGGTTAAAGGTTTCACTTCCCGTAAGGTCCTGAATCAGGGATTTCACTTCTTTTAAATCCTGCAAGGTCAGGTAAGCACTATTCCAGTATCCGTCAGGAATCTGTCGGACATCAAAAACATAGCGGCTGGGATCAGTATACTGGGTCATACCAATGTACTGACACATCATACGGGTCACGTTTGTATTCTGACTCATATTATCAATCAGTGCCAGGGAATTCCTTACAGCATTGGCCATAAGTGTTTCGGCCGGCACATCAGTTGCGTTCTTTGGATCCACATTATCCGGAAGCTCGCAGGATGACACCAGTACTCCAAGTACCAGTATCAAAAGATATATATTTTTTATTTTCATAGTTGTTCAATTTAAATATATAACATTTAGAAATTGAGCTTCAGATTCACACCAAAGGTCCTGACGGATGGGTATGCACCCTGCTCAATACCCTGCTGGTTACCGGCTGTGAGGATTACCTCAGGATCGAAGTGCTCAACATTCTTACTGATGATCCATAAGTTACGACCAACCAGGGAAATATCAACCCCACGGATGAATGAATCACCCAGTACCGTGGCAGGAAGTGAATAAGAGAGAGAAACTTCACGAAGCTTCACATAGGAGGCATCGAATACATAGCGGGCTGTTGGTGAATTGTTGTAGTACCAGTAACGACCCCACCTGTAGGCTTCCACGTAAACATCGTTGGGTGTACCATCTTCAAAAACAGCATCCTCGAAAATGTTTCCACCACCATCTGCTACCAGGTCACGCATAGGGTTCCCCTTCGGGTTGTTCCCTACAGTCTCTTCATAAACACCTGTAGCCTGTCCATATTTGGTATTAATGGAGTAGATGTCTCCACCCTGCTGTATGTCAATCAAAGCGTAGAGCGCAATACCTTTCCATTCGAAACGGTTTCCGATACCCATGTTCCAGTCGGGCTGAACATTACCCAGAACAGCCAGCGGATCGTCACCCCTCAGAAGGTAACCATTGTCAGCAACAGTTCTGTTTCCATCGGTCCATACATAGTCGGTACCTCTGATCGTTCCGTAGGGTTCACCCGGTACAGCATTAATCTTCACATCCCAGGCTGACATCAGCTGAAGACTTGTAACACCTTCTGCCAGAGAAATAACGGTGTTCTCATTGGTGAACCAGTTCACATCAATGTTCCACGTAAAATTACTGGTCTTCACAGGAACAATGTGGAGGGCTACTTCAACACCCTTGTTCTCCATCTCGCCTCCATTCACATACATAGAGCTGTATCCAGAAGCCCTGGAAGTAGGCACGGCGAAAATCTGGTCAAATGAGTTGGTTTTATACAGAGCCAGGTCGAATCCAATTCTACTCTCGAAGAAATAGGCTTCAAGCCCAACTTCTATACTGTTGGTATACTCGGGCCTCAGGTTGGGATTCTGCAGGGTGTTAGCCACCGAGAATAGTGCCTGAGTGCCCCAGTTCGTTCCCTTGTCATAGGTAGAAATGGTCCTGTAAGGTGCAGTTGCCGCACCTACCTGGGCCCAGTTCACCCTCACTTTCAAGTAGTTCATCCATGACACATCCTTCAAACCGCCCAATTCATGGACAAGCAGAGTACCTGCTACGGAGGGATAGAAATACGTGTCATCTGCATCAGGATTCAGACCCTTCAGAGTAGAAGACTGGTCAACCCTTGCAGTACCTTCAATATAAGCAAATCCTCCATAACCTACACTCAGGTTAGCATAGAGACTCTGCTCACCCAGGATTCCCAGATATTCTGTAACAGCTACAGGGGAAACTGAGTTTGAAACAGTATAGAGTTCAGGAACAACCAGTCCACCAACGGTGGTACCGGTGATACGCTCCTGCTGACGATGCCTGTAGTTGGCTCCAACCAGACCGGTAAGGGAAACATTACCAAATCCTTTATTGAATTTCAACATCAGGTCGGTATTGGATTCCAGCAGGTTCCTCTGACGGGTAGTATAATC
>CAYWGP010000105.1:0-6907 GCA_964458155.1 uncultured Bacteroides sp.
ACCAGAGGATCTGCCCAGGTCATTGGGCGGATAGGCGGTAAAGTATGAGTTTCTTTCCCAGGCCAGCTTCTCAAAATGGTCTCCCGCTATAAACTTAATACCAGCCTCCTGAATATACGTTTTCGCCGAGCCCCCATCAACCTGGTAGTCGATAGTAAATACTCCGTATGCATCAAAGCGAATTGAAAAGCTTGCTTTTACTATTTCATACTTACCTTCAATCCGGATATGGGCAATGCCTTCCTCAATGGTATAATCCAGATTCAGTAGTTGCCAGTCCCGGGCGTAATCGTCCATTTGAATAGTTGAGTATTGTATAGCCTGTCCAGGAATCTTCAGATTGACGTAGGGTCCCGACTTCAGAATAACTTCATTATTGACAGTCAGATTTTCAAGCAGACCGGTTTGTTTATTTATTTCCAGAGCAAGAGCTTTCCCGGAAATTTTAACTTTCATGTCTTCTTCCACCGCCACCAGGTTTCCCCTGGCAGGTTCGGGTAGTTTCACTTTCTTTTCTCCAAGCTGAATATTGTACTCATCAAGCAGAAGTGTATCATTCTGGAAGAATTGTATGTTAAGTGTTTCATCGGAGTTCCAATTATTTGCCGGGAAAACGAGCTGACCTTTCAGATGTGGTTCAAGGTTTATGTTATCCAGCTTACCTGACGCTTCCCCATAATGCCAGAAGATCTTCAGTTCAGAAAAGTTGGTATGATCAAAGCGGTTATGAACAGGCACTGCAAGTTCTTGCCCCGGCTTAAAATCAGCTATTGTTTTGGTATAGATCTTTGTGGGTGAATAGGCTTTCTTTGTTCCCCAGAATTCTGGCTTTTTACGCCGCCAGGTATCTATAATGCCCCACTCTCCATAGCCAACCACCGGACCTTTAAATGTTGCCGGTATCACGTTCTTATCCAAAATGCCCCACCATTCATTAAATCCTTCCAGGTCTTCGGGCAGCATAAAGGTTTCATCCAGCATACACCAGATAGCCCCGCCCAGTCCGCCTTCAGTTTCAAAAAGATAGGTCCACATGCTATCCAGGCTTTGACCCCAGAAACTCCGCACATTGGGATCTTCCATGAGTTCGAAATT
This sequence comes from uncultured Bacteroides sp., assembly GCA_964458155.1. Lineage (GTDB taxonomy): Bacteria > Bacteroidota > Bacteroidia > Bacteroidales. The sequence goes on from CAYWGP010000105.1 coordinate 1,096, forward strand.
GTTGTAGCAGGCCACATGCGCCCACTCGTCAAAGAGCATGGGCATATGCGCTGATTCAAAGCCTTCGGTGAAGATTCCATACTGATTCAGGTTCCCTCTCCAGCTGGGATAATGCATACTGAGAATCTCATACATGTGCAGACTGTCAGGAACCTGTCCCGGGTAACTGTAGATTACAGGACGGGTACGGTCATTCTCCTTCATCCATTTATAAGAATCCTCAAAATTGCTGCCGAAGGAATTTTCATTGCCTATGGACCAGATAATGATGCTTGGATGATTGCGGTGGTTTTGAACCATCTCTTCAAGCTGGGAAAGATACCTTCCTGTAAACTCAGGATCAGACTGGGATGCGCCACTGGCCCGGTAAGCCTCTGTCCTGTGCGAACCCACAAAACATACCGCAGTCTCATCTTCAACATATATCCCATATTGATCGCAGTACTCCAGGAATGCTTCTGATGGCGGATAGTGGGAAGTTCTGATGAAATTCATATTGCATTCTTTGGCAAGTAATACATCCTTTAAATCATATTCGGCAGTGGTCATTCTGCCCAGGGTGGGATGGATGTCGTGGCGACAGGCACCCCGAAGCTTTACCGGCATGCCGTTGACCAGTAGCTTATTGCCTTCAACATGCACTTCCCTGAATCCAATCTTTCCGGAAGTCTTCATGAGCTCCTTTCCGTCCTGGATCAGAGTCGATACGATGGTATAAAGATTCGGGTGTTCTGCATCCCAGAGCTCAGGACTAACAACTGTTAGTGATAGTTTACCAGATGTAGACCCGCCTTCAACCGATCCTGAAAAGGAACCTTCGGGATCAAATAAGTCAAATCTCACCAGGGAAGGAGTCTCACTTCCCAGCTCATAGAATATGTTCAAATCTGCATTTTTATACTTTTCATCCAGATCTGTTTCGAAGTACAGCTGTTTAAAATTCTGCGCAGGCAGGGCAATTAGCTCAACATCGCGCAGAATTCCTCCAATTTGATGTTTGGCATAACCGCTTCCATAGGAAATATCATCGGACCTGTCTGTAACTTCCAGGCTTATAACTGCCTGTTCTCCAGGAGTAACATAATCTGATATATCACATTCCCACCTGGTAAAGCCACCTGAATGATCCCGAACAAAGTGACCATTCACCCATACCCGGGCATAGCTATATACGCCATAGAAAATCAGCCTGATCTCTTTGTCCAGGTAGTCATCCGGCACCAGGAATTCCTTTTTATAGACAAAAGGCTGATCATGCTTAATAGCAAAGCCCTGCATCTGGCACTCACCCGGAACTTTGATATCAGCCCAGGTCTGAAAATCAGTGTCATTCTTCCAGAACTCTGCCGGGGGATCGATCTGAAATTTCCAGTTCCCGTTTAAGAGGATTAGCGGATTCTGCACTCCATTTACCTGAATACCCTGAATGGGAGTTCTTGTCTTACAGCCCATTAAAACAAGGGCCACAAAAAAAAGAATGTAAGTGAGTTTCATTTTCATATGCGGGTTTATTATTTTAAAAGCTCAGAAATACGATCGCTCAATTCAATCATTGCCCTGCCGTTGTGGTAGGGACATTTCCAGGGATCTATCTTCCAGTCGTTCCGGTAATAGGGTGAGGGATCGTCCTCAGGTTCAATCAAATAAGCCCTGCCTAGCCGGCTCACTTTTGTGAACCATTCTCCACCCTCATGGTCAATCACATGTTTATCAATAAAATCCCAGGCCAGCTTCACAGTATCCCAGTATTTATAATCCCCGGTCAGCTGGAAGGCATTCATAAAACCCACCAGGTTCTCGGCCTGAAGCCACCAGTGCTTGTTTGTTCTGACATGACTGCCAAAGCGTGTGGATTCAAGGAACAGACCACCATCTTGATCAACACCCACTCGTAGAACGGCATCCGCCATTTTCAGAATACGAGGCTTAATTCTGGCAATTATGGACTCATCCCCAAGAATTTCAGCAGCCTCCCAAATTAACCAGGAAGCTTCAATATCGTGACCAAAGGAGCAGATTCCTTTTGAAGAATCTGTTTCAGTAAAGTCCTCGGTGAAGAATATCCCGAGATGCCCGTCCTCCCTGATGATATGATTGATGAAAATTTCCAGGAGTTCTGTTAAGCGCTCTTTTATCAGCTCTCCGTTCCAGATCTTATACACCGCTGCATAGGCCTCCAGAATGTGCAGGTGGGTATTCATGGATTTGGGTTCATTATTATCGGCCATGCGGTTTTCTTCGTAAATATTCCAGTTGCGGGTAAAGGATTCGAAGTAACCAGCATGTAAGGGATCCTTGGTTTTCTTGTCAAGAAAGCAGAAGAATTTCTGCACTTTGTCCATTACCTCAACTGCGGGATTGAACTCGTAATACTTGCTAATGGAATAAATGACAAAAGCCTGGGCATAGGTATGTTTAATATCGTTGACTACCTGATTTTCGGAATTCAGCTCCATATAGAATCCACCATATTCATTGTCGGCAAAATCTTCAGTTACCACCCGGTAAGCCTTATGTGCAATTTCCTCATAGCCTTTGCCAGGGTATTTTTTAGCAGCAGCAGCAAAAGTCCAAAGAATACGTGCATTTAAAACACTTGTCTTGTTGGCCCATAAGACAGGCTCGTTGTCGAGATTCACAGCACCATAAAACCCCTGACCATCCTTTTCCACCCCAAACTTCATCCAGTATGACAGGATATTCCCGTGTAGTTCCTTTGTAAAAATTCCCTGGTAGGCTGATAGTTCTTGTTTGAAATCCATGTCTTTGGTTTTGGAAAATTTTATGGAGGAATTTCAAGTACTAAATGTACCAAGTTTTCTGAACTCATTGAAGGCACAAATGATATACAGGATATTTTGGTTAAGTTTATGGGACATAGCTATGCTTATAGAACAGGCAAGTTCAAAGAAAACTATCATGACACATCGGGATCGGATACTGACTATTCTGGAAGGAAAGCAACCCGACTACCTTCCCTGGTGCGGGGATCTCGATTACTGGGCCAATTCACTGATTAAAAGGGGTTTGAAACCTGAAGGTTTTATCCAATCAGACGAATATATCCAGTGGCATAAGGAACTGAATGTGGGCTTTTACCTGCAGGGGTATTTTCCCTATAAGCAAATAATTGACGGGTGTGAGGTGGCGGAATGGAATGAAGGTCACAAACGTTATAAGGAGATCAGAACTGCCCTGGGTACGGTAAGGGAATGCTGGGAGTATATTCCTGCTTCCTTCACGGAAGGACCGGTGGAGCACTTTATGAAAAGTGCCGACGATCTGCCCATTATGAAACATATTTATGAAAACACCCGCTTTGAACCTAATTACGATTTTGCCTTTGTAAGAAAAGAGCAGGTGGGGGATCAGGGTGTGGTGCTATGCTATCTTCCAAAGAGCCCCTTCATGCATCTGCTGGCCCTGGAAGCGGGAATCATGTCGGTGACCATGACTGCTTTAACTGTTCCTGAGGAGTTCCAGGACTTGCTGGAGGTGATGAAAAAGGCCTTCGACCAGGCCGCCCAAATAGCTGTTGAGAGTCCTGCCGAGGTCCTGATGATCCCCGAAAACCTCTCCTCGGAAATGGTTGGTCCCGAGTTTTTCGAACTTTATATGCGCGACTATCAGGAGGAATGGACCACGAAGATCAGGGAAGCAGGGAAGTATTCCTACATACATATTGATGGGACACTGGCAGGCCTGCTGGCTCAGGAAGCTTCGGTTGGATTCAGCGTCCTTGAGGCCTTAACCCCGCATCCGGTGGGTGATATGAAATGGGAGGAACTGCCAGCCTTTGTGGGCGATTCCCTAAGTATTTTGTGGGGAGGAATCCCTGGCTCCTATTTCACTGCCAACGTAAGTGAAGAAGAATTTGAAAGGCACACGATCGAGATGATAAAAATTATGGTGAAGGAGCCCCGCTATGTGCTGGGGGTGGCTGACCAGGTTCCGCCCGACGGATTGGAGGAAAGGGTAAGAAGAGTAGGTGAGCTTGTGGAGGGCTATGGAAAATATTAAAGCACTCAGGAGAAAAACAATGGAAAAAAAGAAATCCTCCCTCTATGTAATCGCCCTGAGCTTCATAGCTTCACTCGGCGGTTTTATTTTCGGCTTTGATACGGCCATAATTTCGGGGTGTAATTCCTTCCTGCAAAGCCATTTTGATCTTGGCGCCGGAATGCTGGGATGGGTGGTGTCATCAGCCCTGCTGGGAACCATTCTGGGTTGCATTATTTCCGGGGCCATCACTGATCGCTTCGGGAGAAAGAGAGCTCTGATTCTGGCAGCCTTATTACTTTCACTGTCTGCCCTGGGATCCATGCTTACTCCTCAGTTTCAGGGGAATCTTGACAACCCCCTTTGGATCGCAGCTGATAGGGATACAGCTTTTAATATGCTGGTTATTGCCAGGGTCATCGGAGGTATCGGAGTGGGTATCACCTCCGTAGTTGCTCCCATCTATATCTCGGAGCTGACCTTGCCTGAGAACAGGGGCAAGATTGTCTCCATCTATCAACTTTCCATTACCCTGGGCATCCTGCTGGCCTTTCTGGTCGACTGGATTGTGTTACATGCAGCTGGCGATTCTGCTGGTGTTATCACCCTGAATGCCAGCCCAAAATTCTTTGAATGGTTGTTTGTGCAGGAGATCTGGAGAGGCATGCTGGGTACTGAGATCCCTGTTGCCCTGCTCTTTTTCATATTGCTCCTTTTTATCCCGGAAAGCCCCCGGTGGCTGGTGGCCAATAATAGAGAGGATGAGGCCATGGCTACCATGGTCAGAATAGGTGGGGCAGAAACAGCCAAAGCCCAACTGAAGGAGATCAGGGAAATGATCAAAGAAGAAACAGGCGGATTCAGGGAACTATTCTCACCTGTTCTGAGACGCCCCTTTTTAATAGGGATCCTCTTACCCATGTTTTCGCATCTGAGCGGCATTGCAGCGATCATGTATTTTGCCCCCAATATCATCAATGAGGCCATAGCCAGCGTGGAAAGTTCCTTCCTGGGGGCTGTACTTGTAGGACTTGTGAATTCGGTTTTCACCTTTGTGGCTATTCTGTACATTGAAAAAACAGGAAGACGAAAACTCTTGCTTATAGGCGTAGTTGGAGCATTTGTCTCCCTGACCGGAGTGGGGATCATGTTTGCATTGGGATCCACCCTGATCATTATTCCCCTGCTCTGCTATGTGGCCAGTTTTGCCTTTTCATACGGTCCCATCGTCTGGGTTATCATCAGCGAGATTTTCCCCACCCGCATCAGGGGGCTGGCCGTTTCCATCGGCAGCTTTTCGCTTATGGTAACCGGCTTCTTCATTACCCTGACCAACCCCCTCTTGATAGAAACCATAATGCCTTCAGGCACCTTCTTTCTATATGCTGCATTAACCCTTCCGGCCATCTGGTTCATCTGGAGATTTGTCCCGGAAACCAAAGGAAAATCCCTGGAAGAAATTGAAAAGTACTGGAAGAAATTGAAAAATGCTGGAAAAGCCTAAAGAAAAATGAAGCCCAGAAAACGGTTTATAACCGCTTTGAATTGTGGGATCCCCGACCAGGTTCCCCTCTTCGATCATCTTTTTAGCCCCCGGCTTCAGAAAGAGGTACTTGGTCAACTACCACCTGCCCGACACCCTGGCACCCTTCCGACTGAACAGAATTTCCAGGGCCATAAAAGCCAATGAAGGAGAGACTGCAATTTTTTGTGGAATGCCCGGAGGTGGATACATTCATTCCTCGGACCACAGCTTCCATGACGACAAACCCCTGGAGAATATTTTTGCCATGATCAATAGATACGCCTCATA
>CAYWGP010000106.1:0-8579 GCA_964458155.1 uncultured Bacteroides sp.
CGAAGATCTGGATCCCTTCAGCCGCCTCAACTGGCAAATAGGTGGGATCAAATATATTCTTTTGAAGCCTATTCCCTGCTAACCCTTTCCAGGTTGGTCTTGTACACCGGGAGATTGGCATCGCCGTTTTTTTCGCCCAGGATGACCGCCTTCCCATAGTTTTTTGCAGCCTTTTCCTGATCCCCATGGTTTTCATAGGCTTCACCCAGACTATCATAGACATTGGCCGACTCGGGGTAGCGCTCCACATTAGTCTTAAATGCAGAAATGGCATTCTCATAGTCCTCCTCCTGCAGGTATCTGTATCCCAGGGCATTAATTACAAGTTCAGGGGTCTCCACCTTGATGCCATATCGTTTCGAGATCGTCATGAAATGCTTGTCAATGGCCTCCAGATCTGCCTGTAGCATTTCGCGGGGCAATTGCCATCCAATGAAGATAAATTTAAGGCCACTGAATACCGTATAGTACGGAGTAGTGCCGTGGTCCTCCTCCAGCATCTTCACATATTTGAAATCCACGCTCTCTCCGGCCTTCTCCTTCATGATGATAGCATATTCTTCCAGTGTCTCAAAATACTGCTCTTCATTGCCCACGGTCATATAGAAGTACTTGGTCTCCTTAAATGGTTTCAGCTTTTCCGCAGCCATGGTCACCACAAGATTATCCGCATACATCAGGTAGGGACTCACAGCCAGGTAGGCATCGAAGAGCCTGGGTTTGGCGAGGAGCGTATAGCCAATGAAAGTGCCGCCGAAGGAGTGCCCCAGCAGTATATTAAACCCGGCAGTCCTGAAATTCTCATCCAGGTAGGGGACCAGCTCCTGGTCCAGAAAATCCAGGAATTTTTCGGCCCCGCCCGAAGTAGGGATATTGTCCACATGAACCGGGGAAAAATCCCTGGAACGGTCTATGTTGTGAATGGCTACCACGATGATATCAGGAATCAGGCCCCGTACTGAAAGGTAATCGGCCGCTGCACTGGCATGTTGCAGGTGAGCTCCTCCATCCAGCAGGTAGAGTACCGGATACTTTACTTTTGAATAATTATAATCGTCCGGCAGGTAAATACTTATAGCCCTTGATTCATCCAGTATACCGGATTCAATTTTAATTGCCCGGGTACGGTATTTTTCATCCATGCCCTGTCCAAGTACTGCAGTACTAAGTATGACAAGCATGACTGGTATTAGAAGTTGATGTGTTTTCATGAGATATGGATTAGTGCTGACCCAATTTATGAAAAACTGAACGTTGGCGAAAATGAAATAAGCCATCAGCAGCTTAATGCACACCAAAGCCCCCTTAGAAGCTGTGAATTACAAGGAATGGGGCAACAGGACCTGTCTTTTGGCTGCTGCGGGTAGGGCAAGGAGGTCAGCCGGGTTAAACTTGACTTGTGTCCGGCTAATGGTTATCTTTGAAAATACACGCCATCGAATTGACTGGAAACTAATTTTTTAGGGGAGTTATAGCTCATTGATTTTATCATATTTACTAAATCAACTCAGGCGAATTATTATATTAAATACTATCCATTCTAATCAATTTAAAACCTGGTCCCTATGAAAAAGAATCTAGTACCCCTGACAGGAATTGTATTTGTACTTTCAATTCTGCTTGCCGGTAGTTGTAAGCCCAGTGTTAAAACAGATGAAGCGAAGAATAGTAATAAGAAACTTATAGACTCTATGCAACTAGCCTTAGACTCTATTCAACGAGCCTCTAATAAGACGATATACATCACTTGTAAAGCTGTCGTAGTGGATGGGATATTGCAATTTAGTATGTCGGATAAAGATGATATTGTAGTCGCTACAACATCAGAGAACCGTCTAATATTTGTTGCTGAGCTTAAAACAGAGGTTAAGGCTAAAAAAAAGGTTGTTTGGACGTGGGCCGAATCAAGCCAAGTACAAGAATTTTTGATCATTTCTCCTAAAGAAACCGGCGGCGATATAATGCGTGGTAACGCAGAACAATCAGAGCCAGATTCTCGCAAGAAATTTAAATATGATATACCCGACGACGTAACAAATCAAGACGAAGAAAAGTACATTATACAATTTATTTGGGATGAAGAAACCGTGACTATCGATCCCTATTTAAAGCTTCCAGAGCAGGGTGGAAACGGAGGATGATTAAACCTTGATCAATGCATTGTCGTATTATTTCAGTTATTCTTGTTGCCTTTTTAATTGTAGTGTGTTCTCCGGACGTAATTAAGGGGCAATCAGTTGACAGCTTGTTGTATTTAATAGACAACGACCTGGTTGAAGATGATTCTGAAAAATACGATCTATTAGTCCAGGTAATCAGGGTCATAGATGATGCTGAAAGCAGTATACGATATTGTGACCAGGCTATAGAACTTGCTCAAAAGCTGGAAATTCTGCCTGCCTTCCCGTATCGTAGGAAAGGCGAAGCATACCTTATTTCCGGTAAACTTCCATCAGCCCTGGAATGTTTGAGGATAGCAGTCAGCTATTATGAAAAAAATGGCGATAATGCAGGCTTAGGAAGGGCATACAATAGTATAGCTGAAACGTATAACCAGACGCAGAGTTTCCCTGAAAATGAAAAGGACCAGCTTCTGAAAGCCATTGAAATCTTTGAAAAGGAAAAGGATTCGATTGCACTGGCTTACACCCTTCATAATCTCGGATATGCTAATTACAGTATGGGGCAGTATGACACTGCCTTGGTCGTATACACGGAAACACTTGATCTATTTGAAAAGTTAAACGATCGCTTAGCATATTTCGTCTGTCTTGGCAACCTGGGATTGGTATATTCCAGGCTATCAGATTTTGATGAGGCAGAGGAATACCTCCTTACGGCAATTGATACGCTTACCAGCTTTGGTCTTGAGTATTACACATTAGAGTTCAGAATTGAATATGCCAGTATTCTTAAGCAACAAGGAGACATTGAACTGGCCATTGCCTATGCTTCCAGGGCCTTAAGCAATTCTGATAATCCGTATCTTAAACGAAATGCATCACGCTTGCTTGCACGGCTATATACGATAGCCGGCAATACTGACAGTGCTTTTTATTATCAATCGATATTTATAGTCGCAATCGACAGCGCAAACAACCTGGATAATGTTCTGGAAATGGCTAACCTGCATATGAAATATGAAGTTGGAAGAGTGCAGGCTGAACTTGATGTAGTGAAGAGAGAAAAGCTAATACGGAGTATTACAATACTCGGGTTAATAATAATTCTCGTTCTGGCCATATGGCTTGTCACCTCGTATTATAAAAACCTGAAACGCTCAAGAACTCTTACCGGAGCCCTCGAAGAACGCCGCTTATTACTGGTAAAACAAAGCTCGGAACTGAAAGAAAAAAATGATAAAATTCTCAGGGCATATGAAGAACTAACAGTTTTAAACGAGGCGGTCAGTAAACAGAATGTACAAATTTTGGAAACCAATGAGGAACTAACTGTTTTGAACGAGGCCGTCAACAAGCAAAAAAATGAAATACTCGATAGCATCACTTACGCAAAAAAGATACAGGCTGCGATGTTGCCCCCTGAGCAGTATTTTCATGAGATCTTAAATGATGTTTTCATTTTATTTAAGCCAAGAGACATCGTGAGTGGGGATTTCTTCTGGATTAAGCATGTGAACCAGTATGTTATCATGGCAGCGGCCGATTGCACGGGTCATGGTGTACCGGGTGCGTTTATGAGCCTGCTTGGAATCAGTTTCTTAAATGAGATCGTGCAAAGAAGGGAGATCACGCAGGCCAACCAGGTGCTCAATGAACTCAGGAAGCAGATCAAAAATTCACTCAGACAGCATGGACAGGCAGAAGAGTCCAAAGATGGGATCGATATGGCAGTATGTGTAATTGATGAAAAGAATAAAACTCTGCAATACTCCGGTGCCAACAATCCATTGTACCTTATCAGAGATAAGAACGGGGCTCCTGAACTGACAGAATTCAAGGCTGATCTAATGCCTGTGGGATATTACCCGGGTAGATTTAAAACATTCACAAATAAGGATATTCAACTTCAGTATGGAGATGTGTTTTATCTGTTTTCAGATGGATTTAGTGATCAAAAGGGTGGCAAAGGAGATAAGAAGTTCCTGAGCAAGAATTTCAAAAAGCTTCTTCTGGAGATTCATCAGGAGCCCATGCGGGAACAGAAGAATATCTTAAATAAGACCATTACGGATTGGATGGGTAATACCTCACAGATTGACGATATATTGGTGATAGGAGTGAGAGTTTAGATATTGGCAGGACCTGTCCTGATTTGCCTCATCTATTCCAAGGTTGTATCTTGGCGGGCATCAAATTCATTCCTATGCGCAGATTGGCCTGCTTTCTTTTAATGTCTTTCCTATGCTTCATGCCCCATCCTGTTTCCGGACAGGATCAGAGGGTGGCAGATAGCCTGGCCAGGATCTACCAGCAAGATAATCTTGAGGGTACGGAAAAGTTGGAGTTGCTGAAAAATTTAGCATTCAATGAGTTGAATGACCGGAGTCTGTCGTTATGGTACGCCGAAGAGCTCATCCGGCTATCTGAAATTGAGAATAAGCGTCACTATCTGTATAGCGGATACCTTCATAAAGGAGAATACTACAAAAAGACCGGAAACTTAGAAAAGGCATTAGAGATTTATTTTAAGGCGGTTAATATAGCAGTCGACTTAAAAGATATCGAAGATGAGGGTGTGGCCTACATCACCATCGCTGATGTTTATGCAATGATGGATAACTTTGCCAGTGCAGTGCAATTCTATGATAAATCCATAGAAATATTGCGAAGCACAGCAGATTCAATTGCCCTGGCATCCGCGTTATTAAACGCTGGAGATACTTATTATACCATGGGGCAATATGAAGATGCGCTGCGAAATTTCAATGAGGCAGGCCCTATATTCGAGAAAATGAACCATTTAACTGGCTCGGCGTATAATTTGGGCAATATTGGCATGATATACGCCAAGCAGGGAAAAGATTCCCTGGCAAAAAACAATATTAATGAGGCCATCGCCATCCTGGAAGAATCGGGAGATAATTACCCTGTAGCGGTCTACCTGACAATTATGTCTGATATCTATTTGAAGCAAAATGATTTTGCCGCTGCACTTGCTTATTCCAAAAGAAGCCTGGAGCTGTCAACCGCCAGTGGCTTAACAGAACAGATCGGGGATGCAAACCTTCAGCTTTCGAACCTTTATGAACAAGCAGGCAATTCTGAAGAAGCTTTCAGGTATTATCGAAATCATATCATATACAGGGACAGCCTCAAGAACATCGAAACTGTTCAACAAATAGCTGATATGAGAACCGATTTTGAGGTTGCTCAGAAACAGATCGAAGTAGATTTGCTTACCCAGAAGCGAAGGAATCAAAAATACATTAATATCCTGGCAGCCGTTGCTTCGCTATTGATTATCCTGCTGGCCATAGGACTTTACAGACGCTATATTTTCATCAAGCTTACGAATGTAAAGATTAGCACACAGCGCGATGAGATTGAATCGCAACGGGACGAGGTTGAAGCACAGCGGGACTTGCTTGAAAAGCATCGTGATCTGGTAGTCGTTCAAAAGAATGAGATCATCGAGAGCATCAATTATGCTCAGAGAATACAATCGGCCATGCTTCCACCTGACACCTATTTTTCTGAACTTTTAAAAGATTATTTTATTCTTTATAAACCAAGGGATATTGTAAGTGGGGATTTTTACTGGATAAAACAGGTGAAACAGTATATCGTTCTGGTTGTTGCCGATTGTACCGGTCACGGTGTACCGGGTGCGTTTATGAGTATGCTTGGCGTGAGCAATTTAAATGAAATCGTGCAAAGGAGGGAAATAACACAGGCAAACCAGGTTCTAAACGAATTAAGAAAACAGATAAAGTATGCACTGAGACAACATGGCGAACGTGACGATCCAAAAGATGGGATTGATATGGCTTTATGTGTATTGGATCTGGAAAGTATGAATCTGCAGTACGCAGGTGCAAATATTCCATTTTACTTAATCAAGGATGTCAACGGAAGACCTGAACTAAAAGAGATAAAGGCAGACCGGATGCCTCTGGGTTACTATCAAAGTAAAGATACCTCGTTTGTCAATCATGATATACAGCTTGATAAGGGTGATAGCTTTTATATGTTTTCTGATGGATATATTGATCAGAAAGGTGGAAAGGAAGAAAAGAAATTTTTGAGTAAGAATTTCAAAAAACTTCTTTTAGATAATTGTGATCAGCCTATGCATAATCAGAAAGACATTCTTGAAGAAACACTATCAGATTGGAAGGGTGATACTTCACAAATTGATGATATACTGGTTGTTGGCGTAAGAGTTTAGAGTTGAATAGGTAGCTGATTTCTCAACGACACTTATTATTTGTCAGTCAGAAGTAGAGATATCGGGCTTTTTGTCCTATAATTCCTTTGCAATAGGTGCCCCGGCCTTCCTGATTTTTTCTTCAAGGGCAGGAAGAGTGGTGCTGGTTAAGGTCCGCACCTGCTCCCCGATGGGTTTCATCTCCTCAATTCCAAGCTGAAGGCTTTCTTCGTGCATGGTGGTGGGCCCATAGCTGGTTGACAGTCCCCTTCGGGCAACGGACAACCTTGTCTGAATCGTAGCCGCTTCCTGCACACCCACCTGGGCTTTACTTTGCTTACCGTTCAAGATCTCGTTCAGCTTTTGCACTTCGGCCTCTGTCCTGTACACTTCTTCCAGCAAAGCTCCGGCATCGCTTTCCATTCTGAAACATGCATTTTTTAATACCTTCACTTGCTCAGTGGCTTCCTTTACGGCTTTGTATATGGCCCCATATTCCAGTGTTGCTGTTTCGAGTGCCATCCTGAACTCCTTAATCTCGGCGGGTGTGGATGGTACGAGGACCTGCTTATAGAGGGGCTTCACTTCGAATGAAACAGCTTCTGCAAGCTGCCTCACTTCTCCCTTATTCAAAGCAGACAGGCTTACGGAATAGACTCCGGGTGTAACCACGTAACCCTTCGATTCTACCTTTAATGTGGTATCCTTCTCCGGGTCCATTAGATTCCCTGAAGCATGACGAAGGTCCCAGCTGACCCGGTGGATTCCTTTTTTTGCCGGAGCTTTCACATGGTTGACTACTTTTCCATCTTCGTCTTTCACGGTAAAAACAAGGATGGGTTTATCTTCGTGTTGTTCTGCCTCCAGCTTATCCCAACCGGGGAATGGAATATCGCTTCCAGATTCATTGAGCTTCTTTTCACCTTCCTTCCTTAGCTGTTTCTGCGATTTCATATCTTCTTTCAGGTAATAGGTGAAGGTAGCACCGAAGGGCGGGTTTTCGGCCCTGTATTCCGAGGCACCCGGATCGATAGTTATTCCAAGGGGAGTGTAGAGCCATGCATCTTTCACCGGGAAGAGGCTTGCCTCCGCTTTCACCAGGTCGGAGCTTAGCTCCCGCAGCGGCGACATGTCGTCGAGGATATAAAAACCCCTTCCGAATGAGGCCCCCACCAGGTCATTTTCCCGTTTCTGGATCTGGATGTCACGGAAGGGAATGGTCGGAAGTCCGCCTTTCATGGGGATCCAATTCTCACCCCCGTCAATGGTAAACCAGATACCGAACTCGGTGGCCGCAAACAGCAGGTCTTTCCTTACATGGTCCTGCACCAGTCGCCATACGAGTGTGCGCTGATCGATGGTTCCGGAAATCAGAGTCCAGCTGTTTCCGGCATCGCTACTCTTAATGATGTATGGTTTGTAATCGCCGTATTTATGATTATCCAGTACAGCATATACGGTATGGGCATCAAAGAGGTCGGCCCTGATATCGTTTACAAATGCGGTGGCAGGTATGCCCTTAACGGAGCCCACCTCGATACGCTTCCAGTTCTGGCCCCCGTCCCTGGTCACCTGGATCAGTCCGTCGTCTGTTCCCACGTAAAGTAATCCGTCCTGAACGGGCGATTCGCCCAGGCTGGTAATGGTGCTGTAATTTGACATGGCATAGAGGTCCCAGGCGTTGTCCCAGCTCTGTCTGCGGCCCATGATCGGCTGTTCAATACGCGCCAGTCCCCGGGTAAGGTCGCCCGATAAAGTTTCCCAGCTATCCCCACGGTTATCGGATCTCCATACGCGGTAAGAAGCGGTATAAATCCGGGCCGGATCGTGGGCGCTGACCAGGATGGGTGTGTCCCAGTTAAAGCGTTCTGGCGGTTCACCTGTGCCCGGCTGGGGCTGGATAAATACCTGTTCGCCGGTTACACGGTCGATTCGATGAAGAACGCCCTGCTGACTTTCACCATAGACAATTCCCGGGTTTCCTGGCTCCGTGGCTGTCTGGTGTCCGTCCCCGCCGAGGATATGCTGCCAGTCGGCATTCCTTATTCCTTCGGTATAAACGGTCCTTGAGGGTCCTGCGTGCGTACCGTTGTCCTGGGTTCCCCCGAATACATTGTAGAAAGGTTCGGTGTCATCCACGGCGAGTTTATAATACTGTGTAAGTGGCAGGTTTTGGATAAAGCGCCAGTTCTCTGCCAGGTCGAAACTTTCGTATATGCCCCCGTCGGTACCCACCAGCAGGTAGTCTG
>CAYWGP010000107.1:0-4100 GCA_964458155.1 uncultured Bacteroides sp.
TACATTCATCTCATACTTGAAGTGATCCTTAACTACTCCTATTACGCTGGAGAGGGGAACATTTCCGGCCCGTTCGCCAAGCCCGTTCAACGTGGTGTGTATTCCTGTTATTCCGGCTTTGATGGCTGAGAATACATTGGCGGCTGCCAGGTCGTAGTCATTGTGGGCGTGAAAATCGAAATTCAGTTCAGGGTAGCGGCTTACCATATCCAGGCAGAAATCATAGGTCTCCTGCTGGTTCAGAATTCCCAGGGTATCGGGAAGCATATACCGTTCTATGCTCTCATCTTTCAGGGCATCCAGCACCTGGTACATGTACTCAGGCGAGTTGCGCATGCCATTGGACCAGTCCTCAAAATAAACATTCATCCGGATATTCATTTCCCTGGCTATCTGCAGCACTTCTTTTACATCGGCAATATGTTGTTCAGGCGTTTTTCTCAGCTGGTTCTGACAGTGTTTCAGCGATCCCTTCATGAGCAGGTTATTCACCTTTCCTCCGGCATCTTTGATCCATTTCAATGAAATATCTCCATCAATAAAACCCAGCACTTCCACCTTTTCGATATACCCTTTTGCTTTGGCCCAGGTGAAGATTTTCCTGGCCCCCTGGTATTCACCCTCAGATACCCGTGCCGAGGCCACCTCGATACGATCAACTTTCAACTCATCAAGCAGAATTTTGGCGATATTGAGTTTTTCGGTTGCTGTAAAGGATACCCCGGAAGTCTGTTCTCCGTCCCGCAGGGTAGTATCCATGATGGTTATTTTCATGAGCTGGTGGAATTAACTTCTTGATTTTTCAAATTTTTCGATCTTCTCTTTAATACTCAGCAGGTAATCAATGTCATCGTAGCCCTTGAGAAGACATTCTTTTTTATAGGGATTGATATCAAAACTCTCACTTTGACCTGTGTCCTTTATTGTGATAGTCTGCTCCTCCAGGTCCACTTTAAGAACAGTACCGGCATCACCGGCTATGGCCTCCAGGATGCTTGCCAGGAAGGAATCGGAGATCTGCACAGGCAGGAGCCCGTTATTCAGGGCATTGTTCTTAAAGATATCCGCAAAAAAGCTGGAGACAACCACTTTGAATCCATAGTCGTGAATGGCCCAGGCAGCATGTTCCCGGCTGGAACCGCTGCCAAAGTTTTTACCTGCCACCAGGATGCATCCCGAATAGCTGCTGTTATTCAGTACAAAATCTTCTACAGGAAGGCCCTTCTTATCATAGCGCCAGTCACGGAAGAGGTTTTCACCGAAGCCCTCACGGGTGGTTGCCTTAAGGAAACGGGCAGGTATAATCTGGTCTGTATCCACATTTTCAATAGGTAAAGGTACTGCCGGTGATTCTATGCTTTGAAATTTTTCGATTGACATCAGGCTGACTTTAATTAATATTACAATTAAAACGACGAAAGGTTTTATTAAAGAAGACTTCTTGGATCGCTTACTGTTCCGGTAACAGCTGCAGCTGCTGCAGTGAGTGGACTGGCCAGCATTGTCCGGGAACCGGGGCCCTGTCGGCCTTCAAAGTTCCGGTTGGAGGTGGCAACAGCCAGCATTCCTTCAGGCACCTTATCGTCATTCATGGCCAGGCAGGCAGAACATCCGGGCTGCCTTAGTTTGAAGCCTGCAGCCTCAAGTATTTCAGTAATGCCCTCCTTATGGGCCTGTTCTTCCACCTGCTTGGATCCGGGAACGATCCAGGCGGTCACATGTTCAGCTTTTTCTTTTCCCCTGACAAAGCGCGCAACTTCTCTAAGATCCTCAATTCTTCCGTTGGTACAGCTTCCCACAAAAACATAATCCACTTTTCGGCCTGCGATGGGGCTTCCTGCATCGAAATCCATGTAGGCAAGTGATTTTGCAAAGGACTCCCTGGCGGCAGGATCAATTTCGTCCAGTTTGGGAATCCGGTCCACGATTTTGGCTCCCATTCCAGGGTTGGTCCCGAATGTAATCATAGGTTCAATGTCGGCTGCATCATAGTGCAGTTCCATATCAAAGATGGCATCATCATCACTCTTCAAAAGCTTCCATTTTTCCACAGCTTTATCAAATTCGTTTCCCCTTGGTGCAAATTCACGGCCCCTTATATAACTGAAAGTGGTTTCATCAGGTGCAATCAGTCCGCCCCGGGCCCCGCTTTCTATACTCATATTACATACGGTCATCCGGCCCTCCATGGTGAGACTCCTGATGGCCGAACCTGCATACTCAATGAAGTAGCCGGTTCCACCGCTGGCCGAGATTTTTGAAATGATATAGAGAACCACATCCTTGGCAGTCACTCCTTCCGAAAGTTCACCCTCTACGGTGATGCGCATCTTCTTTGGTTTGGGTTGAAGGATGCACTGGGTTGCCATAACCATTTCCACTTCAGAAGTACCAATTCCAAAGGCCACACTTCCAAAAGCTCCGTGTGTGGAGGTGTGACTGTCTCCGCAAACCATGGTGAGACCCGGTTGTGTAATTCCCAGCTCAGGACCGATCACATGCACTATTCCATGATAAGGGTGATTCAATCCGTAGAGGGTAATCCCGTGCCTCTCACAGTTTTCAGTCAGTTTATTAACCTGGAAGCGGGAAAGTTCATCCTTGATAGAGAGATGCTGATCAATAGTGGGAACATTATGATCAGGGGTTGCCACGGTATTTTCCGGACGGAATAGTTTGATTCCCCGCTTCTCGATCCCGGCAAAGGCCTGAGGACTTGTCACTTCGTGGACCAAATGCCTGTCAATATAGAGTACCGAAGGTCCTCCTTTTATCTCGTCCACCACATGGGCGTCCCAGATCTTGTCAAATAATGTTTTTCCTGCCATTTTGTGTTAAAATGTAACGTAAGCCGCAAATGTAAGAAACTTCTGCTGCAAATTGACAAAAAACGGGCCTGTTTAATATCAAATTGTCACTTATTAGGCTCTTGGCTTTTTAAAATGATTTTCTTTAAATTTGCGTATGAGTACTTCCAGGCGAGTTTCCATTGTAAGAATGCTTATTATTGGCATTTTAATATTGATTCCACTATCCCTGTTTTCACAGGAAGAGCCCCACAACATTCATCATGTTGATACCATTGATACTTCAGTCGATATTTTTGATGATAATGAGCCCATGCGTATCACTCTGACTTTCGATATAAAACAGTATCAACGTGAGAAATCCAAGGGGGAATATATGCCGGTCCATTTTCTCTACCAGTTTAATGACAGCGTCTATCTGGAGAAGGAAATGCGCCTGAAGGCACGCGGCAATTTCAGAAGAAATTTTTGCAGTCTGGCACCTTTCTGGTTAAATATCCGGAAGGCCGATGTGGCCAATAAAAATCTTAAGCATACCAAGAGAATAAAGGTTGTAAACAATTGCAAGAATTTAAAAATCTACGATGATTATGTCCTGAGGGAGTACCTGTGCTATAAGATATACAACATCATATCGCCGGTAAGTTTCAGAGTCAGGCTTCTGAAAATGACCTATGTGGATACTGGAAGAAAGAACAAGGTTACCGAGGGCTGGGCTTTTATGATCGAACCCGAAGAGATGGTGGCAGAGCGTAACGGAGCAATAGTGGTGGAGGATGATGAGTTGGCCATGATCCTTATGAAGCCAGAACAGCTGGATGTGGTTGCCATGTTCATGTATATGATCGGGAATCCGGATTTCTCCGTAGCAGGCCGGCACAATGTGAAGATCCTGGGGATGCCCGGGTTTGGAACTGAGGGCTATACGGTGGTTCCTTACGATTTCGACTACTCTGGATTGGTAAATGCTTCCTACGCAGTTCCGGGTGAGAACCTTGGGATCTCTTCAGTCAGGGAGCGATACTACCTGGGTCTATGCCGTTCTGATGAAGCCTTTATGGAGGCCATCGAACATATTAATCAGTACAGGGAGGAGATTCTCCAGGAGGTGAATAATTTTACCTACCTGGATGAGAAGAGTAAAAACGATATAATATTTTATCTGGTAGAGTACTTCGCCCAGGCCAGCCAGTATGATTTAATCGGGCCCCGGCTTAATAAGACTTGTCGCTAGGGGGGCACGCAAAATTCTGCTATGATTGTTTCCCACAGACTATTCTATCAATACGGGCT
>CAYWGP010000108.1:0-10832 GCA_964458155.1 uncultured Bacteroides sp.
ATTAACATGCCCATCGTTTTTGTTGGCTATGGTCTGACCGATAAGGAGAATGGCTACGACGATTTTAAGGATGTGGATGTTAAAGATAAGATCATCCTCAGGCTGAGCGGATATCCCGGGCATATGGACCCGGAGTCGAAAGCCTACAAAGCTATGTCTTCCGAATGGAGCAGGGGCAGGTATGCCTTGATGCGCGCCAAAAACAACAGCGCATCTGAACTGGGCGTGGCAGCAGTTATTGAGGTGGACCCGGCTAATGATTCACCGGAAGCATGGGCCTCAAATCTGCCTTTCCGCATCAATTCGGGAAACTATGAAGGTGAAAAGCCCAGGGCTTCCTATTATGAAACCCGGATGAGCCTTCCAGGAAATGAGCTGCCCGGAGGTTCAATACGCATTTCAGTTTCGCAGAGGCTTTTGAATGAGCTGGTGAAGGGTTCCGGTATGGATCTTGAAGCGTTCCAGGAGAAAGTGAAGGAAAGTATGAAGCCTGAATCCAAGGTACTTGCAGGGAAAAAGTTAAGAATTAAGACCACTGTCGATTCCAAACTGATCAGGGCCAGGAATGTAGTTGGCGTTCTTCCCGGGAAGGATACCACCGAAATTATCGTGATTGGGGCTCATTACGACCACCTGGGCATCCATGATGGGTGGATCTGGAATGGTACCGATGATAATGCCTCCGGAACTGTGGGGGTGATGAGTATAGCCAGGGCCTGTATGGCAACGGGGGAGAAACCCGATAAGACAATTGTATTCTGCGCATGGACCGGCGAGGAGAAAGGCTTGCTTGGTTCCAGGTACTTTGCCAATCATCCCTACGATGATGCAAAAATGCTCCTGAACCTCAATTACGACATGATCTCCCGTGACAATACCAATGACAGCCTTGGAAACATGTGCAGCATGAACTATACCAAGGCCTATTCTGTACTGAAAGAACTGACCCTAAAAAATATTGAGGACTACAATCTGGATCTGAATGTGGCATTCAGGCCGGCTAAACGTCCACGAGGTGGCAGTGATCACTCCTCCTTTTCAGCGAAAGATGTTCCAGTCATGTACTTTATGGCAGGATTCCCACCCGAGTACCACCAGCCAGACGATCATCTCAAGCTGGTGAACTGGAAGAAGATGGTCAATATTATCAAGATAGGATACCTGGATATCTGGGACCTGGCCAATACAGAATGGGGCGCGACTGCTGAAGAATGAGCTTCCTGTTAGTTTTATCCCTTTTTAAGGGAACTGTTTGACATGTTTTTAAGGGAACTGTTTGACATGTATGGTTGTTAAATGTAAATTACAATCAGATGCCGACCATACTTTTAATACTGTTGCTAACTGGTCCCTTTCAAGAGCGAGCCGACTATCCCCTGAAAAACGGACGGCCTACAAGCAAGGGTATCGATCGTTATGTGGAGGAGAATGGTGATGCGCTGATCCTTGAGTTCCAGGATTATATTGGTGATACCCTTCACAATGCCAATATCTATACCGAGGATCTTTCTCAGAACAAGGATCAAAATCCCCTTGAACTGGGTAACTACTACCCCAATGAAATTTTCATAAGCAATGCGGAGCTATTTATTGCCTATGAACTGGAATGGCTGCCAAAAAACGGCAGAGATACTATTATCAGCAGCAATCTGTTTGTAAAGGCTGCTGTGTTTCACGAGCTCATGCACCATTATATCTACCAGATTGGTATAGAAATGCTGCGAATAGATCAGATCCCTGTGGACAGGGCATACCAATCCTTTTTCAGGATCTACAGCTTCCGGGAAGATCCGGGACCCAGGTTTATCGAAGAAGGGATTTGCGAGTATGTTACTACTAAAATGAAGGAAACCATTTCCCGCAGGCGACCTTATATCCCAAAAAAAGCCTCTGACCTGAGCCAGCCTGAGAATGCCTACAAGATATATTACAAATACTCTGCATACTGCCTGAGGGAATTCCTGGATACCACAGGATTAAAGCAAGGCGTTAAAATACTCTTGCACAACGCTCCTCCGACAACAGATGAGATCCTGAATCCCAAATTGTATTTTGCCAGGCTTGAGGGCATTGATAATCGTTAGGATTTTTCGCCATTTCTGATTAAACTGCATATGTAAAAAACTGGTGACTATGAAAAAAATAATACTTGTGCTTTTCGTGCTGGGCATTTCCCTCCAATCCTTTGCCGGATCCAAGGAGAAAGATGTACTGGGTACATGGTCTTATAAGGTTGAAACAGACGAGGGAGATCTGACCGGAACCTTGAAATTTGAAAAGAAAGATGGCGCGCTTGTCGGGGTGGTCAACACAGACGATGGTGAAGTCTTTCACTTTAGAAAGGTAGAGCTAAAGGAGGACAATGTTCTGTATTGTGAGCTGGATACCGGTTACGAGATTTTCGAGATTTCGCTTACTGTAAAAGGTAAGGAAATGAAAGGTACCGTAGATACTTCGGGAGAAACTTTCCCTCTTACCTGCGAGAAGGTCGAGTAAGCCTGGTTTAATACCAGTTTTGCACTTATATAAAGGAAGGGAATTGAGCTCACTCTTTTTCACAAGTGTGTCTTATGAATAATAAACCACGAATCTGTATTATTGGTCCGGGTGCCATCGGTGGCGTGGTAGCAGCTATACTGACACGGGAAGCTTATGATATCCATCTGGTTGCGAAATATCCTGAACTTGCTGAAAAGATAAGCAGCAATGGTATAGTAATGGATGGCATCTGCGGCAAGTTCACCATGCAGATTCCGACAGTGGCCCGGCCGGATGAATTAAGTGGCACATTTGATTATGTCCTTATCGCCACAAAAGCAGGCGGATTGGTTGAATCGGCCAGGGAAATGCTTCCTTTTTTGCATGAAACCTCCAGGGTGGTTTCCATGCAGAACGGGATCTGTGGGGATATGCTGGCAGAAATAGTGGGCGAACAGCGGACCATCGGCTGCGTGGTAGGATTTGGAAGTACCATGCTCGAACCGGGAAAAATTGAGATGACCACCGGTGGTGAAATGGTTATCGGAAACTGGCTGCGGGGGCAGGACCAGGAACTGGAAGAACTGGCAAAAATTCTGAATCATGTGGTGGAGACCCGTATCACCAATGAGATATTCAAGGAGCTTTATTCCAAAATGATTATCAATTCCTGTATTACAACACTTGGAGTAATCTGTGGTCAATCACTGGGAGAAATGCTGGTTAAGCGAAAAGCACGTAATCTGTTTATTGAAGTGATAAGGGAAGCAGTGGCGGTGGCTGATGCCATGGACATTAAAGTGCCACCGGGAGCCAAGGGGAAACTGGATTACTATAAATTCCTGGCCCCAGGCCCTCTCTCCGGATTAAAAAGACATCTGAACATAAGGGTTATCGGAAAAAAATACCGGAAACTCAGATCATCCAGCCTCCAGAGCCTGAAACGTGGCCGAAAAACCGAGGTGTACAACTACAATGGTTATATTGCAGCAAAGGGAATGGAACTGGGTGTGGCTACTCCCGTAAATGAACAACTAACCATCATGGTTAGCGAGATCGAAAATGGCAAACGGATGATCACACCTGAAAATTTCAGGGAGATCAGCTATAAACAAGCTTATAAATAATCTGTAAATTACAACTGAAGTACCGCAACCCAGTCCATCTCTGGCTCTGAAGGCGGAACTCCAATGAACTTAAGTCCATTTCCCTCCAGGGATGCCACACTCCCCTGCTGCAACTCGCCTCCTGTGCGGGGATTGAACCATCGCACATTCAGTGATGCACTCTGGCTTAATCGCAATGTAGCCTGAGAGGCACCCTCCGGCAAATAGACCAGGTATAGTTCTCCCTCTTTTGCCAGGCAATATGCACCGGGTATATCAACAAGATCATCCCGGCAACTCATCTCTTCCAGGGGAAATAGATTCATAAAATGTGTAGCCAGAGTTGACTGCTTCCACCAGCTTTCACGGCTCCTGAAATCTTCAAGGTTCAGATCATTATGCGCAAATCGATAACCAAAATACCATTCCACTCCGGCGCCTCCGGCCATCAGGCTGCCCCAGAGACAATGGTTGCGTACCGTATCATGATCTGGATCGTTTGCATCGGGCATCACCCCTTTGGAAGCAGGACCTATCTCATCCAGACAGACCACCCAGCGTTCTCCTGCATCCTCAGATGCCTTCACCCAATGTCTCATCCGTTCATGCACCCTGGTAGGATTGGCTATTTGCATAGACGGACCATCAATGGTCCCGGTTCCAAGCATGGGTTCCAGGTACCCGTCCTGGTACTCGTCATCGGAATGCGTATGAAGAACGATATTGGAAGACCAGGGAATAAGTGCACGAAGATAGTTCGCCATAGCCTTCTTCTGCTGATCGGTCTGCCCGACAGGTGTCCAGTGGTGCGGTCCATTTTCCTCCCCCAGGTTCCAGGTAACTCCCAGGTGGTGGCCAAAGCGGGCTGCCAGCTCCCGAAGGTATACCCTGCGCTGAACATCTGTATATCCTCCATCGAGCAACACTTCATTCTCGGTCTCCTGCAATACAAAATGGGCCATCATCCCCAGACTCTCCATATGGTCAAAAACCAGCTCCCACTGGTCCAGCTTACTGCAATCGAAGCGGTATCGTTCATTATAATCTGAATAGGGCCAGACATCCTTCCCATCGCCCAGGATATTCATGGTGAGCATATAGATGGAGTTCACACCCTGAGAATGCAGGTAATTCACGGCCCCGATAATCCCTTTCCCCTTTCCGTTCTGCCAGGCGGGATCTCCCTCATTCCAATCTGCCATATGAGACTCATAGGCATGCAGCTCCTTTTTCGGATCAGCTTCACCCTCTCTTACTTCACTCTGCAGGCTGAAGCGAAGAGTCTGGTCAAAATCCTTATATGCCAGGAAGTTTTCGGGACTATCCGCACCATTCTTGATCCAGAGCTTATCGCTTCCCCGGAACTTAAAGTAGCCCTTCCCCCCATTTACAATCCGACCCCGGGCTCGGAAGTCCGGCCCGGTCTTATCAGAAGCTCCTATCTCAAGTGTACCTTCCATCCCATCCGGACCGAGTGCTTCGCCAGCAATATCCCCATCCAGTATAGCAATGTTTTTTCCTTTAAGAAAAGAAAGGGAATATGTCCAGGTACCCGCTTCATGGGGCCTGAAGTGGACTTTCCAGATAGCTCCTTCCCTGGACGAGCTTTCTCCCGCATGTCCATCAGCGGCATAGAATCCGGGAACGGTACAGGAGTCTGATCCACTGGTAAAAGTTACATTCAGCCTGTAATCCAGAAATGGGTTTTCATCGGCATATTCAGAGGTTTCAGGGCCCGGAATCAACAGGGTGACTTTATGCCATTGTTTCAGTTCGCCTTCAATGGTCAGGCCCGGACCCGGGCTTGTCTTACAGGAGAGAAAAAACAAAACGGGAATCAGAAAAGGGAGGTGCTTCATAGTTTCAGGTATAAGACCTAAATATAGAAATTATTCAATCTTTTTGGCCTTATGTTCTCCGTTCTGATGAAGAGTCAGGCTTTCTATACTACCCTCCTCACCCCTGTTAAATATAAGTTTTGCATCGATGCCCCTTATCTTAAACTCATCCTCCGCAATCGGGATGATCTCTATTTTTTGCTGTCCGCTTGCCTGTACATACATCTTGCCATCTTCCAGCATAATAGTGAGAATGAAATCGGCCGCAAGTTCATATTTACCCGGGTATTCCTTAAGCAAAGATTCATCAAGTTCGATGGCCTCTACCGTGGGTATTGGATTGTTTGTCCTCTTCCATTCGATTTCACTTCCTGTTCCTCTTGAGATGACGGCAATGATATCTCCTCCGCTGTCTCGAACAAAATGAAAGCTTGATGTTCTCCCTTCTACAAAGAAGTTATCTTTCTCGTAGGGAGTCAGTTCAGTTTCTGAACCTCCGGTCCTCATACCCAGTAGTTTCCCATCAGAATAAGAAATCACCAGATCCCCGTCATACGCTGAAGTATAGACCGCTTCATATGATTTTAACAGTTCATCATCCAAAGAGATGCTGTCCCATTCATAGGGCTTCCCAAGAGCGATGCCTGCCATTTTTATAGCTGCGTCCCCTGGATCGGTGCAGGTACAGTTTGAGAAAACTCCTACAAAGAGATCTTCCTCCGGAAGGAACATGGAAGCAGTCAGGTACCCATTGATACCTCCTCCATGCTCTATATTAATACTCCCCTGGATATTTCCGATAAACCAGCCATAACCATAATCTGTAATCTTACCATTACTTAGAACATAGGATGTGGTGGCCTTTTTAAGGCTTGATTCCGAAATTACCTCATGGTTAAAGACAGCTCTGTACCATCTGTACAGATCATCCACCGTAGATAAAAGTGAGCCGGCCGAATAGGGCTGGGTCATGCTAAGAAAATCTGCATTTTTATACCCATCTTCTTCACTTGCATATCCAGCGGCACGATTGTGAATGATCCTTGAAGTGGATCCATAATAAGAGTTATCCATCCCAAGAGGCCTAAAGAAATTCTCTTCTATATAGGTGTCGTAGGGTGTGCCCGAAGCAAGCTCTATAATATACCCCAGGATGAAGTAGGCCGAATTGTTATATCTGAATTCCTCCCCGGGAACAAAATCCATGGGCTGGCTCTTGAAAAAGTCTATAAGTTCCGGGGGCGTAAAATCCTTTTTCCTTACTTCGGCGGTCCACTCCTCCATGCTGGTATAGCTTTTTATTCCCGAAGTATGAGTAAGCAGGTGCTCAATGGTAATAGTATGACCATGGCCAGGGTAATCCTCAATGTATTTGGTAATATCGTCCTGCAGGTCCAGCTTTCCCTCTTCTGCCAGCTTCAAAATGGCACAGGCTGTAAACTGCTTTGTAATGGAACCGATCCGGAACACATGCTCCGGTTTCATTTCCACCCCCAGCTCCAGGTTGGCCAATCCAAAGGCCTTGCGGTAAAGGATAATACCATCTTTAACAATCAGGGCAGCCCCTCCGGGCCCGTCGCTTTTAAACATTTCCTGCATCATACCATCATAGGCCTTGCTACTTTTCTGACATGAGACATGAAGTGAAACAAAAAGGGACAGTGACAATAAAAGGGTAAATTTCTTCATAGTGTTTTATTTGTGGTGCAATTTACTTTCATTTAGTATGCCAGTCAACTCCCTCTTCCTGATCAGTGCACTTCTCTGCTTTGGAGCTATTACCATCAGGAAACTGAAGACAAAAAAAGTATCCTGCTCATATATGCCCTTATTGTCATCCTGGGAAAACGAAAGATGGAGAAAGATCTGGAATAAGCCGACTCATTCAACTTATAATTCCCCGAGCATGATCTGTTCTATCAGTTCAGCCAGTTCTTCCGGATCCATTAGCAGTTGAAGGTAAGAATGGGGAAACTCCCGGGATTCATTCCAGGTGTTCCCCCCTTTCCCGTCAGCAACACAGATTCCGTCGGATATTTTGTCCCAGTAGGTTCCGCTTCCGTTTCGCACCGCATACAGAACCGCAGTCTGATCAAATGTGGAATTATCCAGAATCTCTCCCTTGAATTTCCCTTTCATCCAGGGAGCATTCTTGCTGAAATGCAGGAATCCAATATAAAGAGGAGTGGCAGGATCAATCCCGTTAAATACCTCCCCTGATTTTATTTGCACACCAAGCTCGAAACCCGTAAAAGTGACTGGTACCTCCAGCTCCGAAAGTACATACTGAGTTACACCTGGCATTCCCCCGAAAAAGTTCCATTCCCACTTCCCTTCAGGGAAATTGCCTCCCATGATCACGAATTCCCTGACCTTTTGCTCAATAAGTTCTTTCCCGCTTAAAGGGGAAAAGGCATCACCTTCTGATTTAAGCAGGTCCTCAATGTTTTTCAGGGGACCCACAGTAACTATCACCAGGCCTTTTTCCGGACTTTCTGCCAGTATTTTCCTGTATAGAGAAACAGCATCAGGAACATTTCTATGATTGAGTTCATGGGGGAACTGATCCGCAATCACTTTACAGTAGTTCCATGGAATATAAGCAAGTGTGTCTTTCCGCGCACCAACCGGAATCTCAGGATGGCCGTAGTAACGGTTCACTGCATCGATGGCCGAGACTGCATATTCTTCGGTGGACCAGCACATGACTGCCATTAATTCGCATTCCTTGCTGTCGACAAAATGGTTCAGCATGGCCAGGGCCCCCAGATCGTCGGCATCCCCTCCGATATCAGTATCGAAAATGATCCTGGTTTGTGCAGATAGATTCAGGAACAGGATGCTTGCCAGTATTAAACAAAAGAATCTGTATTTCTTCATGACCAGACTGTATTTTTGTTTCACTTTGAAAAAATTAAATCTAAGGAATTTTCGCATCATTAATATATCTTGTAGCCCATGAAAGCGCATAATCTGAAAATTCTTGCTCTGGCACTTGTCCTCGCATCCTTCCATCTGAACACTCAGGCCCAGCTTTATACCAATGAGCGGGCAGAATGGTTCACCGATGCCCGTTTCGGAATGTTTATCCACTGGGGTGTTTACAGTGGTGCAGAAGGAATCTGGAAAGGGGAGAAACTGAGAAACGACAATGACTACGCCGAATGGATCTATTACAGGAACCGGATTACCCGCGATGAATACCTGAGCCTTCTGGACCGCTTTGACTGGGAAAGCATAGATCCCGAGCAGTGGGTTTTACTGGCCAAAAAAGCCGGTATGAAATATGTCACCCTCACGGCAAAGCACCACGATGGTTTTGCACTGTGGGACAGCCAGGTGAGTGACTACGATGTGGGAGAGTTCACTCACCCCAAACGGGATATTGTGAAGGAGCTGGCCGATGCCTGCAGCAAGCACGGCCTCAAACTGGGACTCTATTATTCCCACTGGGTCGATTGGGAGCATCCCGATGGATGGGACCACTCCAAAGAGATCTATGGTATTGCTGCTGAAGATTATGACCGCTACTGGCAGGAGAAGGTAATCCCTCAAATCCGCGAACTGCTCACCAACTACGGAGATGTGGGCCTCCTCTGGTTCGACATGTGGGTTCACCATTCCACCACCTGCGTGACCAGGGAACAGCTTCTGCAGCTTAAGTCCCTGATCCGGGAGCTTCAGCCCGATTGCCTGGTCAATTCCAGGCTGGGTCTGTCCATCGAAGAGGACAGTGATATCGATTACAAAACCCTTGGAGACAACCAGCTGGGCAGCAAGAAGGAGGAGTTCCCCTGGCAATCGCCCGCTACTGTGGCCCATTCGTGGGGATTCAGTGCTTATGAAAAGCAGTGGAAGTCCACCACTACCCTGCTTCAGAACCTCATTGGCAATGTGAGCCTCAACGGCAACATGATGCTCAATATTGGCCCCCGGGCCAATGGCGCTGTGCCCTATGAAATCGAGCAGCGGCTTCTGGCCATGGGACTCTGGTTGTCCATAAACGGGGAATCTATCTATGGCAGTCAGGCATTTGACCTGGTGAAGGATCAGCACGATTGGGGAAAGATTACCTGCCGTAAAAATCCGGATGGCACTACAAGACTGTACCTGCATGTATACAACTGGCCCTTGAGTAGAAAGCTGCCGGTGACCGGCATCCAGGCAAAGCCTGCCAAAGCGTACCTGCTGGCCGATCCTGAAAAAACTGCGCTGACCGCAAACACCCGTGGAGTGGTGACTGTCCTTGAACTGCCAGCAAAAGCTCCCGATCCCTTTGTTTCGGTGGTGGTACTCGAGTACGACAACTACCCTTCCATTGAAGATGGGCTGGTGTCTCAATCGGTTTATGGAGGTTTTTCGCTGGCCCCCGGAAAGGCCCTCCAGTCCTCCGGCTCCACCTTCCTGGAAGCCCCATCCCGCAGAGGTACGGTCCCTGCTCACATCCAAGTGTCTGAGAAGAGCAGCTACCGGTGGCGAATTTATGTGGACAGGCCCATGAGTCTTTATACCGATGTATCCTATAATTTCCAGGGAGAGACCGGGAAAGGTACTATTACTGTAAGCTCCCGGGCCGGATCGCTGAAAGCAAATTTCGTTTCCAGCGGCATGTTCGTGGGAGAACCCAATAGTAGCTGGCAAATAGATAGTTACAATTCCAATCGTCTGGGTCAGCTGGAATTTACCGAACCCGGATATTACGATATTAAGCTTGAATTCAAACCCGGGGAAGGCCAAGAGATCGGTTTTCAGTGGCTCTGGCTGGGAGAAGAGTAATAGTTAAAATGCCAGTGTAACAATGATAGCTTCACCAGGAACAGATTCAAGGCGGATGGAGCCCTCATGATTGTTCATGATCTGGCGGACAAGACTCAGTCCAATACCAGAATGCTATGTTCACTTCGCTGTGTCCGGATCCTGATTTGCCTGTCCTGCAGGTCATCAGAGAAAGAGTCAAAGGAGTTTCGCAGGAGGTTCAGAAGGATCATCACCATTGCAGCTACCTTGATAGGGATTTGGAAGTCCATTCAACAGAAGCCCGGCGAGGTCCTTAACCAGGTATGAAAGAAAACTCCTGGCGCTTCCAGAAAGGAAACACCAGGAGTTTGTTATCTGGTATATTTAATATTTTCGTCCTTTACTGCTTGGACAAATTAAGTTCGATGATAATAGTGGCAGTAAACTCATTCATGTCCTCACCAAGACTAATCTCCTGCTCTTCTTCCCAGGCAACAAGAGCAGCTGAACTGCTAAGGCTCTCGACGCTTAAGGGATCGTCATCCTCAGTTTCTCCGGTAATGGTCATATACAACTTGTCCTCTTCCAGTTCCCATGTGCCGCTCTCCTCAAGCTCGTATTGAAGCATCATGTAGGAATAATCCTCATTGAAAGTGATGGTTCCACCACCAAT
>CAYWGP010000109.1:0-5603 GCA_964458155.1 uncultured Bacteroides sp.
TACGAAGGAGAGAGAATCGGCCAGGGCAGAGAAAATGCCAAGGCCTTCCTGAAGGAACATAATGACATAACAACTGAAATTGCCCAAAAGGTCAGGTTGGGTTTCGGTATGCCCACCCCCAAGCTTGCGTCCGAGGTTGCGCCGGAAAAGAAAAAGGCTAAGGGAAAGGCGAAGAAGGAGTAACATCTGATTCTAGATACTGGTTACTGGGTGCTGACTGCTTGATGCTGGATACTAGGCACTGGTTACTGGATACTGGTATAAAAACAAAAAACCAGAAACACTATTTTAAAAGGGGGCAGAATTTAATTTCTGCTCCTTTTTTACTTAGACTAACCGTATTTTTTATAGATAATATAGCGGGGGGCTATAAAAATTAGGATTTTCGTTTGAATTCAGGTAAGCGAGACTCCGAGGAATGCGATAAATTTTGCCGCAGGCGCCCCGAAGGAGATAAGCGAAGACTTCGAGTGCCCTTGGGGTGCATATGTGTATGGAGTCTCCACTTCGTTTCGCTTACCTCCGAGGATTATTTTTTTTGCTATGACGAAGAAATCGGCCGAAAATCCTAATTTGTTAATTATTCGTAGCCGTTGGGATTTAGCGTCTGCCACCGCCACGTATCCACACACATCTCATCAATATCCCGTGCTGCCTTCCAGGACAAATCCTGCTCAGCTTTTGAGGCATCTGCATAACAGCTGGCAATATCACCAGGTCGCCGTTCTACTATTTTGTAAGGTATCTTTTTGCCTGCTGCTTCTGCAAAGGCATCCACCATCTCTAAAACTGAGTATCCCCTGCCAGTTCCGAGATTGTAGGTGACCAGGCCCGGATTTACGGCAAGTTTTTCCAGGGCCTTTATATGGCCACTGGCTAAGTCCAAAATGTGGATATAGTCTCTCACTCCTGTTCCATCAGGTGTGGAATAGTCATTGCCGAATATTTTCAGTTCTTCCAGTTTCCCCACTGCCACCTGGGATATATAGGGAACAAGGTTGTTGGGTATGCCTTTCGGGTCTTCTCCGATCCTGCCCGTAGGGTGAGCACCCACCGGGTTGAAGTACCGAAGTAAAGCAATATTCAATGATGGATCTGCATGGTAGAGGTCCTGCAGTATCTGTTCGATCATTACCTTGGCCCAACCGTAAGGATTTGATGCTTTTATAGGGAAATCCTCTGTAATGGGAAGTGAAGCAGGATCACCATACACAGTTGCCGAAGAGCTGAAAACCAGGTTCTTAACACCATGTTCTGCCATAACTTCAAAAAGCACCAGGGAGCCGGTTATATTATTTGTATAGTACTGCAGGGGCATGCTGACAGATTCACCCACTGCTTTCAGGCCGGCAAAATGGATGACCGCATCAACTGTCACCTCCTGAAAAACCCTATCAAGACGGGCTTTGTCCAGAAGGTCAACCTTATGAAAATCAAGTTTTTTGCCGCTGATCTCCTCAATGCGGCGAATGGATTCTTCCCGGCTGTTTACCAGGCTGTCTACCACTATCACTTCGTAGCCGGCCCCCAACAATTCAACGCAGGTATGGCTGCCGATATATCCCGCTCCTCCTGTTACAAGTACTCTCATATTTTCATTCCTGGTGATTTCTGTGTTTACTGCATCTCCTTCGAGATCTGACTTCACGCATAGCTTATTACTATAGCGAAAAGCCCTCTTCCTCGAATCTACAACAAATCAAACAATCACTCAAATTTATTTAGTAATTTAATAAATACAGTGAACTAGATTCTTTTTTACGATAGCATCTTTGGCAAAACTAGCCAAGATTCTTCTAAATGGGTATATAGATTTAATCTATTTCTAAAAAGCAGGAAGCAAGGAGAAAACAATGCCATATGTCAACATCCGGGTAGCCGGAACCTTAAGTAAAGAGCAGAAAGAAGAAATATGCAGCGGAGTAACCGATGTTATATCAAAGGCGGCGAATAAGCCGAAAGAATCCATCCTGATCTTTATTGATGAGGATCAGCACGAAAACATTTCTTCAGGCGGGAAGCTTCTGCAAAAGCCATCATAAACGAGTACTTACCGTATATGCCTGAAGATATTAAGAAAAGAATTAACGAGCTGCGCAAGCAGATCAACCTGCATGCGCATCGTTATTATGAGCTGGATGATCCGCTGATTGCTGACAGTGAATATGATCAACTGTTCCAGGAGCTGCTGCGACTTGAGGAGTTACATTCTGACCTGATCACGCCTGATTCACCTACTCAAAGGGTAGGCGGCAAGCCTTTGGCTGAGTTTCACACTGTAAGCCATACCCATCCCATGCTCAGCCTTGAAAATGCTTTCAATGAAACGGAACTTCATGATTTTGAAGAACGGCTGCAGAGGTTTTTAAAAACCGATCAGTCCCTATCCTATATGGCTGAACCTAAACTGGACGGCCTGGCCGTTGAACTGGTCTACGAAAAAGGATTGCTCAGTATCGGCTCAACAAGGGGGGACGGCCGTACCGGGGAAGACATTACTCAAAACCTCAAAACCATTCGCTCAATTCCTTTACGCCTGGAAGCTCCCCAAAACACCCAAATCCCCGAGCTGCTTGAAGTTCGCGGGGAAGCATATCTTACACTGGAAGGCTTCACGGCACTAAACGAGCAGCGTCTTGCTGCAGGCGAGCCCATCTTCGCCAATCCCCGAAATGCTGCAGCAGGCTCCCTGCGCCAACTTGACTCAAGGATCACTGCCCAGAGGCCTCTTGATTTCTTTGCATACGGCATAAGCGATACAGGACAAATCCCCAGCAGCCATCAGGAGGAACTTCTGGATTATCTTGATAAACTTGGTTTCAGTATTAACCCGTTAACGAAATCCTGTGGAGATATCTCCCAGGTCATAGAACATTTTTCCCATTTACAGGATATTCGCCAGACTCTGCCCTACGATATCGACGGCATGGTCGTTAAAGTCAACTCCTTTGAGCTGCAGGATCGTCTTGGCAGCAAGGCAAGAAGCCCCCGGTGGGCTATTGCTGCAAAGTTTTCCGCCACCCAGGCCACCACCATACTGCAAAATGTTGAGTTCCAGGTAGGGCGCACCGGGGCAATAACCCCTGTGGCGATCCTTGAGCCGGTAAATGTCGGCGGTGTCGTGGTCAGTCGCGCCACCCTGCATAATTCAGGTGAAATCCAGCGAAAAGGTTTAATGCTTGGTGATCAGGTCCTGATCCAGAGGGCCGGTGATGTTATACCTGAAATTGTCAAACCCGTGGTTGAGCAGCGTGATGGCAGCGAAAAAAATATCCAGATGCCTGAAGATTGCCCGATTTGCCAGCATCACCTCATCCTCCCGGAGAACGAAGCGATCACCCGTTGCCCCAACTCCCACTGCCCGGCCCAGAGGATGCGCCTGCTCATTCATTTCACTTCAAAGGCAGGGATGGATATTGAGGGATTGGGCAAAAAGGCGATGGAACAGCTTTTTAATGAAGAGATAGTCCAGGATATCCCTGATATTTATAATTTGAAAATTACAGACCTCGTTATCCTTGATGGCTGGGCTGAAAAATCTGCCCGCAATGCTATCGGAGCTATCCAGGAAAGCCGTGAAACCTCCCTGGCAAGACTTTTAAGTGCTCTCGGGGTCAGGTATGTAGGCGAAGAAGGTGCCGGTCTGCTTGATGAACATTATGGAGGATCACTGGAAAACCTTATGGATGCCAGTGAGGAAGAACTCCTGGAAATTGAGGGGATCGGGCCGCAGACTGCCAAAAGTATAAGGGATTATTTTCAGGATCCAGAAGTCAAAGAAATGTTGAAGCAGCTCAAAAATCTAGGCATCATTATTACTGCTTCGATAAAAAGCCCGGGCGAGAGCCCATTTGCCGGATTTGTATTCCTTTTCACCGGCAGCCTTGATGCGATGTCAAGAGATGAGGCCAAAGTCAGGGTCAAGGAAAAGGGGGGCAAAGTTGCTTCCCAGATCAGCCAGAAGGTGACCCATGTAATTGCCGGGGAAAAACCTGGGAGCAAATTGAAAAAAGCCAGGGAACTTGGACTGGAAATACTGACTGAGAAGGATTTTGCAGAGCTGCTGGGGGGCAATAATGAAACAAAAAAGAACCCCCAGCTCTCCATATTTTAAAACAACAATACACCCCGGGTCATTACTTTCTTGATTTTGAAATAAAGAGGACCGCATGACTGGTAACAAACGACTCCACATCATTGTTGAGGGCAGGGTGCAAGGTGTATATTTCAGGGCTTTCACAAGGGATCAAGCCGTAAAACTTGACCTTACAGGCTGGGTAAGGAATCGTCCGGACGGTTCTGTAGAAGCCCTGGTTGAAGGGGATAAAGCCTCGGTAGAACAAATGGAGCAATGGTTTTACCAGGGCTCACCGCATTCTCGAGTGGATATGGTCCATACCACAGAAGAACCTCCTGTTGGGGACAATACGTCCTTTGAAATTCAATATTACTAAGCCTTGTTTTCCTTACTGTGCAAACATAATAGATTGCAATTATTCCACTTTTAAAAAATACACCTTATTTCTCCGGAAAAGCTTTTTCGAATATTCCTCCACAAGTATTGACAATTGGTTGCCACTGCCTTATAGAGTACCGAATCATTCTAAAAGGAGGATTTCTCTCATAATGAGTTATTCTGATACAACCAAGCTTAAGAAAAAAAAAGTTAGACCTAAAATGGTACCATTTCCAAGCAGCCAGCGCATTACCTGTTCAGAATGCAATAATAGTAAGGAATTTCTCGAAGTATCCGACGGGGTAATTCTTACTACGCGCTTTGTCCAGAATAAGGACGGAAGCTTCAGCCAGGAGCTGGATGACTCCCAGGTCCTTGGCCAGGTAAAATTTTATTGTGGCGATTGTGGCGCTGATCTCACCCAGTTCCATAAAAGATTTCTGGAGATGCTTTTCTAGATTTAAATATTAGCAATCAATAGCTGCAATTCATCCAAAAGGAGAAAGCGTTTGAGCCGTGAGAAGCTCGTCATCAGAGACAACTCAACTCTGCGTGCTCAATATGATTCTCTGCAGGAAGGAGATATTGTTGTAGGCCGCATGCGCCTGCGGGAATCTGAAGAGCCCTTGCTCCTTGACCTTGGCGAGAGAGGAGTCCACCTGATCCCCTCAGGACTTTCACAGCTTGTCAGCCGTTCAAAAACATTTCAGACAGCACTTTTTGCCAGGTTTATGCTGCCACAGACCCGGGCCATCCACACGCTTCATGACCTTATTGAAGCAATTTCAGATTATCAGAAACACTCCATCACCGCTGTAATCACCAAGCTGGATCGCAGAAATGCCGGCATGGGGGTACATCTCTGGCAGTCGATTGAGGAAGTATATACCCATGCCTCATTAGGCAATATCCCATTTCCCTTTGTTCTGCAGCCCTTTGAGCCTGAATGTCGAGATATCCGGGTTGTTTTTCTGGATGACTATATTGAAGCTTATTGGCGCCACAACCCGTATAGTTTTAGAAACAACCTCCATCATGGGGGCCAGAGTGACCCTTATGAACCAAGCAAAGAGCAAATTAAACTCTGCCGACAGGTCATGCACCGCGGCCATTTCCCCTATGGACATCTTGATATTCTTGTAACGAA
>CAYWGP010000110.1:0-11676 GCA_964458155.1 uncultured Bacteroides sp.
AAGAACAATCCACTTGCACTGGTCCCCATGCCGGTCGATATAGCATCTGAAAAAATGCAGGTCAACAGCGAAGGTGCCCTCTTCTACAAAATCACCATTGGAAAGGGAGTCATGCCTCCTTTTGAATCCACCATCCCGGAGACGGATCGCTGGTTGCTGGTGAACTTTATTCAGAACTACAATCCGGAACGGGAACAATTGCTTCTGGACCTGCCTCCAATCAAGGCCAAGTTGCTTGCTTCGGTAAATGAAGACCAGAATTTAGTTGAGATCCTTGCTGAATATGAAAATGAAAGCAATGATTATGTCCCCCTCCGGAATGCACCTGTACTCATCAGTTCTAAAAAAGCATTTGGGAACCTGAAAATCGGGGAGACACTTACAAACGAGCTTGGAAGAGCGGAATATGCCATTCCCGAAAGCGTAATAGGAGACGACCAGGGCTATGTAAGTGTGGTAGTATCACTTAACGAGGACTACGAAGCTGCCGAGGTTGTTCTTGAAAAAGCCCTTGTGGGGAACCCGAAAGAAGTTCCCGCTCTTATCCGTAAGGGGGTCCTGTGGTCCACCAATAACAATGTCTCTTTATGGGTGCTCATCTCCTATCTCCTGGCAGCAGGCGGGGCATGGGCGGTTATCATATATGTGATTGTTCAGATCGTAAAAATTAAAAAGTATAGCCGCCAGGCATAATCTGTCGCCCAATGAATATTTTTTACCTCTTGATAGGAGTTTCATTATTTGCCGCACTTATTTTTCTGGGTGCTTTTATCTGGGCTGTCCGGGACGGTCAGTTCGATGATAATGAGACACCTCCGAGACGTATGCTCTTTGATGATGATTTGATTGAGACCGAAACAAGCGGTGAGGGCACCGAAAAACGAAATAATTCCTGAACCCATGGAAAATCAGAAATTCTTCTACGATAACAAAATTGTAAAATACTTTATACTTGCGACCATCATCTGGGGTGTAGTGGCAGTCCTGGTTGGTGTACTGATCGCCATGCAACTGGCATTCCCGGCATTTAATTTCGGCCTCGAATATACCTCTTTCGGAAGGGTGAGACCCATTCATACCAATGCGGTGATCTTTGCCTTTGTGGGCAATGCCATTTTTGCCGGCGTATACTATTCCCTGCAAAAACTCCTGAAAGCCCGGATGTACAGTGATGTGCTCAGCAAGGTTCATTTCTGGGGCTGGCAGTTGATCATTGTGCTGGCTGCAGTGACCTTTGTCCTGGGATTCACCACTTCCAAGGAGTATGCCGAGCTGGAGTGGCCCATCGATATCCTGGTGGCTGTGGTCTGGGTGGTATTTGGATGGAACATGATAGGAACCATTGTAAATCGAAGGGTGCAACATATCTACGCCGCCATCTGGTGGTACCTGGCCACCTTCCTGGGGGTAGCCATCCTGCATATAGTAAACTCTTTTGAACTGCCGGTCTCGCTTTTCAAGAGTTATTCCATCTATGCCGGGGCACAGGATGCTGTGGTTCAGTGGTGGTACGGTCATAATGCAGTGGCCTTCTTCCTTACCACACCTTTTCTTGGGTTGATGTATTACTACCTTCCCAAAGCAGCCAACAGACCCATCTATTCCTACCGGCTCAGCATCATTCATTTCTGGTCCCTGATTTTTCTGTACATGTGGGCCGGACCCCACCACTTGCTCTACCAGGCTTTGCCTGAATGGGTCCAGGCCCTGGGGGTTACTTTTTCCATCATGCTGATCGCGCCTTCCTGGGGAGGGATGATAAACGGCCTGCTCACCCTGAGGGGAGCATGGGACCGGGTGCGCGACAGTGCAGCCCTGAAGTTCCTGGTGGTTGCAGTCACAGCTTATGGACTGTCCACCTTCGAAGGCCCCATGATGTCGCTTAGGAATGTGAACATGATTACCCACTTCACCGACTGGACCATTGCCCACACCCACATTGCAGGGATGGCCTGGAACGGAGGTATTGTCTTCGGAATGCTCTACTTCCTTGTTCCCAAGCTGTTCCGGACCAGGATTTACTCGGAAAAACTGGCAAATGCCCATTTCTGGATCGCTACCCTGTCCATACTTGTATATGCAATCCCCCTCTACTGGTCGGCTGTAACCCAGTGGTTAATGCTGAAGGAATATACTCCTGAAGGCTTCCTGGCCTACCCTATCTTCCTGGAAACCCTTACCCAGATCCTTCCCATGTACACCCTTCGGATTATTAGCGGGGTGATGTTCCTGACAGGCTTCCTCCTGATGGTCTACAACATGTTCAAGACCATGGCTGCCGGAGACATGGAAGCCAATGAAGCTTCTGAGGCTCCTGCCCTGGTGTTGAAGGGTGCAAGAAATCCCTTACGGGAAACTGTCCACCGATGGATGGAGAGAAGAGCGGTACGGTTCTCCATCTGGGTTTTTGTGGCCCTCTTCATTGGAGGTGCGGTACAGATCATTCCCATGATATTCATTAAATCGAACGTACCCACCATCGAAGCGGTTACTCCCTATACCCCCCTGGAACTCGAAGGACGTGACATCTATATCAAAGAAGGATGCTACACCTGTCATTCACAGCAAATCAGGCCCTTCCGCTGGGAAACAGACCGCTACGGAGAGTACTCCAAAATCGGGGAATTTGTCTATGACCACCCCTATCTCTGGGGCTCCCGCAGGACAGGACCAGATCTGGCACGGACCGGTTACGTGAACGGACCCATGTATAAAAATGCAGCCTGGCATTACAACCACTTTATGGATCCACAGGCCATGAATGAGGAATCCATCATGCCCAGGTACGATTGGTTTGCACGAAGAAAGGTCAACCTGGATATGACTCCGGCTAAGATAAGGGCCATGCAGACCCTGGGAGTTCCCTATCCTGAAGGCTACGATGAAGATGCTGTGGATGACCTGATGTGGCAGGGGGAAATGATTGCGGCGGATTTGCTTAATTCCGGGATTGATATTGAACCAACTTCTCATATGGTGGCCATGATCGCCTACCTGCACAAATTGGGCGGGGATATTGAAACTAAAACTGAAAGCAATGAAACTGGTGAGTAATTTGCTGGAAAGCATGACAGGAATCCACATTTTTTATGTGGCGGGGCTCCTTATTTTCCTGACTCTTTTTGTTGTCATAGTCATCCGTACCATGAGAAGACCTGCAGCAGAGATGAACGAGATCAAAGAATCCATATTAATTGATAATGACTCGGAAGAGTCCATGATATCTTAACTATTAAGGCATGGAAGAAAATACTCATAAGAGCCCGAATGAAACCACCCCGGAGGTGGACGAGCATCTGTCGGAACATACATACGATGGAATCGAGGAGCTGGACAATCCGCCACCCAGGTGGATCATGATGCTGTTCTATCTCACCATAGGTTTCTCCATTATCTATGCAGCCTATTTTTTCTGGTTTGATGTGGGTGATTTACAGGATGCCAGGTATGCGAAAAAATCAGAGCAGCACGATGCCAGATACCAGATGGCCAGTCAGTCGACCGATGAAATGATGGTGCTGAGCGATGCAGCCGATCTTGAAGAGGGTGCAAACATCTATACGGAAATGGCCTGTTTCGCCTGTCACGGAACGAGCGGAGAAGGAAATGCCATCGGACCCAATCTTACCGATAATGCCTGGATCAGCGGATGTGATTTCCAGAGCATTTTCAATATTATTAAAAACGGGAATCCTGCCAAAGGAATGACCGCCTTTAAAACACAGCTGAGCGACAACAGGATCCAGAAGGTGGCCAGCTACGTGGTCAGCCTGAAAGGAAGCAATCCGCCCAATGCCAAGGGACCACAGGGAGAAGCTTGTGAATAAGGAAGATCTTTCATTCAGGGACCGCCCCATCAACCTGAACGAGCGGGGAGGCAGGAAGTGGGTATATGCGAAAAAGCCGAAAGGGAAATGGTATACCCGACGGACCATCTTCAGCTGGTTTGTACTCCTGTTTTTCATTGCAGTACCCTTTATCCGGGTCAATGGCCATCCCTTTGTGCTCCTGGATATTGGCAGCCGGAAATTCATCATCTTCGGTGCCATCTTCTGGGCCCAGGACACCCTGATCCTGGCCCTTCTGATGCTGTCCTTCATCCTCTTCATCATCGTTTTTACAGTGACCTTTGGAAGATTGTGGTGCGGTTGGGCCTGTCCGCAAACCATTTTCCTGGAAATGGTATTCCGGAAAATTGAATACCTGATCGAAGGAGATTACAAAAAGCGACACAAACTGGACGACGGCCCCTGGAACGCCGAAAAGATCTTTAAGAAGGTATTGAAGCATTCCATCTTCATCGTGATAGCTGTGGCCATGACCAATACCTTCCTGCTCTGGTTTATCGGGACTGAGAAGTGGTTTATACTGATTTCGGAACCAATCTCGGCCAAGCTGTCCGGATTTGCCATCATGTTGCTGGTCTCAGGCTTCTTCTACTGGGTATACTCCTGGTTCAGAGAGCAGATCTGTACCATGGTCTGTCCCTATGGCCGCATGCAGGGGGTTTTGCTTGACTCCAGATCCATTGTGGTCACCTACGATTATAAAAGGGGGGAACCAAGAGGAGCAAAAGCAGAAGGAGACTGCATTGACTGCAGGCAGTGCATATCGGTCTGTCCGACAGCCATCGATATCCGTAATGGCACGCAGCTGGAGTGCATCAATTGCACAGCCTGTATCGACCAGTGTAACCAGGTCATGAAAGCAACAAAGAAAGATCCGGGACTGATTCGTTTTGATTCGGAGCTGGGTATCCGGGAAGGAATCACTAAGATCTGGAACGCCAGGAACAGGGCTTATTCGATGGTGCTGCTGATCCTTTTTACCTTCTTTATCTACACCCTGGTCTCCAGGCCCATTACCGAAACCACCATCCTCAGGACACCCGGAATGCTCTACCAGGAGAATCCCGACCGGAGCATAAGCAACGTGTATAACATCAAGATAGTTAATAAAACACATGACAGGCTGCCCCTGGAGCTCCGCCTGATCTCACCTGAAGGCAGGATCCAGCTGGCTGGAGGCAAGATGGAAATTGATGACCAATCCATGTACGAATCCACATTTATACTGTATCTTAACAGGGAAAATATGACGGGCCCGCGGATGAAGGTGGAATTCGGGATATACAGCAATAACGAGCTTATTGAGACCTGTAAAGTTTCTTTTATAGGCCCCTAAAAAAAACGATCTATGAAATTCAACTGGGGAACAGGAATCCTCATATTCCTAATACTTTTCCTGATAGCGTGTGGTATATTTATTGCCTTTGCCATGAGGCAAAGCGTGGAACTGGTGCATGAGGACTACTATGAGAGGGGGGTGGAATACAGCTCACAGATGGAGGTGGAGAAACGCTCTGCACCATACCAGGATGCTATCCTGGCAGTCCAGCTTGAGGGTACATTGCAGATCAGCATGACAGATTCCCTTGCTGTCAGCTGCGATTCGGCCAGAATACAACTCTACAGGCCTTCGGATAATCAGCTGGATATGAACATTAGCTACGATCCTCGTAGAGGAGCCCTGGTAATTTCCAGGGAGGACCTGATCCCGGGTAGATATATCATGAATATTAGCTGGTATGCCGGAGGATTGAGATACGAAGCCGACCGCAGCTTAAATATTCAATAAGCTTTAAAGAAACGGCATGGCTATATTGATATCAGCTCTGATCCTTGGAATTATGGGAAGTTTTCATTGTGCAGGCATGTGTGGCCCCATCGCCATTGCCCTGCCCCTGCATGGCAACTCCGCAGGTGGAAAGATATTTGGAGGCTCCCTTTACAACCTGGGCAGAACAATGACCTATGGAATAATGGGGTCGATTTTTGGTCTGCTCGGACAGGGAGTGGCCATGATCGGTTTTCAACAAAAGATCTCCGTAATCATGGGGAGCCTGATGATTATCTCCGTGCTTTTCCCGGCCCTTTTCCGGAACCAGTACAGCCTTGAAAAAAGCTGGCTCTCCTTTGTGGGAAGGTTGAAATCCACCATTGGCAGGATGTTCTCCATCCGCTCCTATTCCAGCCTCTTTTTCATCGGGATGCTGAACGGACTGCTGCCCTGCGGACTGGTTTATATGGCCATTGCCGGAGCCATTGGCACAGGCAGTGTCGGACTCGGAGCACTCTATATGATCCTGTTTGGACTGGGAACCATCCCCATGCTCCTTGGGATCTCCCTGGCCGGGAACCTGTTGAGCCTGACTGTGCGCAGGAGAATCAACAGGCTGATCCCTGTCATGGTGGTCCTGGTGGGCATCTTCTTCATCCTGCGCGGACTAAGCCTTGGCATTCCCTATTTAAGTCCGCCCAAAGAGAAAATCCAGAAAAAATTCGAAAAAAGTCTTGAAAAAGAACGAACTGCACGAACCCTGAATCTGACCAGGCAAAGCAGCCTATTCCATACCTGATGGCTTCGGAGCTTAAGAATATATGTGTGCATTGTGGAGCCGAATGTGGAAAACATCCGGTTGTCTGGAACGACCTGTCCTTTTGCTGCGATGGTTGCAAGACGGTATATCAGCTCCTGAACGAGAACAGGCTTTACGCTTATTACGACCTGGAACAGACTCCGGGCATCAAGGTGGAGACCACCATGTTCGGGAACAAGTATGAATTTCTCGATAAGGATGAAATCAAAGAGAAATTAATCTCTTTTTCCGAGGGTGGAATTTCAAAAGTAAAATTCTATGTTCCGGTAATTCACTGTGCTTCCTGTATATGGCTGCTTGAAAGGCTTCACATGCTACATCCTGGCATAAGGCAATCCATGGTGAATTTCAGTTCCAAGGAGGTGGATATTACCTTTGACGAATCGAAGATAAGTCTGAGACAGGTAGTCGAACTGCTCTCTTCCATTCATTACATCCCGGACCTTTCCCAGAGCTTTCTGGATAAAAAGAAGGAGACCCATTCCAATAAGAAGCTGCTGTACAGGATCGGGGTAGCAGGTTTTGTTTTTATTAATGTAATGACCTACAGTCTGCCCGCCTATTTCAACGGGGAACCATTGGACGAGAAGCTGCAGTCCCTTTTTAGCATCCTGAGTTTTGTGCTGGTGGTCCCGGTTGTGTTTTACAGCGGGAGCGACTACTTTGCCTCTTCCCTGAAGAGCCTGCATAAGAAGAGTATCAGCATCGATCTGCCCATTGCCCTGGGGATCACCGTCCTCTTCCTGGTAAGCGCCTATGAAATCCTGTTTGCAAAGGGTTCAGGCTACTGTGACAGTCTGTCCGGACTCATATTTTTTCTTCTGATTGGGAAATGGTACCAGGGAAAAACCTATGAGGCACTCTCCTTCGACCGGAATTATAAATCCTATTTCCCCATTGCGGTTACCCGCATCAACAAGCAAATCGAGGAGAGCATCCTGCTGGAACATATTGATGTGGACGACGAACTGATCATCCGCAATAAGGAGCTGATCCCGGCCGATTCCATCCTTCTGGAAGGCACCGGGCGGATCGACTATAGTTTCGTGACAGGCGAATCGGAACCGGTAATTAAACAAAAAGGGGACTTCATCTATGCCGGAGGAAGACAGACTGGCGAGATCATTAAGATAAGGGTTCAGAAACGGGTCAGTCAGAGTCATCTTACGGAACTCTGGAACCAGGACCGGAGCTATGAGAAACCAGGCGATTCCATTAAATCGCTGTCTGATACCATATCCAAGTACTTTACCATTGCCATAATCAGCATTGCCAGCCTGGGCTTACTCTACTGGTTATTCAGGGGAGATACGCACACTGCCATTTTTGTTTTTACAGCGGTACTCATTGTGGCCTGTCCTTGCGCCCTGGCCCTCTCTATAC
The DNA here is from genome assembly GCA_964458155.1 of uncultured Bacteroides sp. GTDB lineage: Bacteria > Bacteroidota > Bacteroidia > Bacteroidales. Next base: position 7,823 of record CAYWGP010000110.1, read on the forward strand.
CCTTTACCTTTGGAAATGCCATGCGGGTGTTTGGGAAGAACGGACTCTATATAAAGAACACCAGTGTCATTGAGCGGCTTTCCCACGTGGACACCATTGTCTTTGATAAAACCGGGACCCTCACGAGGCCCAATGCACATAGTATTGAATACACGGGAGCACATATTGGTGAAAGGGAGCTAAGCGCCCTTTGTTCCCTGGCCAGGCAAAGCACCCACCCCCTGAGCTTTGCTCTGGTAAGTGCAAATCCTCATATCAGCTATCGCTCGCCTGAACACTTCGTTGAAGTATCGGGACGGGGCATCTTTGGCAGGGTCGATGGTATGGAGATAAGGCTGGGATCGGAAGAGTATGTGTGCAATTCGGAAAAAGCCTCAGCCAGGAAGGCCTCGGAGGTACATATCTCCTTCAATGGCAGCTACCATGGATTCTATACCATTTCGAATCAATATCGGGAAGGCATTGAGCAGGTGCTGGAGCTACTTAACCAGGAATTCAATCTCTATCTCTTATCGGGTGACAATGATTCTGAAAAGGAACAGCTGGCTGCCTGGTTTCAGCCAGAACATATCCTCTTTAATCAAAAACCAGGTGATAAGGCTGACTTTATACGGAGTCTGCAGGAGGAAGGACATACCATACTGATGACAGGAGACGGATTGAACGATGCAGGAGCGCTGATGCAAAGTGATGTTGCACTTACCCTGGCCAATAAGGTCTACCATTTTTCTCCTGCCAGCGATGCGGTCCTGGAGGCAGATCAGTTTCCAAAACTGGCACGCTTTATCAATTATACATCAACTTCACTGAAGATCGTAAAAATCGCTTTCCTGATTTCTTTCCTTTACAACATCGTCGGGATCAGTTTTGCCATTACAGGGAACCTCTCTCCCATTGTGGCAGCTATCCTGATGCCGGTAAGCTCCGTTTCGGTGGTAGCTTTTGCTACCTTTGTGACCCGTGCCTCGGGACGCTTTAAAGGCCAAAAACAGACATAAAGCAATTCAGATGAATACACGACTACTATTTCTGCTTTTATTATTCTTCTTTGCTTCCTGCAAGTCAACACCTGTAAATCAAGCGCTTACTCAGGAGACTGTTATTTACCAGGATGCAGACAGGGAGATCCTGGATCAGATCTTTACACTCTATGCAGGAGAAAAAGAGGCCCCGACTTCAGAACTGATGCTGAAGGTGGGTGCCTATTTCCAGGAAACGCCCTATGTGGCCCATACCCTGGAAAGAGAGAATGAGCAACTGGTTATAAATCTGAGGGAGCTGGACTGCACCACCTTTGCTGAAAACTGCCTGGCCATATCCAGAACCATTCAGAGCGGGAATCCAGGCTTCGATCAGTTTTGTTCCGAGCTACAGCTAATCCGCTACCGTAACGGAAAGATTGAGGGCTACCCCTCCCGCCTGCACTATTTTTGTGATTGGATCTATAACAACCAGCAAAAGAAGCTCATAAGGGATATGTCTGAAGAACTTGCACAGGCTCCTCTCTCCAGGCAGATCAATTTTATGAGTACCCACCCCGATAGTTATCAGCAACTTAAAGTAGATACTGCTCTTATAAAAGCCATAGTCGCACAGGAGAAACGTATATCCGCAAGAGAGATGTTCTACATTCCTGAAAACAGGGTAGCCGCCCTGGAAGGCGAATTACAGGATGGTGACATTGCTGCGATTACATGCAACATAGATGGCATTGCTATCATGCATGTGGTGATCCTGATCCGGCAGGAAGGCCGTATCCATATTTTGCACGCTTCTTCCAGGGCTGAAAAAGTGGTGGTTTCAGATAACACACTGGAAGACTACCTCCTGAACAGTAAAAGCGCCACCGGAATTATGCTGGCCAGGCCTTTATAGTCAATGCCCTGAACTAATCTCAGCTGTTCTCATGCTCGGTACGCCGGATGATCTCCTCCTGCAGTTCCGGTCCCAGATCATTGAAGTAGTCGCTGTAACCTGCCACCCGTACTACCAGGTCCTGGTATTTCTCCGGATGTTTCTGTGCATCTCTGAGGGTAGCTGCCGAAACCACATTGAACTGGATATGATGGCCGTCCATCCTGAAGTAGGACCGTATCAGCTGTGTTACTTTGCGTATGCTCCGTTCATCTTTGAAAAAATCAGGAGTGAACTTCTGGTTCAGCAGGGTACCACCGGTCTTCAGGTGATCAATCTTCAATGCCGAATTAAGTACAGCCGTGGGTCCATTCCGGTCCATCCCCTGGAAGGGTGAAATCCCTTCTGAAAGGGGCTCCCGCGCCAGTCGTCCATCGGGTGTGGCCCCGGTCACCTTTCCAAAATAAACATGACTGGTGGTGGGCAGCATATTGATGCGGTAGGTGGCCCCTCGGGGACTCTTGCGTCCGTTTACTGCGTCGTAGAATGCATCAAATACCCAGCGGGCATGCTGGTCGGCCTGCTCATCGTCATTGCCATACTTGGGAGTATCGTAAAGCAGGGCAGCACGCAGCTCATCATGGCCCTCAAAATTATCTTTCAGCACCTTCAAATAGGTCTCCATACGAACGCTGCCTTTTTCAAACACATGCTGTTTGAGTGCCGTAAAAATATCTGTGATGGAACCCAGTCCCACCCCCTGGATGTAGTTTGTATTATAACGTGCCCCACCTGCGTTGTAGTCCGTTCCCGAGCTGATGCAGTCATCGATCAGCAGTGACAGAAATGGCGCAGGCAGATGCTGGCTGAAGATCCGCTCAATCATATTGCTTCCTGCAATCTTGATATCGATAAAGTGTTGCAACTGGAGTCGGAAGGCTGCATACAGATCCTCAAAGTTCTGAAAGGAAGCGGGATCACCGGAATCGCATCCAATCTTTTTACCCGTCTGTGGATCGACCCCCTTATGAAGGGTAATTTCCAGAACCTTTACCAGGTTGAAATAGCCGGTAAGAATATAGGCTTCGGTACCAAAGGCCCCGCTCTCCACGCAACCGGAGGCTCCTCCGTTCCGGGCATCCTCCAGGCTTTTTCCCTGCCTGACAAGCTCCTGGACAATGGCATCTGTGTTAAAGATGGAGGGCTGACCAAAGCCGGTTTTTACAATCTTTACTGCCCGGTCCACAAAACTATCGGGATTCTTTTTGCTTACCTGTACCATGGAAGAGGGTTGCAAAAGTCGCATCTCCTCAATTACATCCAGCAGGATATAACTGAGCTCATTCACCGCGTTGGAACCGTCGCTCTTCAGTCCGCCCGTATTGATGAGGCAGAAATCCGTATAGGTATTACTCTCCTCGGCGGTCACCCCTACCTTGGGGGGAGAGGGATGGTTGTTGAATTTAATCCAGAAAGACTGCAGCAGTTCAATGGCTGACTCCCTGTCCAGCTTTCCGGATTTTAGATCGGCCTGGTAAAATGGAAGAAGGTGCTGATCCAGGCGTCCCGGATTAAAAGAGTCCCATGGATTCAACTCTGTGATCACCCCCAGGTGAACAAACCAGTAGTATTGCAGGGCTTCATGCATGGTCGTGGGAGCCTGGGCCGGCACCCTTCGGCAGATGGCGGCCATCTGCTCCAGCTCTTTCCGGCGCTTCCTGTCCCCTTCCCTTTCAGCAAGCTGCTCAAGGCTTTCCGCATGGCGTTCAGCAAACATGATCAGTGCCCTGGCTGCGATCTCCATGGCCCTGAGCTCCTCACGTTTTTCATAGGCAGCCCGATCATTCAACAGGTCCAGCCCTTCCCTGGCCTCATTCACCTCCCGGATCAGGTCTTCCATGCCCTGGCTGTATATCTTGCTTCCCAGCACCGTATGTCCGGGCGCCCTCTGCTCCTGGAATTCAGTAAAAACCCCGGCCTCATAGGCCTCTATCCAGGCC
>CAYWGP010000111.1:0-6768 GCA_964458155.1 uncultured Bacteroides sp.
AAAGGCTCAGGAGAGATAACCATCCATCTTATCAAGCAGGAGGCTCATGTTTAGCGGCTTGGTAAGATATGCGTCACAACCTGCTCTTTTTGCTTCCTGGTGATCCATGGAAAAGGCGTAGGCGGTCTGGGCGATAACCACCACATTACGGGCGAAGGATTTGATCTCCCTGGTGGCTGTAAAACCATCTTTATCCGGAAGATGAATGTCCATAAGGATAAGGTCGGTGTCGGGGTGCTGCCGAACAAAGTCAACAGCCTCATTTCCATCCGTCGTAAAAGAAATGCTGGCCCCGGTCTCTTTCAAAAAAGTCCCCAGCAGAAAAGCACTGGATTCATCGTCTTCCACTACCAGGATATTTTTTGAATCCCACCTGTAATTGTGCTGCTCTTCCATGATAGTTATATTTATCCAGCTTTAAGTAGCTTAAGAGAAAGTTAAGGAAAATAATTCCATAATGGGCCATTTTAGTAACAATAATTTAGGCCGGGTCTCAAAAAAAAAGTAATTTAGGTCCCTTCATTCAATCAAACTTACCATAATTTATCCTGTACAATGAAACTGAGGAAAATACTGGGAATCGATATCGGTGGTTCCGGCGTTAAAGGTGCTGTTGTTGATACTAAAAAAGGGGAGCTTATTACCGAACGTTACCGCATTCCAACTCCACAACCTGCCACTCCCGAAGCCGTGGCCAAGGTGATTAAAAAAATTACGAAGCACTTTGACTGGAAGGGCCCTGTAGGAGCCGGTTTTCCCGGGGTAATACAGCAGGGTATTGCCCGTACGGCAGCCAATGTGGACAATAGCTGGATTGACAAGGACCTGAATAAGCTTTTTTCCAAAGCTACCGGCTGTAAGGTTCATGTGGTAAATGATGCTGATGCTGCCGGTATGGCCGAAGTAAAATTCGGTGCCGGGAAAGGGCAAAAGGGAACCCTGCTGCTGGTTACAGTGGGAACAGGACTGGGTACTGTGATCTTCAGCGACGGGAAACTGGTCGCTAATCTGGAAATGGGTCATATTATCCTGCATGGGGCCGATGCGGAGCTCTATGCAACCGATGCTGCACGGAAAAAGAATCATTTGGACTGGGACACCTGGGCCGGGCGTTTCAACGAGTACCTGCTCCGCATGGAAGAACTGGTATGGCCCGACAAGATCATTATCGGCGGGGGTGCCAGCAAAAAAGGAGATTTGTTTTTCCATCACCTGACTACCAAGGCCAAGGTGGTTCCGGCCGAACTGATGAATGAAGCAGGCATTGTAGGTGCTGCTATGGTAAGCAAGTACTACAATAAGCTGGAAAAGGAAGCAAAGAAATAGATCTTATTTTTCTTCAAGGATCTTTTCAAAGAGAAAAGAGATTTCCGTATCGCCACCAGAGATTCGTGCTCTGAGTATACCATCGTCCATGGAATATTCAATATTCGTTGGGAACTCGTTATTCTTATTCTCACACTGGAAACTCCTTTCGGTGTGGTTGATCAAAAGGAAAGCTGTTGGACTTTCATTTACACCGGAAACCTCGAGATTCCAATTGTCACCAGTTTTATAAAGCTTTAATAGCTCTTTAAAAACTGTATCTCCCTCCTGAAGACTGCATCCCACACCATTATATTCAGTATTTGAATTTTTCACCCAGTGCTCATAGGTGGACCTTCCTTCCTGATCAATGGTCCGGTGCCAGCTCCCCACTAACCAGTCGAAATTTGCCTGGCTTATGTTTCGAGATCCGGACTTGCTTTTTTTGATTAGCTCACCCAGTTTTAAAAGAGTCTCAACATCAACATCTCTGATCCTTCCCTCGTAATCAGGTCCTACATTGACCGAAAAGATATTCCCGTATTTTATCGCGCCCAGGTAATCCTGGAAAAGTTTTTCCACAGGATGACAAAGTGAATCGTGTTCCGGCAGGGAATAAAACCAATCTGCGCCACCTTCATGAGCTGGTAATATGGGATAGGTAAACTCAGCTAGCAGGTAACCCTTGTAATTGGCCTCTGCATCTTTATTATACATAGTTGCACTTGCATCACCCAGAGGTCCGGGTGTTCCTCTTTCCCTTAAGGATAGCCTTCCTGCAGCTTCTCCGTGATTAAATCCCACAAAACAATCGGGTTGAAACTGATGTACCCATTCAACTGTTTCCTCATGATTCAATCCACCATCCCCGACCGCATGGTCCATCCAGAAAAATTCAATGGGCCCATATTCCGTACATAGCTCTTTTAACTGAGCTTTTTTCATTTCAGGATTTATGCCCATCCCCTGCTGATGCCCTTTGCCATCTGCAGCTCCAGGCCAGTTCCAGTCGCCTTCAGAAAAATAAAGTGCCAGTTTGATCCCGTACTTATCACATGATTTCCTCAGCCGGGCAAGAACATCTATTCCCAGGGGACTGTTGGTCACTTTTTTATTGGTGGTTTTCGTATCCCACAAACAGAAGCCATCGTGATGTTTAGCAAGAAATAAAATATATCCCATCCCTGCATCTTTAGCCACTTTACACCATTGATCCGTATCGCAGCCAGTAGCCTGAAAATAGGAAGCATCTTTATCCAGTGTGGGGGTCCATTCAGCTCCGTAAAAGGTACTGAAAGACCAGCAGATGAACATGCCAATTTCCATATCAGATATGGCTGTGGCTCGCAGGCTGTCATTTTGCAGGGCGTCTTTGACTGCACTTGATTCTCTGTTTTCAATGTTGCAGGAGACAACAATGACTAAAAGAAAGATGGAGTAAAAAATCTTTTTCATGCTTTCCCTATTGATAAATCCTTATTAGCTGCCCCCTGTCATTCCCCAGAACACTTCTTTCGTAGGCAGTAACAACTTTATTCATGGGAACTGGTATATGACCAGGAAAATAGTCCTTAAGCTTCTCATAGGAATCCTCTACCAATCCGGGTGCTACCACGTTCACTCTTATCCCATAAGCAATTTCCAGGGAAACTGCCTTCACAAAGCTGTGAATTCCGCCATTCACCATGGCTGCGCTTGCGGTTTTCCTAACAGGATCCTCTGCCAGTATTCCTGTTGTTAATGTTATGGATCCCATCGGATTTAAGTAGTGTTGACCGATTCGGACAAGGTTCACCTGGCCCATCAGCTTGCTTTTCAGTCCGATATAATAGTCATCTTCGCTTAAATCGCTGAAATCGGCCCATTTTGAGTTACCTGCAATACAAATAATTGCGTCAAATTTACCGGAGCTCTCAAACATGGACCTTATTGAAGAGCTGTCCGCAATATCAACGGAAATATCACCACTGCTTCTTCCGGCGATAAGCACCTCGTTATTTCTTTTAAAATGTTCAGATACCTTTTTGCCAATGGTTCCATTTCCCCCTACTATCAGAATTCTCATTTCCTGCTGATTTAGTTCTACATGTGACCGATTGCAATTTAAAACTAAAAGACCATATAAAAACAGGCTCTGTCATTAAACTTCAGCAGAAATGGCAGAGGCCGCCCAAACTGGACAGCCTCCGCAAAGTTTTCATTCGACTTATTTACTAATTGCTACTTGTCGGCGCTCCATTCCTTCATGGAGTCGGCCAGTTTGACCAGCTTTATGAATTCGGAACGATAACCTTCCTCATCCTCTCCCCTGGCACCTTTGGCCATGGCGATCACCTCTTCCATGGAGGCATCGTCCTTGTATTCAGAATTTCTGAGGATCAGTCCGAATTCAGCAATGGCTGCCGAGAAACGGAAATTATCCGAAGTTTCATCCAGGTCCAGAACCTTCCCTTTGACAGGAATTTCAATCTTGGTACTGGTATTCCCGTCGGGCTGCTTATAGCGCAGTTTGACAGTCATCAGTTCGGCACCGGGATCAGCTTTTACCTGCTTTGCAGACTTCACATCCCCACGGTTGGACTGGTATTTCAGTGGATCGATGCTCTTCAGTGACTCATCAGAACCTGCGGGAATGATCTCATAGAGCGCGGTGACCGTATGACCGGCACCCATCTCTCCTGCATCTTTTTTATCGTCATTGAAATCCTCGTCATTCAAAAGACGGTTTTCGTAACCCACCAGCCTGTATCCTTTAACACGGGCAGGATTGAATTCCATCTGGAATTTAACATCCTTGGCAATGGTAAAAAGGGTTCCGCCAAATTCGGTGATAAAGACCTTACGGGCCTCCTGGATGTTGTCTATGTAGGCGTAGTTGCCATTACCCTTGTCAGCAATAATCTCCATCTTATCATCCTTGTAGTTTCCCATTCCAAATCCAAGAACGGTCATAAAAACGCCATCTTCGCGCTTTTGCTCGATCAGCCTTTCCATCTCCGCATTGCTGGAAGAACCTACATTGAAATCGCCATCGGTGGCCAGGATAATCCGGTTGTTACCCTCTTTTGAGAAATTCTCCTGGGCTACCTTATAGGCCAGCTTCAGTCCGGCGCCACCTGCGGTGGATCCGCCCGACTGCAGTTTATCCAGAGCGGCAAGGATTTCAGCTTTCTCTGTTCCGGGAGTGGATTCCAGGACCAGTCCGGCTGCTCCGGCATAGACCACTATGGCTACCCGGTCTTCGGGCCTCAGTTCATTTACAAGCATTCTGAAAGCCTGCTTCAGAAGTGGAAGCTTATTTACATCACTCATGGAACCAGATACGTCGATCAGGAAAACCAGGTTTGAAGGAGGCAGTTCAGATTTATCAATGCTCTTGCCTTTCAATCCCACATGAAGCAGTTGGTGAGCACTGTTCCAGGGACACTGGGAAATTTCAGTATAAACTGAGAAGGGATGCTTACCCACCGGCTCGGGATAGTCATAGGAGAAATAATTGATCATTTCCTCAATCCTGACTGCATCTTTGGGAGGTAATTGTCCCATATTCAGAAACCTGCGAACATTGGAATAGGATGCCCTGTCCACATCAATACTGAAAGTAGAAAGGGGATTGTGCAATACATCCTTGAATCCGTTTTCGTCGATGGCAGTATATCCTTCAGTATTGTGCTGGATATAGCCTGGTTCAGGGGCCGCATAGCTCTGATGACTTACTCTTTTACGGTAGGCTACATTGGAGACTCCCCTGACGGGGACACCTGAGACTTTTGCATCCATAGGGGCTGCCATATCATATTCCATATACACCACCTCCTCAAGTTCCATATTTGCAGGTTGAAGTACCACATCGATCAAATTGGAACTTTTTATTCTCACCTCTTTGGTCTCATAACCTGTAAAAGAGAATACCAGGTATCTGGCTTCAGCCTTTACCTGGAGCTGGTAGGCACCATTGAGATCGGTAACAGTTCCATTACTGCTACCTTTAACGGTCACGGTGACTCCCGCCATGGGTAAGCCGCTTTCATCACTGACCTTTCCACTGATCAAACGTGTTTGATCGGGGACCATGGTGAATGCCGAAAGAAAAAGTACTGTTAGTATTGAAATAATTGCTTTCATGATTTCTTGTTTTTTGTTTGACTTCACCCTTAGGATGCAGCCTTCTTCCGGATTCCATAAAATTTCTTGCATTTTTTCTTAATTTTAGCTGACTTCCACTCCTGTCATATGCTCGAAATCAGCGGAAAACATCCGGATCGTACCGATGAAGAATTGCTCCGGCTCTTTCATCGAAGCGGGAGTTTGGATACCCTGGGAGAGCTCTATTCCCGCTACATGCACCTTGTATATGGTGTTTCACTCAAGTACCTGGGCAGCCGGGAGGATGCCAGGGATGCTGTTATGCAAATCTTCGAGAAGTTAATCTCAGATCTTCCCGGCCAGGAGGTCCGGAGTTTTAAAAGCTGGCTCTATGTACTTACAAAAAACTTCTGCCTGATGCAGATCCGTTCGCAAAAAAGTGCTGACGGAAGAATGGAAGGATATAAAATTGAGCAGGAATTTATGGAATCCGAACAGGAAATGCATCCCATAGACAGAGAGGATTATTCTGTGGAGAAGGCTCTGAAGGAATGTATAGAGCAGTTGAAGAGTGAACAAAAGCAGTGCATTGAACTGTTCTATTATCAGAAACTGTGCTACCAGGAGATAGCTGAAAGCCTCAGATTATCGGAAAAGAAGGTGAAAAGCTACCTGCAGAATGGCAAGCGTAATTTGAAAATTTGTCTGAAAAGTAAAAATGTCAGCTAAAAGGAAACATAGAAGCACCAATGAGTACCTGAAGTACTTGAAAGGAGAACTCTCCCGCGAGGAGCGCTACTCTTTTGAGAGGGATCTTGAAGCTGATCCATTCGATATGGAAGCTATGGAGGGTATGGAACAATCCAGTGTTGCCGACACTGAAGAGGACCTGCTCTCACTTCATGCTTCTTTACACAGGCGCTTGAAAAGAAAGAGAAGGCACCGGATCTACAGCCTTGCTGCCGCAGTAGCATCCATATTAATTGTGGGAACGGTATTCCTAAATATTTATGAGATCAATCCTGATACCGCCTCCGAGTCCATCCCAGAAGACGAATCATTCCTGCATGAAGATGCTGGATTGCCATCTGAGGCTCCCGGACAGGTAGAGAAATCTGAAGATCGAATTGTTGCGCCTGAGGAGGATGACGAGGCAGAGCCTCCAGTGGAAGGCCAGCTTCAGGAAAGTGATCCGGCCAGAGAGCGTGTACAGGTTCAAGAACGTGTTGAGGTACAGGAAGAAGAATTGGATATGGATATAACTCCGGTTGTGGAGGAAGTTTATGTTCAGGAAGAGGAACAAGGTCAAATGAAGGCCCTGGTTCAGGAAGAGGATCCTGCGCCGGACAATGCCATGGTTCTTGAAGAGAAAGTCCA
>CAYWGP010000112.1:0-23957 GCA_964458155.1 uncultured Bacteroides sp.
AATGATTGTTCCTATGACCCTTCAGCTTCTGATTGAAAACTGTGTCAAGCACAACGAGATATCTGCATCACAGCCGCTTTCTATAATAATCCTCCGTGAAGGAGAATATATAAGGGTTGAAAATAAGTTGCAAGAAAAACCAGAGGAGATTGATTCCAACAAAACGGGTCTTTCCAACATCAGGCAACAGTTTAAATATTTTACAGATAAGGAGATTCTTATTACACAGACAGACAGCACATTCTCAGTGGAAGTTCCAATTTTAAAAATGGGTAGCTGATGAAGGCTATAATACTTGAGGATGAAAACAGGGCTGTAAATCACCTGCTCAGGCTGATCGGACGGGTTGCACCTCATATTGAGGTGAGCGCGACCTTTGAGACAGTCAGGGAAGCAATTGTTTACCTGGAGAAAGGTCCGCAACCTGAGCTCATATTTTCAGATGTACAGCTGGCCGATGGCAACAGTTTTGAGGTCTTTTCCAGGCTTAGCATCGACTGTCCCATTATCTTTACCACCGCTTATGATACATATGCTATAGAAGCATTTAATGCCAATGGAATCGATTACCTCTTAAAGCCCATCGAGGAGGAGCGCCTGGGAAAGGCCATTGAGAAAGCAGGAAAATTCAGTTCAAATAACAAGCTTGAAAATCTTCTTAATCAAAGAAGTAAGCAGGGTGGAAGGCCGGCAAAATCCAGGTTCATGGTCAAAGTGGGTGAGAAGATCCGGACCATTATGATAGAGGATATACTCGCCTTTTACAGTTTTGAAAAAACCACCTACCTGCATACAAATTCACACCGGAATTATATCATCGACTATTCACTGGAGGAACTGGAAAGCATGCTTGACCATGACAGGTTCTTTAAAATCAACCGTAAATACATTGTTTCCATTGAAGCATGTGCACAGATTATTGCCTGGTCCAACAATCGACTTAAAATTGACATTGAAGGAATGGACGATGATAAGATTGTGGTTGCAAGGGAGCGGGTTCGGGAATTCAAAACCTGGCTGGATAGTTAAGCCACAAAAGTATAGGCCTTTCCAACCTTACCGGCACGACCGGTACGTCCAATACGGTGAATGTAGCTGTCGTGGGTTTGCGGAACCTGGTAATTGATCACATGGCTCACATCAGATACGTCAAGACCCCGTGAAGCCACATCAGTTGCAACCAGCACCTGTACACGACCCTGTTTAAATGCTTTTAGCGCATTTTGCCTTGCATTCTGACTCTTGTTACCATGAATCTGATCTGCCTGGATGCCAGCCTTGTTTAACTTCAGGCAAAGACGGCTTACACGATGCTTGGTCTCTTCAAAGAGGAGTACTCTATTAAATTCATTCTGAGACAGCATTTCCTGTAAGATCTTAAATTTATCTTCTCCCGGCTTCAGCTTGATCACCTCCTGGTCAATGCCAGCAGCTGAACTGTTTCCTGCACTCACCTTCACAGTCACATGATTCTTAAGAATATTATTGATCATTGATTGCTGGGACCTGTCAAGTGTAGCGGAAAAAAGCATGGTGTGATTACGCTGTTTCATCCCGTCGAGAATCCGGTTTACATCACGAATGAAGCCCATATCCAGCATGCGGTCAAACTCATCCAGTACCAGGGTTTTGAATCTGCTTAAATCAATGGCCCTGCGATCTGTCAGATCGAGAAGTCTTCAAGGTGTGGCAATCACCACATGGGTGCTTCTTCGCAGGTTCTGGAGATCCCTGTTGATGTTGGTGCCCCCAATAAAACAGGCGCTGTAAAGCCCCAATCCCTTTGCCATACTTTTGAACTCCTCTTCCACCTGGAGAGCCAGTTCACGAGTTGGGACCACGATTAATGCATAGGGATTTACCCTTTTGTGAAGCAGTTGTTCGATAATTGGGATAAGAAAGGCTCCGGTTTTCCCGGTTCCGGTTTGTGCAATACCCAGGAGGTCTCTGCCTTCCAGCAGGGTCTCCAGGGTCCTGTCCTGAATTTCAGTGGGTCTTTCATAGCCCTTCAAAACCAGGGCCTGCTTCAGTTTATTATCTATGGGAAGCTCACTGACCATCCGGTCTGAGAGAAAGACTTTTTCTACTACACTGTGATCTGCTTCTTTCACAAGGAGAGAAGTATCGAGCGTCGATGCTTTCTTAGCATGACGGGCATTGTTTCGGTTTCTGTTGTTGGTGCTCTGAACCCTTGGGCGGGTTGAACTTGAATGATTACTTCGATTGTTGTTTACTTTTGTATAACTCATATAATAGTATTTGAACAGTCTTATTTCAAGACTGCTATATTGTTTAAAATGACGAGCTTCAAAGAGTTCGCCGCCTTAGCTGAATCAGAAAAAAAAGAGAGGGGTCCCAGAATACGGGGAATACTGCCTAATTGAAAAGTCGGCTAAGAAATTTTGACAAAGGTAATCAAATATTCCACATTGCACCCCTGGTTCCATTTCAGCAACATTAAGCGGAAAGATTTGAACATTGTCTGGAATAATGAGAACTTTGCAATAAATACTTAATAAATGAGATTTGATGAGTACCCCATCGCCGATGGTATAAAGACCAGCATCTCCAAGCTGGGGTTTAAAAAACCCACCGATATTCAGTTTAAATCCATTCCTCCCATCCTGAGGGGGGAGGATGTGCTTGCCATCGCCCAGACCGGTACCGGAAAAACGGCTGCATTTACCATCCCTGTTCTGCACATATTGCAGGAACGAAAAATCAAAGGTCGCCCCGATGGTGTAAAATGCCTGGTCATGGTACCCACCCATGAACTGGCGCTTCAAACGGAGAACGTATTCCGGGTTCTTGGAAAGCACACCAGAATCAGGGCATTTGCCATTCATGGAGGAGTGGATCAGGATCCGCAGATCAGGCAACTTGACAAAGGGGTAGATGTACTGATTGCCACTCCTGGCAGAATGTTTGACCTGGTAAGTCAGGGTGCCCTTCAGTTGCAGAGAGTGGAGATCCTGGTGCTGGATGAGGCCGATCATATGCTTGATCTTGGTTTTATAAAAGATATCCGTGATTTAATGCGCCATCTTCCCAGGAAGCGGCAAACCCTGTTCTTTTCGGCGACCATAGATGAGAATATCAAAAAGATTGCTTACTCCCTGGTAAGGGATGCCATCCGCATCCAGATCTCACCCAAGGATCCTGTTGCCAAAAACATCGACCATGCCGTGGCATTTATTGAAATGGATGATAAGCGCTTTTTCCTGGAGAATGTGATTACAAATAATCCGGATCAGAAGATCCTGGTTTTCGTTCGCACAAAGATCAGGGCCGAAAGGGTGAAAAAGGCACTGGAAAGAGTTGAAATTTCTGCTGAAACCATCCATGGCGATAAGGAGCAGGCGCAGCGTCAGCGAATTATGCAGCTTTTCCATAAGGGAGAGATAAAGGTGCTGATTGCCACAGATGTCAGCGCCAGGGGAATCGATATACCCGATGTTGAGTACGTTGTAAATTATGATCTGCCCGATTCACCTGAATACTATGTTCACAGGGTAGGGCGAACCGGCCGGGGGGCTCACAAGGGCCAGGCTATTTCCTTTTGCAGCAAAGAGGAAAGAGAAATGCTGGCTAGCATTGAAGAACAGTTGGGAAAACCCATCTACAGAACTGAAATTTCCAAAGGCTTTTACCGCGATACCATTGAATCCTCCAAAGAGAATGAAGAGACCGACTGGAAGTCTTTACTGGACCAGGAAGATGCATATCAGAAGAGCCGGAAAAAGAGGAAAAAGAAGAAGAATTGAACATTCTAAGTAGATATACAGTTTTTTCTATTCTCCTGATTTGTTCCAAACCAACATTTTCACAGGAGCCAGTTAAACTATTATCTATTGGAAGCAGCTACTTCAATTACAATAATCTTCAGCTCTGGAACATCCCCTCAAAATAGGAATAGTTTAATATATTTGAAAGCGAATCATGAGCTTACTGATCATCATAAGCATCCTTGTTTTTATCCTGAATATCCCATTTGGATACTGGAGAGGCAATGTAAGTCGCTTTTCAACCCAGTGGTATTTTGCTATTCACCTACCGGTACCCTTTATAGTCGCTTTACGACTTCTTTCGGGGATCGGCTTTGGGTGGGAAACCTATTTATTCTTTGTTGCCGGGTATTTCCTGGGACAACAATCAGGCTCTTTTATCATGCAATGGGTACATGTGAACTGTCACCAGGATAGTTCTTGTATGATCATGGATTTATATCGCTGTAAAAGATCCTGACCATTATATCAAGATAGATCGATGAACCATTATTTATCATTAGTTAGCATCCTGCTCATTACTCTTATGAGCGCATGTGATCTCGGGGAAGGGCCGGGACCAGTGGAGACAGATCCTGACACTCCAAGCGTTAATACACTGTCGCCAACGAATATAACTGAAACAGGATTTCAGCTAAACTGGTCCATCAGCAGCCCGACCGGATTTCAATCCATTGCAATAGAATTGGCGGAAGACAAAGAACTGTCCAGGATTATTAAGTATGAGGAGATTGCTGATATCACAAGTGAAAATTACCTGATCGACGGTCTGAAAGGGGCGCGGGCATATTATTACAGGCTCGTCTTGCTGGACAATGGTACAAGGATTGCTGAGAGTGAGATCAAAGAGACTGAAACTACTTACAGGATGGATAATATCGATCTTGTGACAGAGGACGCCTATACACTTTCCGGCAAGCTAGCCTACCTGGAGTCTCTTTCGGGCAGCCGACCTGGAATTATTATGATGCACGAGTTCGGCGTATGGGTAAATCCCTGGACAGGTTCGACACTGATGAAACAGCTTGTGGCTGAGGGCTATGTTTGCCTTACCTTCTTCTTCAGGGGGCACGGCACTTCCGATCCGGTGGACGACCTGATGGATCTGGTTAATAATAAAGGTCTGCTGATCAATGATCTGCAGGCAGCTATTACCTTTATGAGTACTGATGAGCTTGTAAGGCCCGGTGAGCTTGGATTGCTTGGAGGCTCCATGGGGGCCATTATGGCCCTGGCAGGAAACGGATATGATGAGGTCCTTACCTCGGTAGCTCTTTCACCTACCACCGACGGCGTCTTTCTGCTATTTCCGAATATAACCCTGAATTCGGTTTACTACCTGGTGGGTGAACAGGATATTCATGAAGAGATTCAGGGTGGTGATTTTCCTGCGGAGACTCAAACGCTCTATGAGCTTACAGAAGAACCTAAAAAACTGGATATTATAGAAGGGACCTCCGACCACGGAAGCAACCTCCTGAGCAGGGACAGTCTGAACACATCAATAACCGATTGGATCTTGGAGAGGGTTCCTGTATAATAAGCTTTCCTATTCTTGCCCGAGGAGGATCCCGGTAACTCGCGTAAACCGATTTCGCTCCTCCGCTGAAGGGTGGTATAATGGAATTCACAAATCACTACAATCACCTAAGCCAGAATCAGATCGATCCCTGCTTCTGTCAGCTCATCCCTGTATGTCTGAGACAGGTCCTTATCAGTTGCAATATGTTGAATATCCTGCAGCCGGCATATTCTGGTCAGCCCCGCACACCCAAATTTACTGGAGTCCGAAACCACAAAAAGATCCTTTGCCTTTTGAATAATGTGACTTGATATTTCTGCCCGGAACATATCACGGAGGGTAAAACCTGTTTCCGTGGAATAACCGTCAATGCCTATAAAAGCTTTATCAATATTTACCTGGTCAATACAGGCCTTGGTTATCTTTCCCACCAGGGTTTCACTATCGTGCTGATAAATACCACCCAGAATGACAATGTTTGCCTTTTCATTCTTTCTGAACTGTCGGGCAATGTAAAGGTTGGTGGTCATTATGGTTACCTTCCTGATTTTTACCAGTTCCCTGGCCAGCAAGACATTGACCGATCCGGACTCGATAAGGATAGTCTCTCCTTCATTGACCAGAGAAGCAAGCTTCCTGGCAATCCTCAGTTTCTTCTCATAGTTTTTGCCAAGCCGGTTATCCAGGTCATCCCCATCTTTCAAAACTGCTCCACCATGGACCCTCCTTAACAATCCCTCTGCCTCCAGCTGATTCAAATCCTGCCGGATGGTAACAGAAGAGACACCCAGAAGCTCAGAGAGTACAATGACTGAGGTTTGGTTGTTCTTACCAAGGACCTCCAGGATCCGGTTCTGTCGTTCATTGAGCATTTTATTCCAGGCTTAGGGCAGCGGCACCGATTACACCGGCATCGCCAATAATATCACTCAGGGTAATTTTTATGGGATCGAAGATCATATCGCGCGCCAGTTTATAAAAGGTCTCCTTGATCTTATCCAGGTAGAACTCTCCCCAGTTGGTAAGTCCCCCGCCCAGCACAATCAGCGGTGGATTCAGGGTCTGGAAAAGGTTGTACAGCCCGATCCCAACATAGTAGGCACTGTCAGAGATCACCGCCTTAGAAAGGGGATCATCCATATCCAGTCCCTTTTTAAGTGTCTGCCCGTTAATTTTAGAGATATTGAAATCAGGTGGTATTTTAATTTTGGTTTCTATACCCTCATTCAGCTTCTTTTCAAACATATAAGGAAGCGCCATGCCACAGGCAAGGGCCATGATGCAGCCCCGGTTCCCGCAATTACAGAGCAATTCACTTTCGGGCTCCACAATGGTATGCCCAAATTCACCGGCGGTTCCGGTCATACCGCGGTAAAGCTTTCCGTTTATAATGATACCTGCTCCAATTCCAGTGCTGATGGTCACAAAAATCATATCCCTGTATCCCTGGCCAGCACCAAATTTATATTCCCCGAAGGCCTGCGCATTGGCATCGTTGTCAAGGATCACCGGAATTTCAAAATGAGATTGCATAGCATCGCGAAGGGGATAGTTATTGAATCCTTTCAGGTTGGATGTGGTGATGATCATACCGTCTTTATGGCGTATGTGACCCGCACACCCAACTCCAATGGCAGGAAGATCCGTCTGATTAACCTGGTTGCGTTGCAAAAGCTCCTTCACATGACCAGCTATCATGCCGACCATTCCTTCCTCACCCTCTTCCACGTGGGCACAGGTATAGATCTTGTCCAGGATATTACCGTTTTCATCAATGAGGGCTATGGAACACTTGGTTCCCCCGATATCGACTCCGCAAAGTAATCCTGTCATAGCTAGAAAGTTAGGGTGTAAATTCCTGTCAAGTTAGTGAATGCTCGGTTCGAGCAATAATGTCGTCCTGAGTATCGGGAGATAAAGTAGTAAAAAAAGCAGAATATCCGGCTATTCTCACCACCAGGTCACGGTATTTTTCCGGATCTTTTTTTGCAGCGACCAATGTTTCCCTGGAAACGATATTGTATTGAACATGCCAGCCTTTCAGATCTGCAAAAAATGTACGAATTACCGAAATCAGTTTATGCTTATCCGCATCCTTCTCAATAGCAGCAGGGGAGAGCTTCTGGTTCAGCAGCACCCCGCCCATGATCTTTTCAGTGGGAAGCTTGGAAACAGACTTAAATACTGCAGTGGGACCAAGAAGATCGGTTCCCGAGGAAGGAGAGCTGCCTTCGGCCACCGGGGTAAAGGCTAGTCGTCCATCTGGACTAGCCGGAACCACTGCACCGCTGGGTACGTTGGCCGAAATGCTGGAGGTACCCGCATAGTACCTGCATCCTATTGGACCCCTGTTGTTGCGGGTGGTATGGTAGTTCTCCAGCTCATTTATATACTCCATATAGGCATCTTTCAGCAGGAGATCCACATAATCGTCGTCATTGCCATATTTGGGTGCAAAATTGAGCAGAAGCTGCCTTATTTTCTCTCCCTCTTTTCCTTCAAAATTGCTTTTCAGGGCATCCAGGAGTTCCTGCTTTCCAATTTTTCCCTCCTCATATACCAGTTTCTTAATGGCAGCCAGTGCATTTCCCAGGTTGGCGATCCCCACCTGCAGTCCGGATATAAAATCATATTTGGAACCACCCTCCTTTATGGTAAGTCCCCTGGAAATACAACTGTCTACAAAGGTCGAGCAGAGAATGTCGGGCACATGTTCCTCCAACGCTGTATCCACTGCCGTATCGATTTCAACGGTCTTTTTGGTGAAGTAATGGATCTGCTGCTGCCAGGCCTTAAAAAGATCGTCGTATGAATTAAAATCAATGAAATTCCCGGTCCCCTTATGGAAGGTGTGACCCGACTGACTATCAAAACCATCGTGCATGGCAGCAAGGAGAACCCGCATAAGGTTCAGGAAACTCATCCCTGTACAACGGTATCCCCATTTACCGGGTACTGCAATCTCGATACAGCCTATGGCCGAGTAGTTATATGCATCATCCCTTTCCACGCCCATATTGATCAGTTCGGGGATCACAATCTCATCATTATTGAAGGAAGGCATCCCGAAACCCTTCTCTATTACCTTCATGCAGGCCATCATAAACTCCTCACCGATGTCCTTATGAAAACGCACAGAAAGATTGGGCTGGGTCAGTTTCATTTTTCCAACCGAATCAAGGACCAGGAAGCTAAGTTCATTGACCGCATCTTTGCCATCCGTGGTTTGTCCCCCGATAGTAACATTTTGATAAAGGGGACCGCCGGCTGAAAAACGCGTATGAGACCATGGTCTTATCTTGTTAACAGACAATAATTTAATCCATGTGTTCTCAAGTAATTCTGAAGCTGAAGCCGCAGATATTTTACCTGCTGCCAGGTCCTTCTGATAGAAGGGGTAGAGATACTGGTCAAGCCTGCCCAGTGAAACCGAATGCCCGTTGCTTTCTATTTGAAGGATCAATTGTACAAAATAGACCAGCTGCAAAGCCTGGTAGAAGTCCCTAGGCGGCTCTTCAGCAATCACCCGGCAGTTTTCCGCAATTTGCTGAAGTTCCTTAATCCTCTTAGAATCATCACATTCTTTACTCAGGTAAATGGCCAGATCATGATAGCGCCTGATAAAGGTCTGGAAGGACTCCAGACCGATGGTCAGGGCCGTGTAAAACTTGTCTTTACGCACTCCTTCGCGCTTGGAGTGATCCACCTGCTCATGATGCGTCCTGATCTCCTTAAAATATCCACTTAAGCCCACATCCAGAATCTTCTGAAAATCCACTGCTATATGAGCATCACCTGAGGTAAGGTTCCCCGTGGCCTTTATAATGGCCGAGTCCTGCAGATCGCGCAGTTCCTGGGTCATCAGGGCCCTTCCACGGTCCCAGAGCACCTTTCCTTCCCACCAGGCGGCTATTTCACTGAGCTCTTCCTTATGTTCTTCTGTGATAAAAAAGGCATCCCCGGGACGCTTATCCAGCTCGTCCATCTCCTCGGGAAGCCAGTCCACCGCATATTCCGGGAATATGGGGGCTGCACGGTGACTGGATGACTGGTTGCCCACAATCAGTTCGCCTTCATCAATATAGATGGTCATATTCTCCAGGGTCTTTTGCAAAGCCAGCGCCCTTTTTATTATCACAGGCTGATCCTCATTATCACGGTATACCTGGGTATAAAACTTAGCCCTTTCGGTGCAAACCGTCGGCTTGGTACTCAGAACCTTCTCTCGCAAGTGTGCAATCCGTTCTGTGATCTCAGTCTTCTGTTCAGTAAGTATCATTTTATCCTCCAATTTTCGTCTTAAATCCTTGTGATTCTGCATATTGAATATAAGGCTTCAGTTCCTTGTCCTCTGTTTGTTTGGTAGAATTAAACTTGTACTCCATACCCAGCATCCTGTACTTTTCCACCCCGAAGCTATGATAGGGCAAAAAGTGAATTTCGCGGATTCCCTTCACTGTAGATACAAAGTCCACCATGGCCCGAATCTCTGCTTCACTGTGGTTGAAGCCCGGAATTACAGGTATTCTTACCACCACATGGGCCCCGAAATAGTCCAGTTTCTCCAGATTCTCCATCACCAGAGCTGCATCTCCCTTTATATATTGACGGAACTTTTCCGGGTCTATATGCTTTAAGTCTACCAGAAAAGTCCTTACCAACCCGATACATCTTTCTATCAACTTCCACCGCACGTGAAGGGATGTTTCAATATTGGTACTGATTCGCCTCTTATGCAGAGCCTGCAATAGATGAACCAACTCCTGGCCCTGTGCAAGGGGCTCTCCACCCGATAGAGTCACTCCTCCGTCGTTCCGGTAGAAGGGGAGGTCTTTCTCCACCTCTTTCAGCAGATCATCCACACTTTTGGATTCCCCTGAAACTCTAAGAGCCTTTGAGACGCAAAGATCTTTCAGCTTATCCGGGTCCCTGATCAGGCTTCGTTTAATATCCAGTCCATTGTTTGCGCTCCTGCTTATGGCTTCCGGTGTTGCTCTGATGCAATCGCCAAAATTCTTACAGCTCTTTTGATCATAAAGAATGCTGGGGGCAAAGGACTGGCTTTCAGGATTACTGCACCACTGGCACCGTAGCGGACACCCTTTGAAGAAGATCAGGGTTCTTATTCCATCTCCATCGTGCGTTGAGTAGCGCTGGATATTGAATATCATGAAAAACAGATTGTCAGGTTCCGTGAGACAAATATAATAACTTTCATATGAAAGTATATTAACTTTCGTTTAAAGTTATTAATACTTGCTGAAAAACATTAAAAGGGGAGTTGGAGAGTTTAACGGGCCAATACCTTGAAAGACCCAAGTTGTTTGCCGAATCCGAGAACCTGAATGATATAGATGCCGGGAGGGAGGCTCTCACGTGAAAAGAGGTAAGTGCTGGCACCTTGTTCACGTAGCTCTCTTACAATCCTTCCATGTATATCCCTTACAATCAGATAGTCAACTGCTTCGTACATGCCCGACACCTGTATCTGTGTTTCATGCTGGAAAGGATTTGGAAAGGCGCTTATGCTAATAGCCATCTCAACACTTTCTTCCTTAACTCCGGTTCCGATCACATTACCCTCATATACAGTGATAAGCTGGTCTTCAATCGGCAGATGATCGAAGAATACAAAAGAACCCTCAGGGTGGAGGTTTGTCTTCAAAAGGAACTGGGTACCTCCTGTCTCAATGGTCACCGAATCTTCCAGCCAGGATTCAGGCAGGAGGATCTTCAAAGTAAGCTCCACATTATACAGGGAATCGGCCAGTTCATCATCGGCGATAAAGGAAAAGTTGCCTTCTCCGGTAAGGTATACCTGACTGATTTTCAAGGCATTTCTTTCCCTGATATATTTATAGATCCTTTCATGGGTATCTATCCAGAGATCCCTTCCAATGGCATCCTGCACTGTTTCCCGAAAAAGCGCTCTCCGGTAGTTATAGATATCTGCCTCCTCATCAAAGGGTTCATCAACCATATCGTGGTACATCAGAGGAAGGTAGGTGCCATAGCTTTCAGCGGTGGCAAGCATATTATCCACAAAATCCGGGTAAGTGGTACTCAGGATGGGCCAGGATTTCAGGGCGTAAAAGTCATAGGGAGTGGCCAGGTTAAATCCGAACTGACTGCTGCGGGCAGAATAAAAATGCTTTGAAATATGATCCAGGGTCTCATAGCGGAAACTTCCGTAAGGAATGGACATGGACCATGTCTGCTGATCAAAACGCTCATTCAGGAGCTCCACAGATACTGAAAGCACTTTGTCAAGAGAGTCAATATCACCAGCCTCAGTTAATAAGCCCAGGTTGGAGTGATTTGCAGTATGTGATCCAATCTCGTGTCCCAGTTCCTTGTATGTTCTGACAAGACTGGTGCTGGCCAGCTCCCCGTCATAGATGGCACTGGTATCTGTTATGATATAGAATGTCCCTTTCAGTCCGGCCGACTCCAGTTCAGCTGCCCCATGTTCAAAGGCCCCCTGGAGACCATCATCGAAGGTAAAAGAGATAGCGCCCATCCTATTATTCTTCCAGGTAGCCGCCGAAACAAGTGGCTTGTGGACAAAGCGTCCACTCCGGACCGCACCAATATCAGCTATAAGCAGTGAATCCAGACCAGTACTGAAAGCAATTTCAGGAGGATCAAACGAGCCCCCGGCGCCCTCCACCAGCAGAATTTCCTGGCTTCCGCTTCCCTGATTGTTGTAAAACAAAGCCAGGTCTCCCAGGCTATCACCGGCAAAGTTGCCCGATGCTGCATGAAGGATATCGCTGATATCCATCTCTGCCTCAGGAATAGTCAGGTGTTCAGCGGGTGTGAGCAGTCCCGTTGCAGCCCCCTCAAATACGGGGATGGCTATGTGCTTGTTCAGAGAATCTTCAAGTATGACTGCGATATCAGAATAGTTGTCCAGATTATAATCCCCGGGAAGGGCAAAGCTCATGTTGGTAAAATCATATTCCGCTTTTGTTTCCTGGTAAGCCACCGGAAGCAAAGTGAAAGATTCTCCTTCCGATTCGAAAAGAAAAATTGCCTGCTGCGTTGCAGGAGCCGTTCCGAAATAGTTGTAGAAAACAGCAATGTCAGGCTTACCATTCCCGTTGAAGTCACCCGGACAGGCAAATTTCAGGGCAGTGAAATTAAATTCATTTCTATTGACCGTATACCAGGCCTGTGCCACGGAAAAGTCCGATCCTGTGGACTCCAGCATGAAAATATTTAACTCTTCTGAAGAGGGATCATTATAAAACAATGCGATATCATCCTTACCATCCCCATTGTAATCGTCTGACACAGAGAAGGAAACATAAGAAAAATCCAGCTGTGTATGCAGTGCCGAAAACCAGCTTCCTGATGGAATAAGCTTTTTTCCGCCGGAACGGCTGACCGACACCACAGAACAGGTGAATGCCGGATTCATATTCGGAGTATATTCCAGGTCATTAAAAACAGCAAGGTCCTCGATGCCATCGCCTGTGAAGTCGCCCGATAAAGTCAGGTGTGGATGATAAGCTGCCATATCCATAGCTCTGGCCCGGAAAGCATCATGCATACTGAATTCAGAAGCCTCATTTTCAAAGAGAAGCGTGGAAACAGTTCCATCCAGCCTGGAATAAGTGGCCGCCAGATCCTGTGAAAGTCCGCTTATACCAAGAGGAAAGAACAGGAATAAGAGCTGTATAATTATTTGTTTATCCAGAATCACGTCATCCATAGAGATATTCTGACAAAACTATAAAGAAACTGTTCATATGGATTATAAGTTATCAGGAATTTCAGGTTCTGCTTGAATGAAAGGCTTGGAGTTATTACATTGTAGAACAAATTTAGCAATCATGGGCGCTTTAAACTTCCTTTTCCTGGGTTTTATCTGCATGCTAACTCCGAAGTCTGATCTGCCTGAAAACCTGGTATTTGTTGCACGACACCAATATGTGCAGGACCACCACAACACAGCCACTCTGTTTCAGACTGGTGAGATCAATACCAATAGTTTTACACCAGGAGCCTCCATGCTGGTATATAATGTTAACTCCGGGGAGGTCACCACACTGCTGAGCACTGAAACGGGTGTCATACGTGATCCGGAAGTATCTTTTTCAGGAGATAAAATAGTATTCTCATACAGGAAAAGCATTGAGGATGACTACCATATTTACGAAATTGATTCGGATGGAAAGAATCTGAAACAGCTCACATTTGCCAGCGGAGTTTCCGATATTGATCCCCTTTATCTTCCCAATGGACAGATTGTCTTTAGCTCCACACGGGAACCCAAGTACTGCATGTGCAACAGGCACATTATGGCCAATCTGTACAGGATGAACCCCGATGGTTCCAACATCGTTCAGTTAGGTAAAAGCACACTGTTCGAAGGACATGCAGCCCTGATGGACGATGGCCGCCTCGTCTATGATCGCTGGGAGTATGTTGACCGAAATTTCGGGGATGCCCAGGGACTCTGGACCGTGAATCCCGATGGTACCAGGCATGCGATTTATTATGGAAACAATACCGGCTCTCCCGGTGGCATCATCGATCCCAGACCATTGCCCGGAGATAATCTTATGCTCTGTATTTTTGGCTCCTGCCATGACAGGCCCTGGGGGGCACTTGCCCTTATCGATAGATCAAGGGGAGTGGATGGCAAGGACGCCGTGATAAAAATCTGGCCCGAAGAGGCCATCAAGCTCATGGGGGAAGGGGATTGGGATAACTTTATGAAACTGGAGTCCAGGTACGAAGATCCTTTCCCGCTCTCTCAAAAGGAGTTTCTGGTTTCCAAATCGATCTGGTTGAAAAAGAAAAATGGCTTCCATCCCAATGCTCAGAAAATGGGGATCTATCTCGTGGATATGTCCGGCAATGAAAGATTAATCTTTGAACATGACAGCCTGAGTTGCTTCGACCCCATGCCTCTTTCACCCAGGTACCGACCCCGTGAGATACCAACAGCCAGAAGCTTTGATGACACTCCTGGCAATTTCTATGTTCAGAATGTATACGAGGGGACTCACATGGCTAATGTGGAGAAGGGTTCCGTTAAGTATCTCAGAGTTGTGGAATCTCCAGAGAAAAGAACTTATACTCAGGCTGCCTGGGGCGGCCAGGGACAACAGGCTCCCGGGGTCAACTGGCATAGTTTTGAAACCAAACGTGTCCTGGGAACCATACCTGTGGAAGAGGATGGTTCTGCCAACTTCCAGGTCCCTTCAGGAAGATATCTCTACTTCCAACTCCTTGATGAAGATAAAAAGATGGTCCAGTCCATGCGAAGTGGTGTAATTGTGCATCCCGGGGAAACCAACGGATGCATTGGTTGTCACGAGGACCGTCTTTCGGCTCCGCCAAATCTGAACCGGATGCCCATGGCCCTTCGTAATAAGCCACATATACTTGCAGAGGATGTGGAAAACCAGGTTGCATTCAGCTATGTCCGTGAGGTTCAGCCCATATTTGACAGGCACTGCATAAGCTGTCACGATTTTGACAAAGAAGCAGGAAAGTCCCTTATCCTGGCGGGTGACAGAAATCCCTATTTTAATGCCTCCTACGTGGATCTCCATGTGAAGAAACAGGTGGCATGCATTGGAGGAGGACCTGCCCAACTGCAACAGGCCTACGCCTGGGGATCACACAAAAGTAATCTTGTAAAAGTACTTGAAGAGGGGCATAAGCATATATCCCTGACGGAAGAAGAGATGGAAACCATCTATACCTGGATCGATCTGAACGGAGTATATTATCCGCAATATGAATCTGCTTACCCTGATAATCCGGCAGGCCGTAGTCCCCTGACCCTTGAGCAGCTTGACAAACTTGGTAAGCTTACCCATGTGGATTTTGGGAAACTGGCTGTTTTTGACCGTCAGCTCGGACCTCAAATTTCCTTTGAACGACCGGAGTTAAGCCCCTGTCTGTCCGGAGTCAAAAGCAAAAAAGCTTACAGAGATGCCCTGGAAATAATTATGGATGGGCAGCATATGCTTGCAGTTATGCCCCGGGCCGATATGGAAGGATTTATTCCCTGCGAGGATCACAGGACTCAGCTGGCGAAATACCAGGAACGATTACAGGAAGAAAAAGAGAATAACAGGGCCATTTCAGAAGGAACTGTCCGTTTTGATGTATATATCACTCCGCAATAGAATGATTCGTCCAAAATGTTCAAATCTCTGATTTTCCCCTTAGCACTGGTTTTTCTGCTATCCTCATGGATAGCAAGCCACCGGTACAGCCAGGAAATCACAGGAGAGAGGAGCATCTATTTCTCACCCCTTGACATGGCCCTGGATGAAGAAGCAGGGAGGCTCTTTGTTGTGGGTAAAACTGCCCATGAACTCCGGTCCTACACACTGGACAATCTGGAATCCTACACTTCTCATTTCACCGCTTTGCCTCCAAAAGCAGTATGTGTGGCAGAAGATATACTTTTACTTGCCTGCTCTCACTCGGAGGGAAGCCTTGTAATCCTTGAGAAGTCAAGTTTGAAAGCAATATCCACTATTGAGGTTGGACATGGAGCCTGCGATGTTGAAGTCAGCAGGGATCAAAGCACAGCCTATGTGGCCAACCAGTTTTCCAATGATATCTCTGTGGTTGATCTCAGGCTTATGGAAGAAAGAGGAAGAATCAAAGTCTTGCGGCAACCGAAGCAAGTTTGCATCTCCAGGGATGGAGATTTCCTGTTTGCAGCCAATTTCCTTCCCTCCGGAAGGGCCGATGTGGATACCGTAAGTTCGCATATTAGTGTAATAAACCTTCAGAGCGAAACGTGTATAAAACAGATCCCTCTGGCCAATGGAAGCAATGCTCTCAGGGCTATGAGCCTCTCTGCAGACGGTAGGTATGTGCTGGTAAGCCATAACCTGGGCAGATTCCAACTACCCACCTCCCAGCTGGAGCAGGGCTGGATGAATACCAGTGCTTTAAGTGTTATAGATGCAGGCTCCCGGGAGTTGGTCGCTACCGTACTGCTGGATGAACCAGAAAAAGGGGCCGCCGGATCCTGGGGTATAGAATGTACAAATGATCATTTGTATGTGGCACACTCGGGAACCCATGATTTCAGCACCATTGATTACAGGGCTTTTGTTCAAAAACTCGAGGATTATCCTGACAAGAAGGGGCTGGCCTACGATCTGACTTTTTTGCAGGGTATCAGGGAAAGAACAAATCTGGAAGGAAACGGTCCCAGGGCTATTTCTGCAGCAGGGGACAAGGTTTACGTGGCTAATTATTTTTCAGACAACCTGAATATTGTCTCGTCCGGACCAGGCTCAGACAATCAAATCTTTGTTCTTGAGTTATCCGATCAGAGGCACCAGGATGAAATCCGTTTAGGTGAACAGTATTTTCACGATGCCACTTTCTGTTTTCAATCCTGGCAATCATGTACAGGTTGTCATCCCGATGAGGCCAGGACCGACGGATTAAACTGGGACCTGCTAAACGACGGCATGGGAAATCCAAAAAATTGCAAGAGTTTATTGCTGGCCCATGTGACTGCACCTTCAATGATCACAGGCATCCGTCCGGATGCGGAATCAGCAGTTCGGGCCGGCTTTGAATTTATCCAGTTCATGCAGGTAGATGACAGTATCAGTAGCGCGGTAGATGCATATCTGAAGTCTCTGCAGGCTGTTCCAGGCCCGGAGCTCATCGATGGAAAGCTCAGTCCGCTTGCCCTTAAAGGTAAGGATGTATATGAAAAAATCGGTTGTGCAGAATGCCATCCAGCTCCCTATTATACCGATCTGAAAAAGCATGATATGGGAATCCCGGGAGCTTATGATCGCCAGAACAGCTGGGATACACCAAGCCTGGTCGAGATATGGCGGACCGGTCCCTACTTGCACGATGGCAGGTGTGCCAGCCTTGAGGAAGTATTTACACGAGAGAAACACGGACTTGAAAAAGAGTTAAATGCTAATGATCTTTATCAGCTGATTGCATATCTTCTTTCTCTATAATTGCTATCATTAATGAGCCATAAGCCATGCCCCTGAACATCCTTATCTCCATTTTACTCACATTTCACCTTAATACCTGCCATCAGGAAGGTGATGGTCTCAGGAATTCGCAGATAAGATTTGAACGTGACAAAATAGGTACTATAGCATTCCTGGGTGGTTCTATTACCCAGAATGGTGGATGGCGCGACAGTATCTGCTCTTATCTGCAAGAGAGATTTCCCGAGACCAGTTTTACCTTTATTTCTGCCGGAATTGCTTCCATGGGGACCACTCCCGGTGCATTTCGACTTGAGCGCGACTTGCTGTCAAAGGGATCTGTGGACCTGCTCTTCGAAGAGGCTGCCGTGAATGATGCCACCAATGGACGAAGCAGGGATGAGCAGATCCGTGGCATGGAGGGTATAATCAGGCACACCCTAACAGCCAATCCTGCCACTGATATTGTTGTTATGCATTTCGTGGATCAGGATAAGATGAATACCTATAATCGTGGAGAAATTCCGGAGGTCATCCGTAATTTTGATCTGGTAACAGATCATTATAATATTGGAACCATTAATCTTGCACTGGAAGTTACCCGGAGGATCAACAGGGGAGAATTCAACTGGGAGGATGACTTCAAAGATGTACATCCATCACCCTTCGGTCAAGGAATCTATTTCAGGTCTATAAAAGCCTTTCTGGAGGAGGCATATTCACCAGCTCTGACCGTAAGTGAGCAAATCACACCTCATAACATCCCCCGGGCCATTGATCCTTACTGCTACGACAGGGGAGAAATTATTCCATTTACAGAAGCCTCTGATATCAAGGGATTTGAACTCCATCCCAACTGGTCTCCAGTGGGAAACTACGGTACCAGGAAGGGTTATTCAGAGCTGGATATGCTGATTGGGGAACGTGCGGGAGATTGCTTTTCATTCCGATTTGAAGGCAGGGCGGTTGGTATCATGGTGGCAGCCGGTCCGGATGCAGGAATGATTGAATACAGCATTGACGGAGGCGAAGTACAAACGGCGGATTTGTTTACCCGCTGGAGCCAGCAGCTCTATCTTCCCTGGTACCTGACCCTGGCTGCGGAACTGGATCAGGGTCCTCATACCCTGGAATTAAAAATTTCAGGAGATAAGAACCCGAACAGTTCAGGCAACAGCTGCATCATTAAAGCATTTTATATTAACAAATAACTCAGACTTTTGAAAAAAGCCATTCTTATCGCCGGAATCCTGTTCGTAGTCGTGATGACTCATGGTCAAAGCTATAAAAACACCTGGGAATCACTTGATTCCAGACCGGTCCCAAGCTGGTTTGAAGATGCCAAATTCGGAATATTCATCCACTGGGGAGTCTATTCGGTGCCTGCATGGCGAATGCTGGAACCCGGACTCTATGCTTCCTATGCCGAATGGTACTATGCCAGGGTAATGTTTAATCCCAACAACGGGGGTGAGGAGTTTCATGAAAACAATTACGGGGCAGATTTTGAATATCGTGATTTCGCACCCATGTTCAGAGCAGAATTGTTCGACCCCGGTTTATGGGCCGCGCTTTTCAAAAGATCCGGCGCCAGATATGTGGTGCTGACTTCCAAACACCACGATGGATACTGTCTTTGGCCCACTAAGAGCCCCTATAAGGAGAACTGGAACTCCATGGATGTGGGGCCTCACAGGGACCTGGTAGGCGAACTGACGGAAGCTGTGCGCGCCGAAGGGATGAAGATGGGGCTCTATTACTCCAACATTGAATGGGAGAGCAGCCGGACCCATCGTACGGAATCAGGTTATTTTCTGCCCGACTGGCTCGTAGACAAGTACAAAATCCCTGAAGATGAATACGTTGATCAGCATATGAATTTTCAGATGAAGGAACTGGTTGAAAACTATGAGCCCTCCCTGATATTTGCCGATGGGGGAGAATGGGATGGCAGCGATGAATACTGGCATACAAAAGAGTTCCTGGCCTGGCTCTACAACGAATCACCCGTCAAGGATGAAGTGGTTGTAAATGACCGTTTTGCAAAGGACATGCCTGGAAAGCACGGGGATTACTTTTCCAGCGAGTACCAGGATACCGATGCTGTAAACACCGGTCACCCCTGGGAAGAAAGCAGGGGTGTTGGCGGATCCTATGGCTTTAACCGGGCCGAGAATATTGATGACTACAGCAGTTCTGAAGATCTGATCCATGAACTTGTGGATATTGTAAGCCGCGGGGGCAACCTTCTGCTAAATGTAGGACCCACCGCCGATGGCCGGATCCCGGTGATAATGCAGCAAAGGCTGGTGGATATCGGGGCGTGGCTGGATGTAAACGGCAACGCCATCTACGGGACCCGAAAAAGAGAGATAAGCAGCCAGATGCATGGTGAGAAAAAGCTTTACTTTACCAGCACTAAAGGCTCTGTTTATTGCCTGCTCGGTGACTGGGGCCAGGAGATAAGCATTGATCTGCTTGATTCTGAGAAAGTCAGCAATGTTTCACTGCTGGGATGGGAAGGTGATATTCAGTGGAAAACAGAGGGACAGCGACTGATAATTAAGCTTCCAAAGATGGGAATGGATGAAATCCCCTGCTTATATATATGGACATTACAAATTGATTTGCAATAAAATAACACTATTATGTCAACTACAACATCAACTAAACCTCTGAGAACCGGGACAAAAGAGAGACTACTGTCGCTGGATACCCTGCGTGGCTTTGATATGGCTATGCTGGTGGGTATTGGCAGTGTCATTGTAGCACTTGCCAACCTCACCGGCTGGGGCTGGATGGAAGGACTAGCCACCCAGGTCCACCGCCATGTGGAGTGGGAGGGATTTCGCTTTTACGACATGATCTTCCCCCTGTTCATGTTCATCAGCGGGGTGGCCATCCCTTATGCCATCAATTCAAAACTGGAAAAAGGAACTGCCAGATCACTGCTTCTGAAAAAAATCTTTATCCGCCTTCTGCTGCTGATAGCTTTCGGGATTATGTATAATGGTGCGACCAGCAGGGGTTTTACCAACGCCAGATATGTGAGTGTTCTTTCCCAGATTGGTTTCGGGTACTTTTTTGCAGCACTTATCAGTCTCTATTCAAAAAGCATCAAAGGATCTCTGTACTGGATGCTTGGAATTATGGCAGGCATTGCCGCTCTTCAGCTCTTTGTACCGGTTCCGGGATTCGGTGCAGGCACCTTTGAGCCGGCCACAAGTATCAATGCATGGCTGGATCAGCTGCTTATACCGGGCAGACTCAACGATGAGGTCTTTGATCCGGAAGGTGTCCTGTGCATCGTGTCTGCTGTTTCGGTTACCCTCATGGGAACCCTGGCGGGACATATATTACGAAGTTCGCCTCTAAGTCCTTCAAAAAAGGCCCTGTATATTGCACTGGCAGGACTTGGCGCACTTGCCCTCGCCTATGGCCTGAAGCCTGTGTATCCGGTTATCAAGAAAATGTGGACTGTTCCCTATGTGCTGATGGCCGGAGGCTACAGCGCATTACTACTTTCCCTCTTTTATTTTGTCATTGATGTGAAAGGTTACAAAAAGTGGACTCTCTTTTTCCGGGTATTTGGAATGAATTCCATCACCATCTATATGGGAGCCCGGATTATTGGTTTCAGGGACATCAGCCGCTTCTTTCTGGGCTGGACCAACGTGCACATCAATGAACAATGGGGAGCTCTGTTTATTGCCATCGGTGTGGTGATCATTCAGTGGGCCCTTTTGTTATTCCTGTACAGGAGAAAGATTTTTCTGAGGGTATAGTTATCGCTTTTTCCTTTTGAATAGATTCCTTAAGGGTTTTTTCTCTTTCAGCTTTTGAAAGGGTTTGAACTGTAAAGGTTTTTTCTCCCTGAAATCCTCACATATCAGCTGATCCCTGATGGAGCTATCGATATCAAAAGTATCGTTCTTCATTCCAACCCAGTGATCATCCTGAAAGGTTCTTTTCATGAAACCTGCCCAGATGGGCATGGCTGAGAAAGCTCCCTGTCCGTACTGAATGGTCTGAAAACGAACATTCTGCAGATCGCCGCCCACCCAGGCTCCTGCCACCATACCAGGGCTAAAACCTATAAACCAGCCATCGGTATAGTTCTGGGTAGTGCCGGTCTTCCCTGCGACATCTGCTTTTATGCCGTAATTACTGCGCAAGCCCTTCGCTGTACCCTCGTTCACTACCCCTCTGAGCATTTCGACCATCAGATCAGCATTTTCAGGACTGCAGATGGCCCTTCCTTCCTCCTCAGGTATATGCTGTTCAAGGATCTTTCCATTCCGGTTCTCGATTCTCTGAATATAAACAGGTTCCTTGATAACTCCATGATTGGCTATGGCCTGGTAAACGCCCAGCATCTCGTAGAGTGAAACTTCTCCGGTTCCCAGTGCAAGTGAGGGAACAGCAGGAAGGGTAGATCTGATACCAGCCTCTTCGCTTAGCTCCAGTAAACTGTCAATACTCACCCGCATGACGAGGTCCACACTCACTGTATTTACAGAATGGATCAGGGCTCCCTTCATGGAATAGTAGCCCCCGTAACTGCGATCGGCATTCCTTGGGGTCCAATCATCAAATTCCTCATATACAACACTATCATTTGGGAAGTAGTCACAGGGAGCCATACCCTGTTCAAGGGCTTCCAGGTAAACAAGCGGTTTGAAGGTAGACCCGGCCTGCCGTTTGGCCATAACGTGGTCATATTTAAAGTATTCATGATTGATTCCACCTACCCAGGCCTTGATTTCTGCATTCTCCACCTCCATAGCCAGGAACCCGGATTGCAGAAGACCCAGATAATGTTTTATGGAGTCCAGGGTATTAAAGTCTCTTTCCTTTTTACCCTCCCAGGTAAAGACCTCCATAGGACGTTTTGGCTCTGAGGACATCCCGTCCTTGTGTTTGCCATCGTAATTAATAAGCAGCTGCTCTTCCGTCAGGCCCTTCCACAGATTTTCACCTTCCCACTGCCATTCAAATATCTTCTGCAGTTCTTTCATATGATCCTGCATGGCTTCCTCGGCATAGAGCTGAAGCCTGCTGTCAATGGTGGTGTATATTTTAAGACCATCGGTATACAGGTTGTAGGGCTCCTCATCGTCATCAACATTCTCCTGGCACCATCTATCCAATTCAGCCCTGAGATACTCCCTGAAATAAGGGGCAATTCCTGCATTATGGGGAAGGGGATGGTAATCTACCTCAAGGGGCAGGAGCTGTAAAGAATCAGCCCCGGATCTGTCCATATAGCCGTACTTTGCCATTTGCGCCAGTACAAGATTCCGGCGTTCCACCGCCTTCTGTGGATAATTAACCGGATTGTATGTCCGTGTTGCCTTCAGCATTCCCACAAGAACAGCCGATTCTTCCAGTTTCAGATCCTCCGGATCCTTATTGAAATAACGCCTGGAAGCTGCCTTGATTCCGAATGTATTCTCCCCGAAAGAGACCGTGCTCAGATACATCTCCAGGATCTCATCCTTGGTGTAGACCTTTTCAATACGCACGGCGGTGAGCATCTCTTTCACCTTATTCACCGGCATGGTCAGGACTCCAAAATCACCGCGGGGATAGAGATTCTTAACCAGCTGCTGAGACAGGGTACTTCCCCCGCCAGAACCCTGCTTACTCAGAAGGAGGGTTTTAAACAGCACCCTGAACACGCTTCTGCCGTCAATGCCCTTATGTTTATAAAATCGAACATCCTCCGTGGCTATCAGTGCACTTTTAATATTTTCCGGAATTTCAGATGGCTCAAGAAACTGCCTGTTCTGAATGTAATAGGTCCCCATAAGCACCCCATCGGCTGTATAAACTTCAGAAGCTATGGGATTCTGTATTTGATTTAAGGTCTGATTATCAGGTAATTTACCAAAGGCTCCGGAAAGCACAAGAAGAACAAATACGCCCAGTGCCAGAATCAAAGTGAGCAGAATGAAAGCCAGAACCCTTAGAACTCTCTTAATCACGGAAGGTTTTGATTTATTCTTCATCAACTAACAAAACTACAAATCTGAGGTAATAGTATATTTAGTTTATCAACAAACTAAGATCCGGCATTAAAAGCCTCAGGAACAATGGTTTTCATTGAAGGCGTCCCCGGCAGGTACGGAATCCATAAAAGTGATGATGATATTTGCCCACCCGGATGAAGGAGAGGTCTATTCCGGAGAGATTACTGCCTTGTATGCCCAATTGGGATATGAGGTAAAATTTCTTTCTCCGACCAATGGGGACGCGGGCCATTTTTCTATAAAACTGAAGATCTGGCTGAAGGGAGATAATGGAAGGCAGATATAGTTTTCATCTTCTACCCGGCACAGAGTGGACACAATGATAACATGACTGCGGGTTGGATAGACTGGAGTCATATAAGTCCTGAGATAATGACCACCCTTCGATACTGGTATGGGGAGGATAAGGCTGGCAAAGTAAAATATGTAGAAGCCTATGGATTAGCTGAATTTGGTCGCCAACCCAACAGGGAAGAGTTAATTACACTCACTCCTATGATCAACAGCCCTGCTAACTCAAATGCTCAATAAAAAAGTCAATGGTTCTCTGCCAGGCCAGCTCGGCAGCCTCTTTATCATACCTGGGAGTGGAATCATTGTGAAATCCATGATTCACTTCAGGATATATATAGGCTGTGTAGTCCTTCTTATTCTCTTTTAAAGC
>CAYWGP010000113.1:0-8474 GCA_964458155.1 uncultured Bacteroides sp.
AGATATTAAAAACCTAAAACTATGCTTTTATTTTTAAAGTTTTAAACGGATTAAAATAATTCTATATTTGTATAATATCTCTGTTAAATGAGTTCTGAACAGACTGAAATATTTGAAGGTATCAAACAGAAAATCCAATCGGTCAAGGTCCGGTTGAAAGCTCAGCAGGAAGAAAACACCCTGCTGAAGCAGCAATTTGCAGATCTTCAGAATGCTGTTCAGCAGAAACAGTTGCTTATTGAAGAATTGGAACAAAAAAACCAGAAATTATCGCTGGTTAAGGGAATCATGGCAGAAGGTGAAGGAACACAGGATGCCAGGATTCAGATAAATAGAATTGTGCGGGAGATTGACAAGTGTATTGCTCTTTTAAACAGATAAGACGGGGATGACGGAAGATATGCTTTCCATAAAAGTTCAGATTGCAGAACGTTTTTATCCCCTGAAGATAAAACGACAGGATGAGGAGAAGATCAGGAAGGCTGCCAGGTTGATTAATGATAAAGTTCTGCAGTATAAACAGAGATATACTGATAAAGATACGCAGGATTTTATGGCCATGGCGGCGCTTCAGTTTGTTATAAACCTGATCGATTGCGAACAACAACAAAATGTTGTATCTTTGGAAGAGGAGTTGAATAGTTTGAATAGTGAACTGGATGAATTATTAAAAGAAGAGTAAGACGTTCTTATACATATTAAAGAGTTTGCCCGCATTGTTTCTTCAATTATTTTTGAAACTCAACATTTATTATTTTGGAGCAAAGCTCGGATTTTAAAAAGCAGGCCAAAATTCCGGTTCGCCGGGATACTGAAGCATTCAGTCATTGGACACTTGACATTATCTGGCAGTTCCACCCATGTTATACTGGGGTTTTATAAAGTTTTGAGGAAATATGCGGGTTTTTTTATTTTCTAAAACGAACAATCTATGGAACTGTTAACACATTTATTGGTGCTGCAGTCGTCTATGGTCATGTATCTTGTAATAGGAGGTGCTTCATTGCTGGTGGGAGCCGGTATAGCCTTTTTCCTTATTAATAAAGTTATCAGTGGAAAGAGTGATACCGTACTCAAAGAGGCGGAGAGTGAAGCGGAGATTATCAAGCAGCAGAAGATACTGCAGGCCAAGGAGAAGTTTCTTCAGTTAAAAGAAGAACACGAAAAGCTCATCAATGAGAAGAATGGAAAGCTGAATCAGAGAGAAAATGAAGTAAAGCAGAAAGAGTTTTCTACCAATCAAAAGCTAGAGGATATACAACAGAAGAATAAGGAGGTAGAAAGCATCCGGGAGAATCTCAATGTACAGCTTGAAATTATTGAGAAAAGGAAAGAAGAACTTGAACGGTCCCACCGCAAACAGGTGGAGCAACTGGAAACTATATCCGGACTTTCAGCCGAAGAAGCCAAATCACAACTTGTAGAGTCACTGAAGGAGGAGGCTAAGACGGAGGCCATGTCACTTATTAACGAGATTGTTGATGAGGCCAGAATGACTGCCAATAAGGATGCTAAGAATATCGTGATCAAAACCATCCAGCGGGTGGCCTCTGAAACGGCCATTGAAAATGCTGTGACGGTTTTTCACATTGAATCTGATGAGCTGAAAGGAAGAATTATTGGCCGGGAAGGTCGCAATATCAGGGCCCTGGAGGCTGCCACTGGCGTGGAAGTTATTGTGGATGATACGCCGGAAGCCATTATTCTTTCTGCCTTTGATCCGGTGCGGAGAGAGGTGGCAAGACTTTCCTTGCATCAACTGGTTACCGATGGACGTATTCACCCGGCCAGGATTGAAGAGGTAGTTGCTAAAACCAAGAAACAGATTGAGGAGGAGATTATTGAGGTTGGAAAGCGTACCGCCATTGATCTGGGGATTCATGGATTACATCCCGAGCTGATCCGAATGGTTGGTAAGATGAAATACCGCTCTTCCTACGGACAGAACCTGCTTCAGCACTCCAGGGAGGTTGCCAATCTCTGTGCCATTATGGCTACCGAATTGGGATTGAATGCCAAGCTTGCCAGAAGAGCTGGTTTACTTCATGATATTGGCAAAGTTCCCGATGATGAGCCGGAGATTCCACATGCAGTATATGGAATGAAGCTGGCTGAGAAATATAAGGAGAAAGCTGAAGTATGCAATGCTATCGGATCCCACCACGACGAGGTGGAGATGACCACACTTCTTGCACCCATTGTGCAGGTTTGTGATGCCATCTCGGGAGCCCGCCCCGGAGCCCGTCGGGAAGTTGTGGAGTCCTATATCAAGCGTCTGAAGGAGCTTGAAGCCTTGGCCCTTTCTTATCCTGGTGTGCTGAAGACCTATGCCATTCAGGCTGGAAGGGAAATTCGGGTTATTGTTGGTAGTGAGAAAGTCAGTGATAAAGATGCTGAGAGTCTATCCTTTGATATAGCCAGAAAAATCCAGGATGAAATGACCTATCCGGGACAGGTGAAGATTACAGTTATTCGTGAAACACGTGCTATAAGTTACGCCAAATAGTGAAAAAAGTTCTTATTACAGGTACTGCCGGGTTCATTGGCTTTCATCTGGCCAGGAAACTGGTGGCTCAGGGTTTTTTAGTTAGCGGACTGGATGATATCAATGATTATTACGATGTTGAGCTGAAGTATGACAGGCTGGAGGAGTCTGGAATCTCCCGTGATCAAATTGGCTATAATCAGCTGGTCACAAGCAGCAAATCAGAGAATTACCAGTTTATCCAGTTAAAGCTGGAAGACCGGGAGGCCCTGTTTGAGCTTTTCGCCAACCGCAAGTTTGATGTGGTGGTGAACCTGGCGGCCCAGGCAGGTGTTCGCTACAGCCTTACCCATCCACAGGCCTATATCGATAGCAATATTACAGGTTTCCTGAATATCCTGGAGGCCTGCCGACACCATCCGGTGGAGAATTTGATCTACGCAAGCAGCTCAAGTGTCTATGGCTTAAATACAGACATGCCCTTCTCGGTAAGTTCCAATGTGGATCACCCTGTAAGTCTTTATGCTGCCAGCAAAAAGAGCAATGAATTGATGGCTCATACCTACAGCCACCTTTTTGGCGTTCCGACAATAGGCCTGCGCTTTTTTACTGTTTACGGCCCATGGGGACGACCCGACATGGCCCTGTTCCTCTTTACCAAAGCAATTATAGAAGGAGAGCCTATACAGGTCTTCAATCATGGAAAGATGGAAAGGGATTTTACTTACGTGGATGATATCGTAGGCGGAATCGAAAGAATGGTCAGCCAGCCACATATTAAAGGGGAGGACTGGAATCCCGAATCTCCCGATCCTTCTTTCTCTTCAGCTCCTTATAAGATTTATAATATCGGTAACAGCAAGCCGGTAAAACTTGCAAGCTTTATCAAGGCCATTGAGAAGGCTCTGGGGAAAAAGGCCCATTGGCAGATGATGCCCATGCAGCCAGGTGATGTGGAGCGGACCTGGGCCGATATTTCTTCCCTGAGGAGTGATTACAATTATAATCCGGACACCGCTGTTGAAACAGGCATACAACACTTCCTCGAATGGTACAGGGAGTACTACAAAGTCTGAGGCTGTAAACTTTTCAGGATCTGCTCAGGAGCTTCTTAAGGGATTCCGCTTTCTCGGGCTGCCCGGAACGTTCGTATGCAAATTGCAGGTTAACAATCAGTCTTTCAATAACATCAGCGCCGGAACAAGGTGTAAAATAGAAATCCTTCTCCTCAATCTTCAGATGTCGAAGGAAGTGCTTTAATTCCTTCAAACCAAGTACACTACCCTTATCAGACGGATTGATGTAAAACATTATATTATTAGGATCTTCATGGTATTCCGGATCGTAATAACAAAGCACAAAATTTCTGGGAAGGTTGACACCATAGATGGGCAGGTTAAGCCTTCTGGCCAGTTCGGCATATATCAATCCCAGCATCACGGGACTTCCCTTACAGGTATCTATCACATGGTTAACGAGATAGAGCTGAGGTGTATGGGCTTTTTTCAGACTCTTATCGAAGCGGTGAATATCATAAAGAAAGTAGTTTATGACCTTCACTTTTTCAAGGGCGGTAAGATCATTGTTTAGTTCC
Source organism: uncultured Bacteroides sp. (assembly GCA_964458155.1). Classification (GTDB taxonomy): domain Bacteria; phylum Bacteroidota; class Bacteroidia; order Bacteroidales. Next base: position 4,080 of record CAYWGP010000113.1, read on the forward strand.
AGCCAGATATCCTTTTTTATTTTGTCGATTTTTTCGTTTAGCTGATCGTATTGAAGTTCGGGGTATTGGAAGCGGGCGACGAGGAACGCGCCAAAAAGCAGGTTGGTCCCCCCGCCTGACTTCCAGCTATCCATCCCTCTCTTCAGGGAATTGAACTGGATTTTCCGGATCACATTCTCAATGCGCACCTGTAGCTCTGGTTTTAATGTAAGCTCCCACCTCTTCTCGAGGGGGGGGACCACTTCCTCACCCAATTCAATAAGACGATTGGACACATTGTCAAATACCAGGCTGTCCGGATCCTCCAGGAGGCTGATGAGGGCCTCCAGTTCTTTATGTCCTTTATCAATCAAGTTGTGTGAGTTTATCCAGTACCCTGCATATTAATTCATCAACTGCCGCATGGTACTCTTCCAGAAATTCCAGTGAAATCCGGTTTGCAATGGCTACACAGATGGTGACTGCCTGGTGATTCAAAAGAGCAGAAAGTGCATAGAGTGCAGAACTCTCCATCTCAAAATTGTTAATGCGCATTCCTTCAAAACGGAAGGTGCCAATCTTTGAAAGCAGCTCCTGATCAAAAGGTCTTAGTCGTATTGATCTGACCTGGGGAGCATAAAAACCCGGTGTGGAAATGGTGATGCCGGATTCTACACCGGGTCCTGAAAGCATATTGTGCAGCAAATCTGAACCTGAGATAAAATAGGGTTCCGCCAGCATTTGTTTCCAGGCTGTATGTTCCGTAAAGGCCCTGGCAAGCGTTTCCTGGTTAAATTTATCAGGATCCATATAGAAGTGATAGAGGCCATCAAAACCGCCTGCTACCCGGGTAAGGATATTTCCACCTGGAGGAATATCAGCATGCAGAGCTCCGCTGGTACCGATCCGGATCAGATTCAGACTCCTGTGCTTCGCTGTGGGAATACGCTTTTCCAGATCCATGTTGACCAGGGCATCCAGTTCATTCAGTACGATATCAATGTTGTCGGTTCCAATTCCCGTGGAAAGAACTGTGATGCGCTTTCCCTTATAGCGGCCAGTATGCGTAACAAATTCCCTGTTTTGCTTCTCCAGTTCCAGGCTGTCAAAATGGGATGAAACCTGCATTACTCTGCCCGGATCACCCACCAGGATTATATGATCCGCAATATCCTCAGGCAGAAGATGCAGGTGGTAGATACTTCCATCAGGATTCAGGATCAGGTCCGTATGGGAAATTGGATTCAATATACTTTCTATATGACTTATTCGATAAAAATAGTGTATTTTTAAAGTTGCTTTGAAAATACTTACTCACAACAAAAATAAAGTGATATGAAAAGAACTCAATACGTGATTATTAGTGTTGTAGGCATTGTGGTGCTATTACTAATTTTTGGCAGCCAGATGTTTTATGTACTGAAACCGGGCGAGCGTGCCGTGGTTTTTAAGAAATTTACAGGCGGCCTGGATAAAGAAAATATTCTTATTCCCGGCTTCCATGTTATTGCTCCCTGGAATGATCTGATCCGTTACGATGTAAAGGAACAGAAAGCTGAGGAGACCATGGATGTGCTGGATAAGGGTGGACTCTCCATCAATGTGGATGTAACAATTATCTTCAATCCCTTTTATAACAAGATTGGTTACCTTCATGAGAATATCGGAATAAATTATGTTTCCGTTATGGTAATCCCCAATGTGAGATCCGCGGTAAGAGCTGTGACCGGACGCTATACAGCTGAAGAAATCTACTCCACCAAAAGGGGAGAGGTGGAAACCGAAATCATTGAAGCTACCCGAAAAGCCTTGGCTGATAAGGACATTGAGATGAAAGACCTGCTGATCCGCTCCATTACGCTACCTGAAAAGATTAAGGCGGCTATTGAGAGTAAACTTCAGCAGCAACAGGAAGCACTTGCTTACCAGTACAGGCTTGAACGGGAAACCAGTGAAGCCGATCGTCTCAGGATTCAGGCCCAGGGTATAGCCGATTACAACCGGATTATTAGTGCATCTCTAACCTCTAATATTTTGAAACAAAAGGGGATTGATGCCACCCTGGAGCTGGCCAATTCAGCTAACAGTAAAGTGGTGGTAATTGGAAGTGGTGATGAAGGAATGCCTCTGATTCTGGGAGGAAATTAATAGAGCAGTACCATGTTACAAAGATCACAGACCCTCTTTCTTCTGGGGGCCTTTGTTTTGTCCCTTTTATTACTGACAGGGCCCATAACACTTTTTACCCTGGAGGGTAGCGAATTTGTTCTAAAGTACTCAGGTCTGTTTGATGCTGAAGGTAAAAAGCTGGGAGTGGTCACATGGCCACTCTCAGCCATTATTATTGTTGTGGCGGTCCTGGCCTTTCTGAATATTTTTTTCTACAGGCATCGCATGCGGCAGATGCGAATTGCCATTTTCCTGATCCTCCTTAATGCGGGGATACTGCTTATGATGTTTTTCTATACCTATATGGCTAAATATCAGCTGGAAGGAGCTTTAACTCTTCATCAATGGAGGTTTATTGTACCACCCATAAGTATGATCCTCCTCTACTTTGCATTCAGAAGAATTCGCAGAGATGAATTGCTTGTAAAGGCCTTTGACAGGATCAGATAATCTCTATATTATCCTGGTCGGTAATTTTCTCGCAATAGTGGCATTTTAGCGTTACCTCAGATTTGGAGATTACTTCAAAACGAGTAGCAACCTTTTCGTTGTTGGTAATGCATTTGGGATTCACACATTTTGCGATACTTATGATTTCATCGGGAATTTCCACAACCCGTTTCTCCACCACGTCAAAATCCCTGATGATGTTCAGTTTGGCACATGGGGCCACCAGTGCAATCTTGTTAATTTCATCATCTTTGAAGAAGACCTTTGAGAGCTTAATGATCCCTTTCTGACCCAGCTTATTGCTCCCCAATCCGTTACCAATGGTAATCATGGTGTCGAGCTTATCCAGATTCAGTATGGAAACTACTTTGAAGAGAGCAGTAGCTGGTATATGGTCAATGACAGTCCCTTCTTTAATTGCGCTGACTGATAGTTGTTTATCTTTCATCATTTTATCTATTTGCTTGCAAAGGTTTATTTGATTCCCAGAATTGAAGTAAGGATGGCCATTCGGGCGAAGACTCCGTTCCTCGCCTGCTCGAAATAATAGGCGTGGGGACTTGCATCCACATCGGTATGAATCTCATTCACTCTTGGCAGGGGGTGCAGAACCTTCATTTTCTCCTTGCAACCCTCAAGCATCTCCCTGCGAAGGATATAGGCATTCTTAACCCTTTCGTATTCAATAGGATCGGTAAATCGCTCCTGCTGTACCCTTGTCATGTATATTATATCAGCTTCGGCCAGAAATTCAGTCAGGTCCCTTCCCTCGTAATAGCTTACGCCAATTTTATCAAGATAAAGCTTATAAGCCGGGGGCATCTTCAATTCATCCGGCGATATGAAGTAGAATGTCGGATTGAATTGCGACATGGCCTGAAGCAGTGAATGTACTGTACGTCCGTATTTCAGATCTCCTACCATAAAAATTTTCAGATTCTCCAGAGTTCCCTGGGTCTTCAGGATGGAGTACATATCCAGCAGGGTCTGGGTGGGGTGCTGGTTGGCCCCGTCGCCTGCATTTACGATGGGTACTGAGGAAACCTCACTGGCAAGACGGGCACTTCCTTCCAGGGGATGCCTCATCACAATCAGGTCGGCATAATTGCTTACCATTTTGATGGTGTCGTGCAGGGTTTCTCCTTTGGATGCACTGGTGGCACCCGAGTCACTGAAACCGACCACTCCGCCTCCCAGTCCATTGATGGCCGTTTCAAAACTGAGACGGGTCCTTGTGGATGGCTCAAAGAACAGGGTGGAGATTACATAGCCGTTCAGAATATCCTGTCTTGGGTTTGCCTCGAATTCAGCAGCCAGTTCGAGGATTCTCAGGTATTCTTCCCTGGTGAAATCAGTGATTGAAACAAGATTTTTGTTCTTCATATCATACAATTTATTACGATAATAATATAGTGACTATTCTTCTATAACTGTTATTTTGCACCCTGGGATCATTGAAAAACTTTCTAAAAATCGTTGTTTTTGTCGTTTCCAGCATTTAAGAACCAAAGAGCAACTCAGATCAAATTCCTGATCCTCAAAGTCAAGTTCAAAATCTTTGATCACCTTCAGTACAGCATTCATCTGCTCGTAAGCAAATTCCACTTTTAATCTTTCATATACTTTGCATTCGATGATGCGTGTATGATCCAGAGCATCGGAAGCAGCTGCACGGTAGGCTTTGATCAGTCCGCCCACTCCCAGCTTTGTTCCACCGAAGTAACGAACCACCACCACAAGCAGATTCGTCAGATCTCTGGTTACGATCTGTCCATATATCGGCTTCCCTGCGCTTCA
>CAYWGP010000114.1:0-2659 GCA_964458155.1 uncultured Bacteroides sp.
TAAATAACTGATGATGGCTCCTGGCAGTAGTATTAAAAACAATGATAGAGATAGGATTTTAATCTTTGGAGTGATATGTTTCAGAAATTCAAACACATACGAATGTATGAACTAAACAACTGCGAGTCAACAATGCACATGTAAAATCTTGTAAAGTATTAATTCCCCGGCATTACAACGGGGCTTACCTGTTTACCCTTTTTGCATTCATTCATATCATTGATTGTTCGGGGCCTGAAATCCTCTGGCTACAACTTGCGATTCTCCCCGTGGGCCCTATTCTCATTCAATATGTTTCGTATAAGAAGCTGCCAGAGTAGCTTCGGCCCATGATAGAGGATGTAACAGCAAAAAAAAGGCCTATCGATGACTAAAGCTTGTTTTACATCGGGCGACTTTGTATTTTGCCGGCTACCAACTAAAACTATACCTATGAAACATTTTGCATGGATTACTGCGGTGGCTCTTCTGATGGCTGCCTGTACTAATATGTCTACGTCCGACTTCTCCGGCGATCTAAAGGTGGGAGAAGTGGTGGAAGGAAGCCTGGCAGTGGAAACGCCTGATACCTTCCATCTGGAAATCGGGGCCAACACTTTCCTTTACGGCATCTGCGATCAGATCTCGGTGGATGTGGTGGTGAGCCTGCTGGACTCGGCAGGAGCGAGCCTGGGGGATCGTGACGGACCCGGACGCGGACCGGAAATCTTTGCCTTCGAGGTGGATAAGGCTGGATCGTACATGCTCCTGGTCAAGCCCTTTGAAAAAGAAAGTGGCGACTACAGCCTGAAGCTGGAAGTGGTGGAACCCATTGCCACGGATGCCGATGGACGGGCCGATCAGCTATTCATGCCATACAGCGGTGAAGATATACCAGGTGGAGTGGTCGGTGTAATACGCGATGGAAAGGTGGTTTTCTCCAAAGCATATGGGATGGCCGACCTGACCTTTGATGTCCCTTACATGGTGAATACTCCCTCCAACATCGGATCGGTATCCAAGCAGTTTACAGCCTTTGCCATTCTCTTGCTGGAGCAGCAGGGCAAGCTAAGCCTGAACGACGATGTGCGCAAGCACATCCCCGAACTGCCCGACCTGGGACAGGTGGTGACCCTGAAAAACATGCTTAACCATACCAATGGTTTCCGGGAGGTATATAACCTCATGCCCATGACCGGCTGGAAGGGGGAAGACGGACTTCTCCGGGAGGAGATCCTGAACATCCTCCAGAAACAGAAGGAACTGCAGGCAGATCCGGGCGAAGAATACAACTACAATAATTCGGCATTTATCCTGCTGGCCGAGATCGTTGAGCGCCTCAGCGGACAGAGCTTTCCTGAATTCATGGAAGAACAGGTATTCGGTCCACTGGGGATGAGCTCCTCGGTGGTAAGGGCCAATCCTGTGACGATCATACCGGGCGCCTCCAGGGGCTATGCGGCCGATTCCATGGGCTTTCACGAAGCCGGTGATCTGGATGCATCCTACGGGGCCGGAGGCATCTATACCACCGTGGATGATTTTGCAAAATGGATGGGCAATTTCGCCGATCCGAAAGTGGGCGGAACGGAGCTCATCCAAAGGCTCACAGCTCTGGATACCCTCAACAATGGCGATACCATGACCTATGCCCTGGGCATCGGAGTGGATGAGGTGAACGGACTGGAACAATGGTCCCATGGCGGGGCCGACATTGCCCACCGGGCCTTCCTTGTATACTACCCCGAGGTCAAAGGAGGTGCCGTGGCCATGAGTAACAATGCGGGCTTTTACTCCTACCGCATGGCTACGGAAATGGCAGAGATCTTCTTTGGTGAATATATGGACATGGATGCGGATGCCGATGTGGATGAAAGCGAAGCGGCTGAAGGAGAGGAAGCGAATGAGGAAGATGGTCCCGTGAAAGTGCCGGATGAGGTCCTGCAAAAATATGCAGGCGATTACATGATCGTGGGACCAGGTGTTGTGCTGACCTTCTCTTTTAAGGACGATTTGCTGAAACTCACCACCGAGGGTCAGCCAGAAGCTGCCATGACACCCTTTTCTCAGACAAAGTTTAGTTACGAAGGGGTGGAAGCCTGGATCGAATTTAAGATGGACGATGCAGGCAAGGTCACCGGAGCGGTGCATACCCAGGGAGGGGCCGATTATGAAATGGAGCGCGTACCTCCCTACGATCCGGGTCCCGAAGTCCTTGAAGCATATGCAGGCAGGTATCTCTGTGACGAGCTGGAAACCTTTTACACCCTTGCGCTGCATGACAGCACCCTGGTGGTCCTGATCCGGAATACGCCGGAGATCGAGCTGGATGCCCTGAAGGTGGACCTCTACAAAGGGAATGTCTTCTTCCTCAACGAGGTCAAATTTATCCGCGATGCATCCGGACAGCTAATCGGGTTCGATGCCTCCAACGGACGCACCAAAGGCATCCGGTTTGACAAACTTGAGTAAACTGAAATTAATGCACAATTAATTGACATTCTGTGAGATAAGGGATAACTTGCGTATGCAAACCCCTAAACACATATGTTATGAAAAAATTAATGATTGTTACCGCTATCCTCCTATTTGCAGGAATTGCTTTTGGGCAGTCGTTGCAGAATGGGAATCTCGTTGGTGTACATGTAATGAAGGTTGAACTAAAACCGGGTGCAACCAT
>CAYWGP010000115.1:0-3635 GCA_964458155.1 uncultured Bacteroides sp.
ATAATAAATTTGAAATGATAGATGGCATAATGGTGAACAAGGAAAAAGGCGGCAACCTAAAAACCAATCAAAAATTTGATGACTTTAAGCTTAGCCTGGAATTCAGGTATCCGGAAGGAAGCAATAGCGGAATTTATCTTCGTGGCCGTTATGAACTCCAGATTGAAGATTCCAAAGGAAGAGCCGATCAGGTAAGTATCGGTGGTATTTACGGATTTATTGCACCAGCGGTTAACGCGGCTACAGGTCCGGGAGAATGGCAAACCTACGAAATTACACTGGTTGGACGCCATGTCACGGTGGTACATAATGGAATTGAAGTTGTTTCGAACCGTCCCATCCCGGGCATAACAGGCGGATCGCTTGACAGCAACGAAGGTGAGCCCGGACCTATTATAATTCAGGGAGATCATGGGCCAATCGAATTCCGTAAATTCGTTATTACACCGTCAGTGCTCTAAAAGATTTCTTATTAGAGCGTATTAAAAAGGTCAATCAATGCATTGACCTTTTTTTTTAATTTAAGTGATGTCTCTTCCTGAAATCTTTCGGGACAAAGCACAATCCGTTGAATTGTATAATCAAGTGTTTTTTTGTATATTATGATACGTTTTCCCCAATTATATTAAACTCTAATGATGCTAAGAATTATTCATATTCAAAAACCAAATCATTACTATGAAAACTGCAATTATTACAGGTGCTTCTTCAGGAATTGGTAAAGCCACCGCACATGCATTAGTAAAAGAAGATTTTGCTGTTATCCTATCTGCCCGCTCCCTCGATAAACTAAATGATCTCAAATCCGATTTGTTGTCCAAGGGTCATAAAGCTATCGCCGTCAAGGCTGATGTTACAAAGAGAAATGATATGAAAAAGGTTGCCAAAGTCGCCCTTGATGAATTCGGACAAATCGATGTGTTGGTTAATAATGCCGGGATCATGCCCCTCTCCTTCATGAAAAACCTTCATGAGGAGGAATGGGAACAGACCATTGATGTAAATATTAAAGGGGTAATGAATAGCATCGCTGCAGTTTTGCCCGCGATGATGGAACAGAAGAACGGCCATATTGTAAACATTTCCTCGATTGCTGGAATTAGCGTTTTCCCTTCTGCGGCCGTCTATTGCGGTACTAAGTATGCGGTGGAGGCTATTACAGAAGGGATTCGTTTGGAACTTACTGTTCCTTATAATATCCGAGCTACATCAATTCGTCCTGGAGGTGTGGATACAAACTTGATGAGTACGATTACAGATAAGGAAGTATTCGCTGCATTTGAACCTATGCTTGAATCCGTGAAGTTTCTTGATTCAGATGATATTGCTCAGGCAATTGCTTACGCCGTCAAGCAACATCCCAATGTCAGCATTGACCATGTTTGTGTCAGGCCAAGCAATCAGTTGATGTGACATAAATGAGATTCTTCAGCTTCTTTTAAAATTTAGATTTATTCAATTATCTTGAAGATCATTGAGTATTATTGAAGAAAGCCCGGTGTACGAAGTGTACCGGGTTTTTTATTTCCAGAGCGATAAAGGGATTCTGCTGGAAATTGATACTTTTATCTTTGTTACCAATTTTTTCTGCTTCGATCTCAAAATAACCAAGGTAATGAGCTTTAAAACCAGCCTATTCTTCTTGATTTTTAGCTTGCTGAATATCAAAGCATTTGCACAGAACCCGTATTTCCCGGTTACCCTCAACATGAAAGAACGTGCTGAAGTAATCGATGCATGGCTTGATGAAAGGGTGGAAACGGTCTTGCCTGAAATAATGCGACGATCAGGGATTGACATGTGGGTCATCATAGCCAGAGAATACAATGAAGATCCGGTCATTCTTACGCTATTGCCTGCTACCTGGCATTCTGCCAGAAGAACGACCATACTGGTAGCTTATGATCCGGGTGAAGATAAACCCCTGGAGACTTTCGGTGTCTCCAGATACAATACGGGTGAAATATTCAAAACGGAATGGGATAGAGAATCCCAGCCCGATCAATGGAAAGCACTGGCTGAAATGATCTCCAGTAAGGATCCGGAGAAAATCGGAATCAACAAATCCTCTACCTTCGGTCTGGCAGATGGGCTCTCAGCCACCCACTATGATCAATTGATGGAAGCACTGCCAGAAAAATATCAGTCAAGGGTGGTAAGTGCCGAAGCTATGACCATTGGATGGCTGGAAACCCGGACACACTCGGAGATGATCGTTTACCAGAATATTGTGCGGATGGCGCATCAGATTATCGCCGAAGGATTTTCTGAGAAAGTCATCCAGCCCGGAGTTACTACCACAGATGATGTGGTTTGGTGGTATAGGGAAAGGATTATCGAACTCGGCCTTAACACCTGGTTTCATCCGTCGGTATCGATTCAACGATCCGACCAGGAGAGCTTTGACCATCTGGCCGCTTTCTCTGAAAAAATGAACCCAAAAACTATATTGCCGGGAGACCTCCTCCATGTGGACCTTGGTATTACCTATTTACGGCTGAATACTGATACCCAGCAGCATGCCTATGTCCTCCGGCCAGGTGAAAATACAGCCCCTGATTATCTGAAAGCTGCCTTCAATAAAGCTAACAGAGTTCAGGATATTCTTACGTCCAGCTTTAAAGCAGGAGAAACTGGCAATAACATATTAAAAGCTGCACTGGCTCGATGTGAGGAAGAAGACATTAAGGCAGCGATATACACGCATCCGCTGGGATACCACGGACATGCTGCAGGTCCGACCATCGGGCTATGGGATCAGCAGAATGGTGTACCCGGACAGGGCGACTACCCCCTCTATGAAAATACAGCATATGCCATTGAACTTAATGCAAGTACATTCCTCGTAGAATGGAACAAGGAAATTCGTATTATGCTGGAAGAGGATGCCTTCTTTGATGGTCAACATGTACGCTACATTGATGGCAGACAAACGGAGCTAATGACCATCCCAAGAAAACTCCATCCCAATAAGTGAATCAATCTTCGATAATAACCTTCCCCCGCTGTACCCGAATACCTTATCAGCCCCAAGTTTTAGAGCCAGTTCCTTATTCCCCTCACTACAGGTGGCAGTTACATGAGCCCCCTTAGCTTTTGCTGCCTGAATCCCAAAATGTCCAACACCACCGGTGGCACCATTTACCAGTACCCTGGTGCCTTTCCGAACACCACATCTGCGCAGTCCGTTAAGAGCTGTCAGTGCCGCTATGGGCAATGATGCAGCCTCTTCAAACGAGAGCCATTCAGGCATTGCCCGCAGGTGTTTTTGATTGACATTTGCGATCTCAGCTAGAGCACCAGACTTTCCCGAAAAAGCAGGAATAGCGCCGTAAACGCGGTCGCCGGCTTTGAAATCAACGATTCCCGGAGCAACTTCCTTTACGATTCCCGCAAAGTCGGAACCGATGAACCTTGGAAATTTGGATCCCTGGATCAACTTGAGAACTCCCTGCCTGGTTTTCCAGTCCACTGGATTTACTGACACTGCCTTAACCAGAACCATTATATTATTCTCCTGTAGAGCAGGCTCTGGCATATCTCCATACTGAAGTGATCCTGGTTGGCCGTATGATACAAGGTATGCTGCTTTCATGATTTTCGATATTCCACAGGTAAAAAAAAGATCGCTCGTT
>CAYWGP010000116.1:0-26745 GCA_964458155.1 uncultured Bacteroides sp.
ACCATATCTTGTTTTTGTATTGAATTTCATTTACTTTTACTTATCCTACCATTTTAGTAGGATAAATGTATGAAATTTATTTTACCGGCGAATACATATTGAGAAAAACTGAGGATAATGTGTTCAAAAAAATAAATAAGAGGTCATATTTAACTGCTAATCAATACCATATAACAAACTACCTGCTATGAAAAAAATCTATCTATTTCCCGTTATCACCTTAGTGTTTTTTGTGTGTTTCGCTTGTACAGGCGATAGTTCGTCCCAAAGCGAGGTACAGGCTGAAGAGTTTCAGACCCATGGCCAAGCCGGAGTGGTTGACAAAACCGAGGCCAAAAATATCCTTCAAATCGCAGCGAGCTCAGATGCCCATACCACCCTTGCCACTGCAGTTACCGCAGCAGATATGCTGGACGTGCTTGCAAATCCAGGTCCCCTGACAGTCTTTGCCGCAACCAATACTGCATTTGATAAACTACCTGACGGGACCGTTGAGGACCTGTTAAAACCAGAAAATAAGGAAACCCTGGCGAGGATTATTATGTTTCATGCAGCACCCGGAACCTATAAAGGTAATGGTCTGAAAGATGGCCAGAAACTCTACATGGCATCAGGTCATTACATCGATGTTGAAGTCAAAGACGACGGAACCTATGTAAATGGTTCTATAATTTTGGCTACTATCGATGCATCTAACGGAGTAGTTCACGTGGTTGATGATGTGTTTCTTCCTCCGGCTGAAGAATAGTAAGGGTTAATTTCCGGGATACCACATATCCGAAAATGTGAGACCGCATTCCTGGATCATCTGGATGCCATACTCCATACGTCCCAGATCTGTGGCACCTCCATTGTTGGTCCCCAGGGTGAATTTCACCCCTGCCTCCCTGGCTTTCTTGATAATGGTGGCACTTGGTATCTTGAACCGGTTGTTGATCTCCAGGGCCACTCCGCTTTCGGCCAGTGCTTTCACCACTTTGTCGATGCGTTCATCTGTCCACAATTCGTCGTAGCGGTCTGCGATCTCGGCCGGAAGGAAGGTGGGATTCACATGGATATCTATGGGCTCTGTACTAACCACTTTGACTATGTTGGCGACCAGCTGATCCATGAAGTCCTGGGGATCGCCCACATCGGTTTCTTCAGGAATCCAGAGGCGCTGCCTGACTCCCCTGTTGTTGGTCCAGGTCATGGCATCGGTAAAGGCATAGTCGAAACGCTCACGGCTTTCGTCGCTGAAAAGGTCCAGCCATTCCCTTCCTTCGGCCTGCATGGCATGCCACGCCAGGGGAGTGGGCTCAAAGGCATCCAGATAGGCATTCAGTGAGTCATCAGTTTCAAAGCCCATCTTCAATCCGCAGTTTACTGCAATACCATAGTTAAAACCATAGCTACGTGCGTGGGCCAGGGCCTTTTCGCGGGTAAGGCCTCCTTTAAGATGCGTATGGAAATCGATCAATGGGATATTATCTGTGGCCAGTCTCACGATCTGCTCTTCGAATTCAAGGTCCTCCGGGGGAGTTCCGGGGGTGGGCAGATCATCGGCCAGGGGCTTCACCTTGATGTTTTTGAAGGCCACAATACTGCCGGGATCGTGGCACTGGAAGGCAAAGGTGCCTCCGTTTGGGCTCAGCTTCCTTCCGGCCCAACCCTCAGGTCTCCACAGCACCTCAGGTTCAGTATATTCAGCGAGCAGCAAATCGTTGATGTATGTCTGCACGGTTTGTCCCTGTACCACAATACGGTAAGTGTACCATTCATTGTCGGCCTGCACTGCCTTCCAGATATTCCGGACCGCATAAATGCTTCCCGACATTTTACGCTCCACATAGTCTCCGGGATTAGCAGGGGGAAAGGTGGAGTTCAGCACCTGGCATTCATAGCCTTTGGCCGGCCATCCCTCTTCCTGGAATTCGGTGTGGATATAGACCCCTGAATTGGAATTCGCCTGGGTCATCACATCCACGCTGAATTCAAAGTTCTTGAACTTATGATCCAGCACATCCCCGGTGTAGAACAGGTGGGAGCGTTCCCCGCCGGTAATAATGGCACCCTCTACAACCTTCCAGGAATCTGCATGCTCAGAGGCAGTCCACCCTTCCAGGGTTTTCCCATCAAACAGGGTGATCCATTTGTCAGTTGTGGAGGTGCATCCGAAAAGAAGTATCCCGGTAATGGCAATGGTGATAAATTTTAAGGTTTTCATATTTCCAGATTAGTTAGTTGTATCTATTTCGAAATAAAAATAACAATTAAAGATCGGCTTTAAGGAAAGAAGATAAAAAAACAAAGGTTTTTGGTAGGGGCCAGGCCCCTTCAGGCATCATATTAGTAATGAGAAAGCAAACGGCGATTTTACCGCTTCTCTTAGCTGTGCTTATTGCCATGATCCCGGGGTGCAGTAAAGAGCCGGTTGAGGCTCCATTTGTTCCATTCGCCTGGGAGATCTCAAGCCCGGGTGAGCAGGGGATGGATCCCCATATGCTTGATTCGGCATTGATCCTTGCCTCCGAATACGGCTTTGTGGATGGCATGCTTATCATACGTAATGGCCGTATCGTGGCAGAAGATTATTATAATGGCTTCACGAAAGACCGGCCTCATAACATTATGTCGGTATCAAAGAGTATGCTATCTGCCATTACCGGCCTGGTGCTATTCGGTCCCTATGGTCTTGATCTGGAGGACAGGATGCTCGATTATTTTCCCCAATATTGGTCCGGGGATCTTGATCCCAGGAAGCAGGATATTACCATTGAACATCTCCTGACCATGCGAATGGGCATTGAGGGTGAAGCATATAACAATTACAGCGTCTATGCAGAACTTTACAGCACCGAAAACTGGATCAAAAGCACTATTGAATACCCTTTAATCTATGATCCGGGGGAAGGGATGAGGTACAATACATTCATTACTCATCTCCTGTCTGGAGTAATTACGGAAGTAACGGGACGTGGGACAGATGAATTTGCAGAGGAATTTCTATTCTCTCCAATGGGTATTGATGTTGACTATTGGGAAAAAGATCCCCAGGGCATCTGTTTTGGTGGAAATACCATGCAGGTAACACCCCGGGAAATGGCCGTATTGGGCCTTTTATACCTGCAGAAAGGTAAGCTTCGGGGAGAACAGATCATCCCCGGTGCCTGGGTGGAACAATCTCTTTCTCCATCTAGCGATTTTACTCATCCAAATGAATGGGGAAGCTGGACAAATTACAATTACGCTTCTCTGTGGTGGCTTGGACAATTTGCCGGCCATGACTCATTTATGGGATATGGCTATGGTGGCCAGTTTGTTATCGTATTTCCGGCCCTGGATCTTATTGTGGTCACCACAGCGTGGAATGATGTCCCCCCGGAGACTACCGATATTCAGGAATGGGCCATATTTGACCTGGTGGTCAGGTATATTCTCCCTTCCGTTTCTTAAAGTTTGTTAAGTATTCTTATAAACAGGTAAATAGCTGTTTCCTGTTACACTGGAAAATTGTACATTGAGCGCTTTAAAAGCTAAACCCGGATAAAATGACTTTAGACAGACGAAGTTTTATTAAAACTGGCGGAGCTGCAGTGGCAGGAACCATGGTGTTGCCTCCGCTTCTGAAATCTTGCCAGAACATTCAAATCTCACCAGACGTGAAAAGCTATTTAGACCATTTTGAAGTGACCCCCGCGATCATGCAAAAGGTAATTGCCGAAGCAATGTCAAAGGGTGGTGACTATGCGGACCTCTTTTTCGAACATACCATCTCCAACAGTCTTGGGCTGGAAGACGGAAAGGTAAACAGTGCTAACTCCAATGTGGATTACGGCGTTGGGATCAGAGTACTGAAGGGCGACCAGACTGGTTTTGCCTACACCGAATCCACCAGTCTGCAGGATATGCTGAAGGTAGCAAAAACAGCTGCCAACATTGCAAACGATCCTGTCACCTTCAACCAGGGGGAACTTATAGAGAAAACCCATCCTGATTACTATAAGGTATCCCGTAAATGGGAGAACTCTACCATCGAGGAAAAAATTCCCTTTGTTCAGAAACTCAACGATCGTTTGTTCGAGCTTGACGAAAAAGTAAGCAAAGCAAGGGTCTTCCAGCGAGATGAATCCTCCTATGTGATGTTTTATAGCTCCGAAGGACTCCTTACATGTGACTATCGCCCCATGGCTACCCTTGGTGTGGTATGCGTTATGGAGAAGGATGGAGTGATCGAGAATGATTACAGTGCACGATCCGTGCGTATGGGATTCGAATTTATGAATGACGACGTGGTTGAGGAAGTGGCCCAGGAAGCGGTGAAAAAGACCAATTTCCTTTTTGGTGCCGGGAAACCCAAAGCTGGCGAGTTGCCAGTGGTACTGGGTGCCGGTGGATCAGGCATCCTGCTCCATGAAGCCATGGGACATCCTTTCGAGGCGGATTTCAACCGCAAGGGAGAATCCATCTTCACCGATAAGATGGGCAAGAGCATTGCCAAAGACTTTATAAATATCGTCGAAGATGGAACCATGGACTATAATCGCGGAGCCATAAATGTGGATGATGAAGGGAACGATGTAAAAAAGGTATACCTGGTTAAAGATGGTGTGCTGGAAAGCTATCTCCACGACCGGATCAGTGCCAAACATTACGGTGTGGAGCCAACCGGAAATGGTCGCCGGCAGTCTTTCAGGCATGTACCACTCCCCCGGATGAGAATAACCTATATGGAAAATGGCCCCCACAGCACCGAGGAGATTATTTCCAGCGTGGATTACGGGGTATATGTGGACAATTTCACCAACGGTCAGGTGAAGATAGGTGCCGGTGATTTTACCTTCTTTGTAAAATCAGGAATGCTGATCGAGAACGGAAAACTGACCACGCCCATTAAGGATATCAATATCATCGGGAACGGACCCCAGGCGCTGGCCGACATTACCATGGCTGCCGGGGACTATCAGACGGCGACCGGTACCTGGACCTGCGGTAAAGGGGGACAATCGGTTCCGGTAGGAATGGGGCTTCCTTCTGTACTGGTGAAAAAACTAACCGTTGGAGGAACCAGTGCATAACACTGAAAACTTTGAATCATGACCAAAGAAGAAAAATACAGCATAGCAAAATGGGCCATGGAGCACGCCGTTCAGAATGGCGCACAGCAGGCCCGGGTAATCATATACAATAACAATAGCAGCCAGATTGAGGTAAGGGATGAGAAGATAGACAAGCTCCAGGAATCCAACCAGGGCGGTATGCGCATCAACCTTTATGTGGACAATAAATATTCCAGCATCTCCACCAACCGGATTACCAACAAGGAGGAGCTGGGAAAATTTATTGAGGAAGCCATCATCAGTACCAGGTTCCTGGCCGAAGATGAGTTCCGTACCCTTCCAGATCCTGAACGTTATTACCAGGGTGGTGGTCCAAATCTGAAGACCATCGATCCCAATTTCGTTTCTGTGGATCCCCAGCAAAAGGTGAATGATGCCTTTGCTCTGGAAAAAGAGGTCCTTGGATCGGATGATCGTATTATTTCTGTATCTACCTCCTATCGTGATGGGATGAGTGGAAGTGTGATTGTAGCGAGCAACGGCTTCGAGGGGGATACAGAAAATACCTATTATTCCCTGAGTGCTTCGGTCTCAGTTACCGATGGAGTTGCACGTCCGGAGGGCAGCTGGTATGAATCTTCCATCTTCAGCGACCAGCTTATCCGGTCAGAGATTGGAAAGAAAGCCCTGAAAAAAGCAGTGGATCGCCTTGGCCAGGCGAAGATTGCTTCAGGAAAGATGCCGATGATTGTGGAAAACAAAATGGCCGGACAGCCCCTGCGCCCCCTGATCTCTGCCCTGAATGGAGGTTCCATCCAGCAAAAGCAGTCTTTCCTGATCGGCATGAAGGGAGAGAAAATCGGTTCCGATTTGATGACCATTGTTGATGATCCCTTTATTGTATCAGGACGGGGTTCCAGGCTTTTTGACAATGAGGGAATGGCCACTGAAAAGCGTTCCGTTGTGGAAAACGGCATTCTGAAAACTTTCTACATCGATACCTACTATGGCAGGAAACTGGAGATGGAAGCTACCTCCGGGAGTACCACCAACCTTGTCTTCAAGCCAGGAGAAAAGAGTCTGGAAGGATTGGTGGCCGACATCGACCGGGGCATCCTGGTGACAGGATTCAATGGCGGAAACAGCAATGGAGCTACCGGCGATTTCTCTTTCGGTATCGAAGGATTCCTGGTGGAAAGAGGGAAACTGGTTCAGCCTGTGGCAGAGATGAACATCACCGGAAACTTTAAGGAGTTATGGAATAATCTGGTTGCTGTGGGCAGTGATGTGGATCTCAGCCGTTCGTGGCGACTGCCCTCCCTGGTGTTTGACAAAGTTGATTTTAGCGGGATTTAATCCCACAATACACATCCGGGTTTTTGTCAAAAAGCTAATAGGATGTTTAAAAAGGTTACGAATCTTCTCAAATCGCTTGGTCCCGGATTCATCATCGCCTCGGTTGTGCTGGGGCCGGGTAGTATTACTGTAGCTTCCAGAATAGGGTCCGAATATGGGTATGCCTTCCTATGGGTGATCGTGATTTCCATAGTATTCATGATCACCTTCACATCCATGGGAGCACGCTTTGGCGTGACGAACAGTAAATCCATGCTTCAGTCCATCGCAGATACCTATGGGAGGTGGTTTGCCGTTCTTATCGGAATTTCAGCTTTTCTCTCCACATCAAGCTTTCAGTTTGGTAATAACCTGGGAATTGGAATTGGGATGGAGGGAATCACGGGAATCAGTGAGCGCATCTGGCCAGTCATCTTTACCCCGCTTGGAATCATTCTGATATTCTGGGCCAGGAATCTCTATAAGGTTCTCGAAAACCTGATGAAAATCCTGGTGATGATCATGATTCTTGCCTTTTTTATCAATCTTCTTCTTACCAGACCGGAAATAACTCCTATTGCCCGTGGATTTGTTCCTTCAAAAATTTCTCCTGACAGCCTGAATATGGTAGCTGCATTGATGGCCACTTCTTTTTCTCTGGCGGCCGCTCTGTATCAATCCTACCTGGCCCAGGATAAAGGATGGAAAAAAGAAAATCTGAAGAGCAGTCTCAGGGATACTTATGCCGGGATACTAATCCTTGGCCTCATATCTGCCACGGTGGTAATCACTTCTGCAGCAGCATTACATCCCAGGGGGATCGTGGTGGGCTCAGCGGCCGATATGGCCCTGCAAATGGAAGCATTGTTCGGGAGTTCAGCCAAGATTGTTTTTAGTGTAGGTCTGTGTGCCGCCGCATTTTCTTCCATGATAGTGAACTCGGTGATTGGAGCCGGACTACTTGCAGATGGTCTGGGTCTGGGGCGTTCGATGAACGACCGGACCACCAAATTATTTATCATGGCCATATTACTGATCGGAATGTTTGTGGCTGTATTCTTCCGGGGAAATGTGATCTATGCGCTCATTATGGCACAGGCTTCTTCCATGCTGGCAGTTCCATTAATAGCCATTGGATTATTCCTGACACTAAACAATAAACTTATCATGGGTGAATACAGGAATAACAGGGTGCAGAATATAATTGCCGTGGCAGGTTTTATTGCCGTTATCCTTATGGTCTGGTTCATGTACCAAAATATGCTAACTTATATCCGAACTACATAAAACATACGATTTGTCTCAAGTCGACGTGATAGCGTTAACCCGGGAGCTCATCTCCCATAACACCATTGATCCTCCCGGAAATGAGGCCATTTTGGCCAGCTTACTTGGAAAGCTTCTTACAGCACATGGATTTAAGGTGGTTTTGGCGAAGTATGAGCTAAACAGGCTGCATCTTATGGCGGAAAAGGGAATAAGTTCTTCGGTGGCACCACTGGTACTTTCCGGTCATCTGGATACAGTTCCTCTGGGGAATAAGCCCTGGCAGGCAGATCCCTTTTCGGGTAAAGCCCTGGGTGATAAAATTTTTGGCCGCGGTTCCAGCGATATGAAAAGTGGTGTGGCAGCCATGACCCTTGCAGCCATTGAAGCCACCTCGGGTCTTGTTCCGGAGGGTGGAATCAGACTCATTTTTACTGCCGGCGAAGAATTGGGTTGTCAGGGTGCCCAACAACTGGTAAAAACTCATAAGGGCTTAGGGAAGGCAAGCGCAATCATTGTCGGGGAGCCCACTGCCAACATTCCAGCCATAGGTCACAAGGGAGCCCTCTATTTAAATGCTGTGACCAAAGGAAAAACTGCCCATTCATCCATGCCTGAGCTGGGAGAAAATGCCATCTACAAAGCCGCAAATTGTATTTCAAAGATTGAAAATTTTCGTTTTGAGGCTGAGGAAGATCCTCTTCTGGGATTTCCCAGCATAAACGTCGGGATGATAGAAGGTGGTTTGAATATTAATTCGGTCCCCGACCATGCAGAGTTTACCCTTGATATCCGTTCGACGACCATGATTTCACATCAGTCTGTTCTTCAAAAGCTGCATCAGGAGCTTGGTGAAGATCTAGCCATAGAAACTCTTGTGGATCTTGGTCCGGTCAGCACCCCCGAGTCAGATCCCCTGGTACAGCTGGTTTGTGAAATCTGCGGGCTTGACCTGCAAAGTGAAAACTGGTCAAGAGCATTGCCCTATCTTACCGACGGCTCAGTACTACAGCCCTATTACGGTGGGGTACCTACCATTATACTCGGACCGGGAGAACCAGAAATGGCTCATAAGACCGATGAATATTGTTTCATCGAAAATATCATTCAATCTGTATCCATCTATAAAAACATCATATTAAACAGGAGGCTGGTATGAAAATATATCCGGATAAAATACGTGACATAGCTGCATTGGAAGAGCTGCTGTCCTTGCCCTCCGAAGAGTCTGTGAAAATGTGTTCAGAACTTGAAGGCGATATTATGTTCCTGGGAGTTGGCGGTAAAATCGGACCCAGCCTGGCCAGGATGACCCTCAGGGCCTGTGAGAAGGCAAATGTTGAAAAACGCATATATGGAGTTTCTCTTTTTGAATCGGATCAGCAACGCATGCAAATGGAGGATATGGGAATTGAAACCTTCCACGGAGACCTGCTGGACATGAACTTCATTCAAAGCCTGCCAAAGGCCAGGAATGTTTTCTTCCTGGCAGGGATGAAGTTTGGCTCCGAAGAAAACATATCCCTGACCTGGGCTGTCAACTCCTACATGCCGGCGCTTGTTGCCGAGCATTTTAAAGAATCCAGAATTGTGGCCTTTTCAACCGGATGTGTATATCCTCTGGTCCCCGTGGAATCTGGCGGTTCGCTGGAGACTGATCCGCCCTCACCTATAGGTGAGTATGCGCAATCCTGCCTGGGAAGAGAGCGAATGTTTGAATATGGAAGCAAACAACATCAGACAAAGGTCTGCCTGATTCGCCTGAATTATTCCGTAGAATTGCGTTATGGTGTATTGCTTGATATTGCAAGCAGGGTGAAAAACCAGGAAGCCATTGACCTGAGTATGGGATACTTTAATGTGATCTGGCAGGGCGATGTTAATGATCTGGTAATAAGGTCTCTGGATACATGTGAGAGTCCGGCAAAAGTACTGAACATTACCGGGGAGGAGATCTTATCGGTGCGTGAAGTTGCCCTGGAATTTGGAAAATTACTCAATATCCAGCCCGTATTCGTCGGTGCAGAAGCGCCTACAGCCCTGCTCAATAACGCCGGACAGGCCTTCCAAATATTTGGACGTCCCATGGTTAAGTCCCAACGGATTATGAAATGGACCGCCGCCTGGATCCGTGAAGGAGGGGAAACCCTGGGCAAGCCCACCCACTATGAAGTAAGAGACGGCAAATATTAATATTCACAATCAAATGAATTATAAGGAATTACCAGCAGAAATCCTGCTTTCCCTGCATCGGGGAGTTGTGATACCGGCCTTGCCCCTGGCCCTTAATAAAGAGCGAAAGCTTGATGAGAAAAGGCAGCGGGCACTTATCAGATATTACCTGGATGCAGGGGCGGGAGGAATAGCCGTGGCAGTCCACACCACACAATTTGAAATCAGGAATCCTGAAATAAATCTCTTTGAGCCCCTTTTAGCTCTGGCCAGGGAAGAGTTTGATCATTTTGAAGATAAAGGCGGTAAAGAGGTGATCCGGATTGCAGGTCTCATCGGGCAAACAGAACAGGCCACAAGGGAAGCCCGCCTGGCCCTGACTCAGAACTACCATGCCGGACTGCTTAGCCTCTCTGCTTTCCCCGATGCTTCCAATGAGATTATTCTTGAGCATTGCAGGGCCCTGGCGGATCAAATTCCACTCATTGGATTCTATCTGCAAACTGCCGTGGGAGGGCGGGTCCTTGATGTAAACTTCTGGAGGGAATTTGCAAAAATTGAAAATGTAATTGCCATCAAAATAGCTCCGTTTAACCGCTACCAGACTCTGGATGTGGTAAGGGGTGTGGTTGAATCGGGCCGTTCTGAGGATATAGCACTATACACCGGCAATGATGACAACATACTGATAGACCTTCTGGCAGAATTCAACATTAGGGTGGGCTCTGAAATAATTAAAAAGCGGATTGTCGGGGGACTTTTAGGTCACTGGGCGGTGTGGACCCGATCTGCCGTCACCCTTCTGGAGAAAATCCAGAAAGGTGGGCTTGACGGAAGTACAGAGCAGCAACTGAGTCTGGCTATGCAGATTACCGACAGCAATGCGGCCTTTTTTGATGCGGCCAATAACTTCAAAGGGTGCATCATTGGCCTGCATGAAGTATTGCGGCGCCAGGGTCTGCTGGAAGGCCTGTGGACCCTCAATGAGGATGAGGTGCTTACTGGCGGACAAAAAAAGGAGATTGACCGGGTATATGAAGCTTATCCTGATCTGAACGATGATGATTTTGTAGCAGCTCACCTGCATCGGTGGCTGCAATAAACAAGACTATGAATATCCGGTGAATCAAATAGTGGGTTGAGCCTCCAGCCTTTTGATCTCTTTGGCGGCTTTCGGTCCGATCTGCAGGGCAAATTTCCGGGGCCATGGATTGCGGGCTGATCGGTCCATGATCACTCCCGGAGGGGGCAAACAGATAAAATTGGAATTCTTCCAGATAATCTTTTTCTCCACCACCTCTCCGGTGATCAACTCCTTGGCTTCGTCTTCTGAAATCAACAAAAGACTGGATATGACCTCCGGACCCAGCAGGATTATGGCCTTGGGATTTGCGATCTCAAGCTCATCCCGGAGCCAGGGCATACTCTTAAGTGCAAGTTCAGGGTATTGCGATTTATTCTCCTTGATTTCCTTACCCAGCCGGTGGTATTTCTTTACCACATCATCATCGAAGAGGAAGACCTTTACCAGGGTGGTGAGCCAACAGTGCTCTCTGGAAATCTCGAGAGTTTCCAGGATCACTTCACTGAGTTCCTGTCCCGTATATGAACTTCGTACCCTGCTTCCATCATAGTAGGGTTCAATGGAAAAAGGTGCAGTTGCATCATAGAGGGGAACATCCGGTATATCATTCACAAAAGCAACCTTGGCTGCCGGCTGCGGACCAATGATCATTATTTTTCCAATGGCGGTCTCTATGGGGACCACAGTTTGAACCGGGTTTCCGTAAAGGTAGGTGTTCTCCTCTGATAACTTAATGCTCTTCAGGTACTCCCTGGAGCATTTCTTCTGGTATTGTTGAATTGTCATGGCCTGTTTTCAATGAAATGCAAGAGACAAATTACAACATATTTTCAGAAATTAAAACAGAAACCTCCCGGGGCTATGCCGGTACGGAATGTATCTACTGCTAATCCTTCCGGGTTAAACCTGTATACCATCCCCCTCTGGACGAAGTCTATGGCATCAGCCACATAGATCTCCGAGCTCATGGGGTCCACATCCAGACCATAAAAACCGCTCATGGTGTTCCCTTCATAAGGACTTTCTATCACCAGCTCTGCCCCGGCCTCAGCGTTTAACGCAAAACGGTATACATCTCCGTTTATAAAATAGAGGGTATCTCCTGTCCCATTGATTTTCAGGTCCCGCGGGCTCTCTTCCGCAGCGAAGTTCAGAATAATCTCTGCCTCGGTGGATCCGGCAGCGATCTTCAGGAGTCCGCCCGCCTCAGAGCCATATGGACTTCCTTCAGTCCCCCCGTCACAGAGGACCCAGAGAGAATGGTGTTTGTCAAGTACCATGGAATTGGGCTGTTTTATTACCTCAATGGAGTCGACCACCCGGTCCAGCTCAGAATCGATCACCAGTACCTGATTGTCGAAACTCCAGCAATTGGTGTAAACAAACCTGTCGTATTGCAGCATCTGTTCCGTGGAGTGTTGATAGCTTTCGCTGTTGCCGTTATTTACAGGTATTGACCCGCTTACCTCCATGCTAAGCGGATTTACCACCGCAATAGACCGGGCATAGAGATCGCTAACATAAGCTTTTGTGTCACTTACAAAGTGAATATACCTGGGTGAAGTAAGGCCTGTTATCTTTCCCTTAACTTTAAAGGTGCTGGTATTGAAAATATAAATCCGGCCACTGTTGTTAATCACCACATATGCCAGGCTGTCCCGAATGGTCATGGAGTGGGCCACATCTCCAAGGGGAATGCCGTTGGCATTAAAAAAGATATCATCTCTTCGCTCCCTGGTTTCCGGATCATAGTAAGTCAGGGAGGCATTCCCATATGTGAAATTACCTTCATTCCAGACAAAAATACCGGAGGCGGAAGCATCATGTACAGGGAAATCAAAATCCCATAGTTGCTCATCCTTCATGCATCCGGAAAGGAGGAAAAGAAGGGACAATCCTGTATATAACAGCTTTCTGATCAACTTGCTTCTAAATTTGGATCCTGAAAATTAACTGGTAATTCCTTCCGGGCATGGGCCTGTAAAGAATGGTATGATAGGCTTCATTAAAGAGGTTATTCACTTTCAGCTCCAGGGAGAGATCAACTCGTTTCAACCGGAAAAGGCTCCCTGCTGAGATGTCATTCATATAATAGGGGTAAAGCCTGTCTCGCCTGCTCACATCATTACTGGAGGTGGTATATCTTTCACTGTAGGCACTGAACTGGTAGGTAAAAAATAAACTGCCCCACCCAAGTCGAGCCATCAGATTTCCTGAATGCAAAGGGATATATACCAGTTGCTTTCCATAAGATTCGTCACCCCAGACGAGCGGATCTCCCTGGTTAACAGCACTTGTATAGCTATAGCCAGCCAGAAATTTATAGTTGAATTCTCCCACGTTTCCCTGGAAGGAAAAGCTGTACTCCAGCCCTTTTGACAGTACACTCCTGATATTGTAGGGCTCCCAGAACCCCCTGTAGGAAGGTATCCAGAGAATCCAGTTTTCGATCTGTGAGCGGTAAAAGGTAAGATCTGTAATCAGCAAATGCCCCGATAACTCCCGCTCATAAGCAAGTCCGGCCTCCACGGTAAATCCTTCTTCCGCTAAGAGATCGGGGTTACCCCCGGGCTGCCAGTAGAGATCGTTGAGTGTTGGCAGGTGATAATTCCTGGCTATGTTTCCTTTCAGAATCAGGTCTGTGCCCTGTATCAATCTCACATCAAAACCAAAATATGGGATGAAAGGTATCCGTTCTCCATCCGCCCATTCCTGCCGGAGCAGCAGGTTCAGGTTCACCCTTTTCCAAAAACTTTTACTCAGGGCTAACATAGCTGAAAGCTCATTTCTTTGACCCTCATAGCCATTGCCGGAGACAGAATCGGCCGAAGCTACCCTATGCAGGTTCATGCGTATATTAGCTTCCCAGGAGAAATCTCCTTCAGTACTTCCGGAATAAGAGACTGTATTAAAGAGGCTCTGCTGCCTGCTTTCCGACCAGACAGCAGGGATCAGGCCCAGTCCGGGTACACTGTTCATCTGATTGTAATCAAGACTTTTATCCGCATAGCCCGTACGAAGCATAAACTTTCCCTTATCACCATAAAATTTCCAATCAGCCACCAGGCGATGATCTCTGTCTTCCTGGCTGTTCAGATTGGAATTGTCGGGCCCCTCGTAAGAGGTGGGTTTGGGAATGGTGCGATCGGCATACTGTCCCCAGTACTTCAGGGATAAAACATGATGGGTCGTGGGCCGGTAATAAATTTCCTGGAGAAGTCCATAACGCAAATAGTCGGCATGATCGTTGGTGTCCACTGGATTGGTGATATCTCCCGAAACAGGGTCTATCCTTGCAATACCACGATTTACAAAGGTGTAATCATTTTCTGAAAAATTATGGTACAGCCGGGTCTTGCTCTGGATCTTCTTATTCCCGATACCCACCTGAAGGAACTCATCAAAGCTACTGTAGCTCCCTATCCCCTGCATATATGCCAGAGTACTCTCCTCATTCCACCGGGTCCGGTTGTTCATGTTAATGGAGCCCCCTATCCCCCCGCTCTGATCGGCAAGTGATGCGGATCCATATTTCAGATTCAGATCATCGATGATATAGACCGGGATCAGGGAGAAATCAACCATGCCGGCCATGGGACTATTAATATTAATTCCGTTCCAGTTTACCTGGGTGTGGGAGGGCGATGTGCCGCGAAATGATGCTGTTGCAAGTGCCCCGCGTCCATGGTCCTTGATAAATACAGAAGTATTCTCAGATAAGAGGTTCGACAGGGAAAGGCTGGCTTTATATTCCAGGACCGCACTGTCCACACTGGTCTGTTTCATTCCCGCCTGCTCCTTCACGAAAATCTGTTCTCTGGCAATACTCACACCCTGGATATGAAATACCGAATCGGTAATACCCTGAGCAATCAGTGTAAGAGAGCTTACAAGTAAAACCAACCCTATGACTGCTCTTGCCGGCATCTTATCGTTTAATCAGTTTTAGCCATGCTGTTTCATTGCCCTGCTCCATCTTTACCAAATAGATTCCAGGTGGGCAGGCACTGATATCCAGGGCCATCTCCTCCTGATACTGGTCAACGCGCATCAGCTCCTTGCCGGATGCATCGTACAGCAGCAGAGTGCTGTTCCGGCTTCCTTTAAGCCTGAAAAAATCTGAGCAGGGATTAGGATAAAGAAGCAGTTTACCATTATGTCCCGAGTGATCCCTAAGTGATGTCTGCGTAAATTGCACTGTTGTGGAGACTGATGCATTAATTTCCGGACGATCGGCAAGAGCAGCTGTAACAGTAAGGGGACCCTCTTGCGAAACACGGAGCAATTGAGCTTCATTTACACTTGCCCCGGGATCGCTGGTGGTCCAAAGCACCGGCCTGTCATTCACCGGATGTCCCATTTGAAATACCAGTACCTCCATCTGGTATTCTCCTGTTTCCAGAACAGGTGGCAGGTCACGTATCACCACCATCTCTGTTTCTCCGCTAAGAGCCGGATCGGGAGATACATCCACGGCTCCTGTTAACTCGCTTGAAAGTTCTCCAAGCCAGCCCCCGTCTGCCAGGATACTGCTCTGCACCTTAATAAAATGTATCCGGTCCAGTTCCCTATGAACACCGCCTGAATCGACCGCCCATCCGATATCAAAGCCATCTCCACCAGCATGTTCAACTTCCCTGGTATAGGGATTATCGGGTGTACTATGGGGGCCTGTTCCCCGCATCTGGTTGTCGGCATAGCCAAAGGCCCTGCGGGCCGACCGCATCCCCGAGGGATGTTCATATATCATACCTCGTAACAGGGTTCCTTCCAGGGAATAGCTGAGCGGATCAATGTTTGGAAATGAATCAGCCAGGGGGTAATAGCTTTGGGTGTGAACGCTGTTTGCCCTGATGATTCCATGCTCACCCAGGTGGTCCTCCCAGGGCACATCAGCGGCCAGATCTCCTCCCGGATTGCTATAGCTAACACGGTATTCTTTCCGGGTAGTGGAAAACCAGTAGTCGCTGCCTGCCAGCTCATACCAGCTATCGTCGGCCTCTCCGTTCTCATTTTCATCCTTCATCACCCACACCACTCCGGGCTCGGACCAATGGGGCATTGGATTTCCAAAAATGGTAAAATCGACTCCAAAAGGATTCTGCGGATCATTCTCCACCGGAGTGGCGAAGCGAAAAATCACATAGCCTCCAAAGGCTCCCAGACTGAGTGATCCATTTATATCTCCTTCAATAGAGTGTGCCCCGGCTGGAGTTCCCCATGGCACTTCATTGATGAGTTGTCCGGGTGCCGGCCTGTATTCCATTACCTGGCTTATATACTGGGCTTTTGAATAAAAGAAGCTCAGCATTAGCAGCATTGATATGAGATACCTGCCTTTCAAATCTCTAGAGTTTTTGAATCATTTTGCCAGTAGCCCCCTTACCGGTACCGAGCTTCAGGATGTAGGTCCCTGTAGCCTGCCTGGAGATATCAATCACTGTTCCCGGTTCAAAATCAAGCTTCTCATAGACCAGCGCACCCCGAAGAGAAAAGACCCTTACTTCCATTATTTCCGCACTTCCGGACCGGATCGTAAAAATACCTTCGGAAGGATTGGGGTAGGCCAGAATCTCCAGGGCAGGATCTTTCTTTACACCCAGGGTAATTTTATGTGTAATAATGGCAAGGGATTGACCGAAGGAATAGGTAAGCACCATATTGCCCGGTTCAGTCAGGCTTATATCGCCATAGGACTTAATTATACCAAGCCAGTCCCATTCGCCGGAAGCAGTTGCCAGGGTATCAATGTTATGACCATCCCCGCTGGTTCCGTTCCACTTGCCCACTGCCATGGTTCCGCCGTAGAGATTCATATTGAACAATACATTCCCCCCCTGGTCCACTTCGCAATCATATGCGCCGGCGGGCAGATCGCTTAGTTTTTCTGCATGTGCTACCTGCAGGATGGGTCTTACAGGATCCTCAAGCACAAGCTTCAGGAGAGATTCGTCCCAGCGATACAGGGCATTATTTCCCATGGCATAGGAAGTCCCATAATAAAGATTCCCTTGCTGGTCAACGGATATTCCAGCCGAATAGCCACCAGGTTCAACTATCCTCCTGTGTTCATTGGCGCCCGAAGTATCCAGTACGAAGATGGCAGCCGGGGCATCCCATGAAGTGCTGTTCAAACCGGATACCAGGATGCTGTCCTTCCAGAATTCCAGATCCATGTTTGCCGGGAAGGTGGCCTGAAGTTTCCATTCTCCACTCTCCACATCCAGGCTATAGATGCGATCATCGGTATTCCCGTCGCTGGTATAGCCGACCCATAAGGAAGATCCATCCGGTGAAGCCGTCAGGAAGCTCCCATACCTGTTCACCGAATAGTCGTCCGGAACACCATATTTTCTCAGCTCCGCACCATTGTTAATACCAAACATATGAATGGTATCTCCATCATTTAAATAAAAAAGCGTATCCGAAAAGTCGAATGCCCCGATATTGGTGTAATCCTCCAGCCAGGTGGCCACGTCATAACCATGCCGGGGTGTGAGAGATGTCTGTCCTTTCACCACCAGGGTCAGCAGACAAAGCGCTGTCATTGTAATGTAAATCTTCTTCATCAAGCTACGATTTAAATCCATAAATATTTAAAGTCGCAGCGGGCGATAGTGAGGCAGGATCAATGGAAAAAGTTGATCAGCTTCCCGTTCACCGCGGGCTGCAAAAGCTGGGTTATCACTGGCAGGTCTTCTGACTTGTCCGGACTTCTGAAACCTTCCCATTCTAATCCCGGCCGGGATTATCAGAACAGTGGTTTGCTTTCAGAAGCCATATACATGGGAACCAGTTTTCAATTCTGGTTTTAATCCATGTTTGGATTCACAGCAGCGGGAACTGTTACCGATTCTAACGGTATTCCCTTTTGATTCCACCGGCAGAGCCGGCATATGGAAACCAATGATGATGCTAAAGTAAGAAATAAAACTATGCGGGGAAAGAACTAAATGTCATTCTATATTGATTAATATTTGGTAATTTGTCTATCATGCTGTAAAGGAGAAAAACATGAAAGGTTCTTTATTTGTAAAGCTGTTTGTAAATCTACTGCTAATCCTGTTAATGATCCCCAATTTATCATTGAGAAGTCAGGATACGGGGTGCAGCTATATTCCCACTTCCGAGGCAGGAAAGATGACCTGTTTCAATGAAGGGGGGATAGACGGGCAGGGAAATCCATTTTCAAAAACCCTTAATATTACATACGGACGCCTGCAGGCCATGTGGGAAGATATAGCCTGGCATCATGAAATGACCAGGAGGATCACAGTTTAAAACAAATCCTGAAAGCATGAAACGAATAATAATAATCCATTTGTCTCTATCCTTTACTTTCTGTTTTCTATTGTCCTGTGGGACCGAAAAGATTAAGAATGTAGCCCTTGAAGGAGACTTATATGCAAAAAACCTGATAGAGATACGGTGTGACCTGCCTGATCAGTCAGAGGATCCTGAGTACAGCTGGTATCTGGCCCCGTCGCCCAATGGTGAATGGGAGAAACTTCAGGGTATCTGGACAGATAAGATCGTCTTACTAAGCTCATATTTGGATAAATATCTTAAATGTGAGATAAACTGCCGTATAAATAATGATGAGATAATAAGTGCATCTGTAATCTCATCTCATCCTGTTGAATACAGGGGCAATCCCAATACTGATTGGTTCAGGAACGCCGGTATTGGCATCATGGTGCACTATCTGAAACCGGTCATTGTTCCTGAGGGCGGTGCAAAAGAGTGGAATGATGCTGTGAATAGTTTTGATGTTGAGAAGTTTGCCAGCCAGGCAAAGGATGCCGGAGTTGGTTTTGTGATGTTTACACTGGGACAGAACTCCGGTTATTACTGTTCGCCGAACTCAACTTTTGACAGCATTGTTGGCGTCAATCCAGGAGACTTATGTTCCATACGTGATTTACCTCTGGATTTGATCGGTGCGCTGGAAAAACACAATATCCCGCTAATATTATATCTGCCCGGGAATCCTCCCGTAGGTAATAAACTGGTGTGTGAAAAATTTCATTATCCTTTTAAAAATGATTCAGCCACGAGTCAGTTTAACCAGCCCATCCTGGAAAACATGATCAGGGAATGGAGCCTTCGATATGGCGATGGTGTCAAAGGATGGTGGTTTGATGGCTTATATTCCTGGAATTCCATCAGAAGCACCAGGATGGACATGTCGCTTAAACATAACATCAGCACGCACACACTGGCGGCAAAAGCAGGCAATAAACAAAGTATTGTAAGCTATAATTACGGCTTTGGAAAAATTCAGGTCAATACTCCTTATTGCGATTACAGTTCCGGAGAAAAAAGGACAATTGATGAATTTCCGTCGGACAGATGGGTTGAAGATGGGGTACAGTGGTTCCTGTTCACTTATCTGGGTGAAAAATGGGGAGGAAAAGGACAACAGTTCGAAACTGCTGAGCTTGTCTCTATGGCAGAAAAAATCGTAAAGGGTGGAGGCGTATTATGTCTCGAAGTTGTAGCTGACGCAAGAGGAGAAATACTTCCACACCACCTGGAACAGATTAAGGAAGTGGGCAAGAGATCGCTACAGCATTAAATGTCTTCCGGAGGTGTCCATCCAAAATCCACATACTCCCACTCCAGCTCCTCTCCCTTCAAATGAATCATCACAAAACCCTCTTCCGGTTTGCTATCTGGTGTGTTGTTCCACCACTTGCCACATACGGCACCTCCGGTGATAAAGTGGACCTGGTTCTGAACAAAAATATCTTCAAGATAATGTAAATGCCCCTGCAGAACCAGTTTCAGATTAAAATCGCTGAAAAGGGCCAGCACCCTGTGTGCATTTTGAATTACAAGTCCTCTCGGAATTTTAGCCGTGGGACCCATAGTCAGCTGGAATGCAGAGCTAACAAATGGGAAGTGTGTACTTATAGCAATTGGGGTTTGGTGATCGATCTGCTTTAAATCTTCCGCGATCCAGGCCATCTGCTCTTCATCAATTTTTCCCCTGTACGCACCCCGCTCCTCCAAATTGACAGCATCCAGAATGATGAAGTGCCAGCCTTTGTGATCGAAAGAATAATAGAGCGGACCAATACGTTGCTCATACATTCGTTTCCCAAATTCCGGATGTTTTTCGATGTCCTCTTCATTGCTTTGCCAAGCAAAAACATCATGATTGCCTATGGTATTGTAGATCGGCATATTAAACTTCCCTGATAACTCGATATATCGATTAAAGAGAGAG
The DNA here is from genome assembly GCA_964458155.1 of uncultured Bacteroides sp. Taxonomy (GTDB): domain Bacteria; phylum Bacteroidota; class Bacteroidia; order Bacteroidales. The sequence goes on from CAYWGP010000116.1 coordinate 20,129, forward strand.
TCAACCCTGCTATAGGCCTGGACCAGTGGATCCATCACTAAATCTCCTCCGGTAATAACAAAGTCGGGATTTCTTTTATTCACTTCTCTTATGGCCCATTGAAAACCGGCCTCAGAGGCCCTCTCGGGTTGCAGGTGAATATCTGTCATAAACGAAAAGCTAAACTCACTTTCGTCTTTAATGGAGGTCTTACCAGATGGTTGCTTACAAGCAGTGAGGAACAGCAGGATGATTCCCAGGAACAAGTAAGATTTTTTCTCCATCAGGTGCCAGAACTGCACTACATGTCATTTGCCGGGGTCCATCCGAAGTCAAAATATTCGGAACTCACTTTATCGCCCTTCACATGGATCATCTGAAATCCTTCTTCGGGACGATCGCCCGGCTTATTGCTCCACCAAAGTCCACTCACAGCCCCCCCGGTTATAAAGTGCACCTGGTTCCCCACAAAAAGATCCTCATTGAAGTGGAGGTGTCCCTGCAGAACCAGTTTCAGCTTATGCTCCCCGAACATTTTTAAAACCTCCAGTGAGTTGGTGATCACTCCACCCTCTGAATTGGCAGCCAGGGCACCACGGCTTAACTGCGTTCTGGAAGTGATAAAGGGTATATGCACAGTAATGGCGATAGGAGTTTCCTTATCAGTCCTTTCAAGATCTCCCTGAAGCCATTCAATCTGTTCCTGGTCAATTTTACCAATGTAATACCCTTCTTCACCCCTGTATATGGCATCAAGAATAATAAAGTGCCAGCCCTTATGGTCGAAGGAATAAAATCGTTCTCCCAACTTGCTCTCATACATCCCCTTGCCAAATTCAGGATTTGACTCAATCCCATCCTCGTCTCGGTGCCATCCATAGACTTCATGATTTCCAACTGAGTTATATACCGGCATATTAAATTCACTGGAGATTTCTTTATACAGAGCATAGAGTGAGTCGACCCGTCCATACGTCTGATCCAGTGCATCCATCACCAGGTCTCCTCCTGTGATTACAAAATCGGGATTGAGCCTGTTAACCGAATCGATGGCCTGCCGAAAGCCAGCCACGGCATTTTTCTCGGGCTGCAGATGAATATCTGTCAGAAAGGCAAAGCTGAAGCCATCCTTCTCTGTGGCAGTGGTCGTACCGGATTTGGGATTGCAAGCCGTTACAATAAGAAGAATAAGTCCCAGGAATACGTATGATTTTTTCATTTCAGGATAGTTTATAGTTGAACAAGTGTGTAAATATTACAGATACTTTGAAGAGCAAAAGATACTAAATAAATTATGCCCCATAGGTAAGGCTCCTCCAAATTCGCTCCAGGGGTCCAAAGCGGAAACGCCTTAACCACAGAGATGAAAGGATCAAGATAAGGATCCAGATGGCCGGTACAAAAAGAATCTGGTATTTCCTTTCAACGCTGCCATACAAACCCAGTCCTTGCCCATAAAATATAAAGGTGCAGACCAGGGTCATCAGGATATAAGAGCTAAAGGCCATGCGTCCGACACCTGAAAGCATTCGTTTTATCCCCGCTCCGGCCAGTGCTTTGCTGAACAACATGACAAGGGCGCTATACCCCATGGCAACACCCACACTGCCCACATAGTTGAACTCCGATCCCAGGAACATGGAGAACTCCATGGTCCATTGATACTTAAAATTCAGCCAGACTCCCAGTCCCGAAAGCATATAACCGCTTAACAGTCCGATAAGTGTTGTTCTCAGGTAGAAAGATGAAGATCTTCCACCGGAGAAAAACTCCAATTTGTAAAGGGCCATACCCAGCAACATCAGGGCCATCACCTGCCAGAAGGACTCCATAAAGAAGTAGCCTGTCTGCATAAAAATACTTCCTGGAACGCGAAGTTCCATTTGATCCCACCAGCCACTCCTGTATACATCCAGATAATGCTGAAGTGTCTCCGTTCCGGGCTTCCAGCTCTCCATGGTAAATTGCAAGGTCTCTTCCGGCCAGTAGGGGATCGACCAGGCAAAATACAGCTCAAGCAATATGGGAACAAGGAAAAAAGCAATGGCGGTTCCAATAAGGGTGAAGGGGCGTTTGTTGCGAAAGAGAAATACCAGCATGCCACAGAGGCTGTATGATACCAGGATATCCCCTGACCACAGCAGGTAAGCGTGTATCAGGCCAAAGATCAGAAGCCAGCCCATACGCCGGTAATGAAGAAGCGCACTGTTATTTCCTTTTAGCTCGGCCCGTTCGGTAAAAAGCAAAATGCCGGCACCAAAAAGCATGGAAAAAATACTCATAAACTTTTCGCTGGCAAGAATATGACTTAGGATCCAGATCCACTTGTTCAGTCCTTCCAGATCCCCGTAGGCAGTAGGATTAATATAGGCCGCCTGGGGCATTGAGAAATGCTGGATGTTCATTATCAGAATTCCCAGCAGCGCAATCCCACGAAGAAGATCAATGGAGAGGATCCGCTCGCTTTGCGGAAGAGGGGTAAGCTTACTTGTATTCATGAGTCACTGAGAAGAGAAAAATAAGAAGTCAGGGCGGGGAAATATTTCAATTGCTTGTATCTTACAGGATTCATAGAGTAAAGGTTTGAGGATACATACAAATTGAACGATTAATAATGAGAATATCAAGAAGAAATGCACTCACGGCCATGGTCATGGGTGCCCTTGGAATATCCCATCCGGTCTCGCTACGAGGACAACACCCATCTCTCTCTGCAAAATTCCGTTACTGTCTGAATACCAGCACCATCAGCGCTAATAATCCAGGATTGCTTAAGTACATTGAGACAGCATCCAAAGCGGGTTATGACGGCATTGAGGTCTGGGTGAGGGATGTGGAGGATGCCCTGAAGACAGGACAATCCCTCTCTTCTATCAAGCAATTTACAGATGATCATGGCATTGTAGTGGAGAGTGCCATTGGCTTTGCTCCCTGGCTGGCAGAGGGAGAAAGCGGACTTATCCAGATGGAAAGCGAGATGCACATGCTGGCAGGGATCGGATGCCGCCGGATTGCGGCTCCGCCTGCCGGGCTTCCCTCCGACAAGGAACTTGATTTTTTTGCCGCCGGGGAGAAATACAGAAGCCTGCTTGACCTGGGAAGGAGTACCGGGGTGATGCCCCAACTTGAATTCTGGGGATCCTCTCAAGTGCTGTGGCACCTGGGACAGGTTCTGATGATTGCAGCTGCAGCAGATGATCCTGATGTGAAAATTCTGCCCGACGTATACCATATGTTCAGGGGTGGAACCGGATTTAATGCCCTGAAACTTCTCAATGGCAATCTGATCGATATTTTTCATATGAACGACTACCCGGAAAACAAATGCAGGGAACAACAGGTGGATGCCGACCGGGTATATCCCGGTGATGGTGCTGCACCCATGCATCAGATATTGACTGATTTGAAAAATATGGGTGGGGAAAAAGTGCTGTCATTGGAGCTCTTCAACAGGACTTACTGGGAAGAAGATCCGCTGCTTGTAGCAAGGACCGGACTTAGCAAAATGAAATCCCTTGTTATGGAAATTGCTTGATCTATAAAGATTTCACTATTTTGTCACTCAAAGACGTAAAGAATGATTTTCAAAAGGCACATAGCTGGCCTGCTTCTAATCTGTTTCTCAGTTTTCCTGGCTCATAACCTGCTACCACATCATCATCATTCCGAAGTCTTGCATAGTCCCATTACCGGCGATTGTCCTATTGAACACCGCGACACTCATGAGCACAATCATGATGCCGATGCCGCTCATGATGCCGATGAGCATCCCACTCACTGCCATGCCTTTAATGAGGTGGTTTTCCAGAAACAAAGTGTCCCGGCACTTCATTCCTGGGCTGCTGGCATCCAGGCAATGATTGTCCCCGGCAAGCCTTTACTTCATCAGGCAGAACAGCCTGGCACTCCTTACAATTATGCAGTCCACAGAGCTCCCTGCATAACTGCCGTTTACCCTGGATCGAAAGATCTCAGGGCACCTCCTGTTTTAGCTTAGTCTCGGACATCTTTGACAGATGCCAGTAAAGGTGTACACTCCATGCACCCAATGTTTCATTATATAAGCTAACATCATGAATAAAATATTTTTCTTTGCCCTCCTGGTATTGAGCACCCTGGCCTGTAAAAGACAGGCAAATCAGGACTCCGCTACCGATGTCCATGCAAATGAACACGATGGACTAAGCTCAAATTATACCCTGTTCAGTGAAAATCTGGAGTTCTATGTGGAATACCCGGCATTAGTTGCCGGGGAAGAATCAGAAATACTGGTCCATATGACCCGGCTCGATTCCTACCAGGCCTGTTCTGAGGGCAATTTGGAAATCCGAATGGGCGGTGTTTCGCTTAGCTCCGGCAAAGCGCTTACTCCGGGTATCTTCTATGTTCCATTCACTCCAAAAACAGGGGGTGCCTTTCATGCTGAACTCTCCTATAAGGAAGACAGCCTGGAGGAAAGTGTGGAGGTACATGTACACGTGTATGCCGATCATGCTTCATTGCAAGCCCCCCCTGAAGATTCACAGGGGCATAGCCACCCGGAGGCCCCGCTTGGGGATATTACTTTTCTGAAGGAACAGGCCTGGCAAAGCGATTTCCGGGTTGAAAAGGTAGTCAGGGGTCCCTTTCATACCCTTATTCCCACCAGTGGTGAATTAATGCCTATGCCCGGTGAGAAAAAGAACATCCCCTCCACCACACGGGGTATGGTCCGTTTTGCTGATCGGCATCTGGTTCAGGGAGCCTATGTGCAACAGGGACAACTCCTTTTTACCATTTCTTCGGAAAGCCTGGTGGAAGACAACGTGCATCTGAGATATCTGGAAGCTAATAACAAGCTGGAGCTAAGCCGAAGCGAATACATGCGTTACAAACACCTGTACAAAAGTGAAGCTATCTCCCAGCGCCAGTACCTGGAATCCCGTGCCATCTATACTGAAGACAGCCTGAATTTCTATAACCTGAAGGCGCATATTTCGCAGGAGGGAGTTCACATTGTGGCCCCTGCATCGGGAAGTTTACACGAATTGGAAGTTTCTGACGGAATGTACGTCACAGAGGGCAGTGTCCTGGCCATCCTTTCTCCGGACAGAAACCTTATGTTGCGGGTCGACCTTCCCCAACAATACTTTAAATACAGTGAATCCATCACCACTGCTTATTTCAGACCCGCCTATTCTGAAAAGCTTCTTTCTGTTAAGGAGCTGGAAGGAAGACTACTGGCTGTGGGGCCCTCTGTTATGGAAAACGATCATTACCTGCCGGTAAATTTCCTTCTGAAGAACGAAGGTAACCTCCTGGAAGGTGCTTACGCAGAAGTGTACCTCATTGCCGGAGAAAGGAAAAATGTACTTTCTGTCCCTGTCACCGCCCTGGGCGAAGAACAGGGTGGTAAATATGTATTTGTCCAGTTTAGCGGTGAAAGCTACAGCAAGCGTCGGGTGCAGACAGGTCCGGGCGACGGCCGAAGAGTGGAGATACTAAGCGGTCTGGAAGAAGGAGAACGGATAGTCACCCGGGGTGTGATGCTTGTCAAGGTCGCCTCCATGGAGACAGGGGAAATTGAACACGAACATTCACATTAAAACACCCCGGCTATGCTAAACAGAATCATTAAATTTTCCCTGGATAACAGGATGCTGATCATCTTCCTGTCTGTTTTACTGCTGGCAATCGGACTCTTTACGGCCAGGGACATGGAAATCGATGTGTTTCCCGATCTTACTGCTCCCACCGTAGTGGTGCTGACGGACGCCCATGGCATGGCAGCAGAAGAGGTTGAGATACTGGTCAGCTTTCCCATTGAATCTTCTCTGAACGGGGCCACCGGTGTCCGGAGGGTCCGATCCTCTTCCTCCTATGGTTTTTCCATTGTCTGGGTAGAATTTGAATGGGGTATGGACATTTACAAAGCCCGGCAGATTGTGAGCGAGAAACTGCCCACCATTGCGGCACAGCTTCCCACCCATATCCCGGCACCCATACTTTCTCCTCAGACATCCATTATGGGAGAAATCATGTTGGTTTCTCTGATCTCCGATTCCCTGGATATGTTCCAATTGAGGGCCATCACTGACAAACAGGTTCGCCAGAGGCTTTTATCAGTATCAGGAGTGGCCCAGGTGGTGGTGATCGGGGGACTAAGCAAGCAATACCAAATCCTGGCCGATCCATATAAAATGAAGTACCATGATGTCAGCCTGGAAGAATTGATCCGTTGTGCAGAAAATACCAACAGCAATGCCTCAGGAGGGATTATCAACCAGTACGGACAGGAATATGCAGTCCGCCTTACGGGTCGCTCCACCAATCCATCCGACATTGGCTCCTCTGTAATTAAGACACGGAACGAACGACCCGTGAAAATCTCAGATGTGGCTCAGGTGAAAATCGCACACCCCGATCAGGTGGGTGATGCATACCTGAACGGGAAGGAAGCGGTCATCCTGACCATTTTGAAGCAGCCAGAAGTGAATACCCTGGAGCTGACCCGCCAGGTGGAGGAAGCCCTGAAAGAACTGGAGGTCACATTGCCGGCAGCCCTGGAAATTAACTCCCGGATCTTCAGGCAGGCCGATTTCATCCAGACGGCGGTCAGCAATGTATTCCGCGTACTGCTTGAGGGAGGGCTCTTTGTA
>CAYWGP010000117.1:0-34106 GCA_964458155.1 uncultured Bacteroides sp.
TAAGCTGATATCGTCGCCCAGGGGGAGGGTCACTGAAGCAGAAGGTTCCAGCAGGCTGCTGATCCTGGATCGCTGTTTATGGATTTCGGGCTGGCCCTGGGAACTTCCGTTGCCCGGACTGCATCCCGGGGTGCCGAGAAAAAATAGGACAAGCAGTAAAACTCCTGGTATTCTCATTATTCTTGGTACTTTATCGCCCAATCAGTTTTTTAAAGATGGAAGGTTTATTCTGGCTGAGACTTTTAATCTCCTCCTCCAGGGTGGGCTTTTCATCGGGGTTAATCATCTGGTAGATCTCCCCCCAGGAGGGCAGTCCGCCAATATTCCTGTCATCAATAAAGATATCAGCATCGATCTTCCTGCTGTCATAATCCTCATCAAACTCCTCTTCGGGATAGCTTGCGTTAACAGCATAAAATTCCACTCCGTTCCTGCGACAATACTCCACAGCATCATCCAGCTCCTTCCCTGAACGGTAGGTCCAAAGAATCAACTGGTGCCCCTGTTCCTGAAGTGCCCTGAGGGTCCGAAAGGCAAACATGACCTCCTTTCCTATCTCAGGATACCTGTGCTCAACAATGGTACCATCAAAGTCAACGGCAATCTTCAAAGGGCTTTCCATGGCCTGAACTAAGCGAAAGTTTCGAATAAATTTAATAAAACCTCTTAAAACAGATCGCTTACTGACAAATATCTTTCTCCCGTATCATAAGAAAATGTCAGAACACGTGCTTTTTTCCCCTCCTTTTCAAGCAGTTTTCCCAGGGCTGCCAGTGAGGCACCAGAGGAGATTCCCATAAAGATTCCCTCCTCCCTGGCCGCCCTTTTGGCAAATTCATAGGCCTCTGTTTTTTCTATCTGAAATACCCCGTCGATAATGCCCGTGTCAAGGTTCCCGGGAAGAAATCCGGCACCGATTCCCATGATTCCATGTGGACCGGGCTCACCCCCACTGATCACCGGGGAATCGGAAGGCTCTACAGCAAATACCTTAATTCCAGGCATCTCCTTCTTCAGAATCCTGGATACCCCGGAAATATGACCGCCGGTCCCTACTCCTGTCACAAGATAATCGAGGCCTTCCGGAAAATCCTTCAGTATCTCCCGGGCGGTAGTCATCTCGTGTATGGAGGGATTGGAGGGATTGTCAAACTGGGAAGGAATCCAGGCATCATTGATCTCTCCGGCCAGTTCCTCTGCTTTGTCCATGGAACCCTTCATGCCCAGCTCACGGGGCGTAAGCTCAATTTCAGCCCCATAGGCCTTCATAATACTTCGACGTTCCACCGACATGGATTCAGGCATTACCAGGATAATCCTGTAGCCCTTTACGGCCGCTACCATGGCCAGGCCTATACCAGTATTTCCCGATGTGGGTTCCACGATGGTACTTCCCTTTTTCAGTATCCCCTGCTCTTCGGCATCCCTGACCATCGCCATGGCTATTCGATCCTTAATGCTTCCACCCGGATTATTCAGTTCCAGTTTCATCCAGATCTGATCCGCTCCCGGAAAAATACTCCTGATTCGTACATGCGGAGTATTTCCGATCCCTTCCAGTATGTTTTCGTATCTCATATCTCAAAATTATTTGGTGGTATAAATTCCTTCTTGTCTTTCACCAGCACCCTGTGATTCCTGTAGACCACCGAGTGGGGCAGAATGCTTTCTGTAATCCAGGTATTCCCACCAACCACGGTATGGTGACCGATAACTGTATCACCTCCCAGGATGGTACTTCCCGCATAGATCACCACATGATCCTCAATGGTAGGATGCCTTTTGGTATTGGCCATGGATCGCTCTACTGTAAGAGCTCCAAGTGTAACTCCCTGGAAGATCCTGACTTCTCTGCCGATAAGGGCTGTTTCCCCAATAACCACCCCCGTACCATGATCAATAAAGAAAGGGGATCCGATCTGAGCTCCCGGATGGATATCAATGCCGGTCTTTTCATGGGCATATTCTGCCAGGATCCGGGGGAGGATCGGGACCTTCAGGAGGTATAGAATATGAGCCATGCGATAGACAGTGATGGCAAAAAATCCCGGATAGCAAAGGATAATCTCCTCCACGCAGGAGGAGGCAGGATCATATCTTGTTACAGCTTCTGCATCAACTGCCAGCATTTCAAAGGCCTCCGGAACGCGTTCAAAAAACTGATCTGCCACTTCCTGTGGGCTGCGGTCAAGGGAACGGCGGATGGAATAGAGTAATTCCCGGAGCTTCACCGCCGATCGATCCAGCTCAATGGCAATCTCTCCCTCATCCATGGCACAATTCTGCCTAAGGGGAAAAAGCGCATGGATCAGGTTCTCAATAAATTGCCTTGACAGCTCCATGGAAGGAACATCGGCACAATACCCGGTATTAAACTGGTTCAGTCGGCTGGCAAAAGCCCTGTTATTATAAGTCATAATTATGAAACTGTTTTAGCAAGTAAAAGGTTCAAAAGGGAAAGCAGTATATAGATCAGGATAATAAAAGGGAGTCCGCCCCATCCAATCAAAAGGAGGATCACCAGGGACAGAAGCAGGAGAAGGTAGCGAATCAGGTTTCCTCTGAGGCGAAAGTGCTCGAACTTCAGACTGTACATTGGAACCGGAAGGATCATATGAAAGGCCATGATCAGCATGATGGCCCACATAAAAAAGAGATTCATGGGAGTTCCGAAGAGGCTGCCACTCTGCATCACCTGCCAGAAAATGCCTGTCCAGAACAGGGCATGTGCCGGGGTGGGAAGACCATAAAAGAATGCCCCCTGCTCCATTTCTGTGTTAAAGCTTGCCAGGCGGATGGCTGAAAATACAGGTACCACAAGTACGGAAAGAAGAACCACCCACTGAAAATAATCATAGAACTTCCCGGCTTCACCGGTCTGGGTCAGGAACAGCATCTTAAACAGGGTATAGATAAATACCGCCGGCAATACCCCGAAGGATACCATATCGGCCAGGGAATCCAAGTGCTTTCCGGTTTCACTGTTTGCTTTCAGCATACGAGCGGCAAAGCCATCCAGGAAGTCAAAAAGGGCTGCAGCAAGGATCAGGTATACTGCCACGCGCCATTGCCCTTCAAGGCTAAGTATAATAGCCACAGTACCACAGGCCAGGTTCAGCAGCGTAATCAGGTTGGGAAGATGTCGTTTCATTTTACACCTTCTTTTGCCACCTGCTTATGAAAATATTTCAATGCATAGCGTACTGCCTGGTAACTGACCAGGATCATAAATGGCCAGCTCAGGTATCCGATAATTGCGAATATGTACATGCTTATTGATTATTGGTTATTGCTTATTGCTTAATAAACGTGGTGCTCTTCCTGCATTTCCTTTTCATCAATCTTCTTCTTATTCAATGCCCGCCATGCAAAGATAATATATGCCAGCACAAAGGGGATAAAGAGTGAGACCCAGCTCATGGCCACCAGAGTATAGTGACTGGATGAGGAGTTCTGTATGGTCAGCGAGCTCTGCAGGTCATAGGCTGAAGGGTAGAAGGCAGTGTTGTTGAACCCGGCCAGCATAAACAGTGAAAAGACCACCAGGATTGTGCCCGGACCGGCAAACCAGATTCCATTTCCACCATATCTTAGGAGTCCGAGGGCAATTCCTCCCAGGACGGCCAGCACTCCCGCAAGGAACATCACCAGCACCTCGGGCATGGCCAGCAGGTTATGGAGGTACTTATAGGGTTCCATAAAGACCTCAGCTGTATTGGGATTAACGGCAAAACCCTTTCTGAGCATCAGCCAGACAGCAAAAATAAGAAAGAATACAACAAAGGGAATTGCATTTTTCTTAAGGGCTTTCCTGGACCTGTCAATGATATTCCTGTTGTCGATGGTCTTCATGAAATAGAGCAGTCCCAGGACCCTGGCCAGAAAAAAGACAGTAAGTCCCAGGCTCAGGTTAAAGGGATTCAGGGCTGCTTCCAGTCCGTGCGCCCCGGTGGCCCAGATTACATTGTTCATCTCGTTCAGGGAAAAACGGGATCCTGAAAAGAAAGTGGCTACAGCCACGCCCACCAGGAAAGTTCCCAGTAAGCCATTGATAAAGAGGAAGTTTTCATAGGTTCGCTGACCCAGGAAATTACTGGCTTTTGTCCGGAACTCATAGGAGACGGCCTGGATCACAAAGGCGAAGAGAATGGCCATCCAGACCCAGTAGGCTCCTCCAAAACTGGTAGCATAAAAGAGTGGGAAAGAGGCGAAAAATGCTCCCCCGAAGGTCACCAGGGTGGTAAAGGTAAATTCCCATTTACGTCCCAGTGAATTGACAATAATGGTTCGTTCTGCTTCGGATTTCCCGATTTTGAAAATAAAGGTCTGTCCTCCCTGCACAAAAAACAGGAAGACCAGGATGGAACCCAGAAGGGATACAATGACATACCAGTATTGTTGTAATTCTAAGAGTGACAGGTTTCCAAACATATGCTATTTTCCTCCAGGCCCTTTTTTAATTTGTGAAAGCATGATTCTTATCTCTGCAATAAAGAGCAGCGTAAAAGTTAAGAGGAAGATCCAGAAGGTGATCTGCACCGCCACGGGTTTCAGTCGTGTCACAGCAGCAATGGTTGGCATCAGCTCATAAACAACCCAGGGTTGCCGGCCCAATTCGGCCACAACCCAGCCGGCCTGAGAGGCAATCCAGGGCATGGGTAAGGTGAGCAGGGCCACCCACAGCAACCACCTGTGATTGCCCCAGCGGTTCTTCAGGCTCAACCAGAGTGCCACAATGGTGAAAATCAGGAAATGGCCACCCAGGATAACCATCACATGGAAGGAGTAGAAACTCAATTTTACATTGGGGATCAACTCCTTTAGTTCCCTCCCCTTATAGTAGCCAAAGCCAAAATGTTGATAATACTGATCCAGCCATACGGGATCATTGAATTTTTCCCGCAGGGTATTATAGCTTTGCTCGTCGCCCCGGTCTTTGGCCTTTTTCAGGTCCTTTAAAGTCTGAATGGCCACCGCTCCCCGTTCGATCCGCTCTTCGTAGGATATATAACCCTCTTCTTCGTTCCCAAAGACCAGATCTGATATGCCGGGAACAAACCCACTGGGTGTAAGGAAAACCATGTAGGAAAGCGCGTTGGGAATTTCAATCTTGAAAATAAAGTCCTCACGTGAATAGGATGACGAGCTTGTATCGGTGCGCACGGCCCCAATGGCCACAAGGGGCGCATGGGTTTGGCCCTCGTACAGGGCTTCCATGGCCGCAAACTTCATGGGCTGTTCCCTTGCCACAATTCTGGCAGAGCTATCGCCGGTAACAATGGTGGCTATGGCTGTAATCACGCCAAAAACCGAGGCTATGACTGTACTTCTTCTGGCAAACAGCACTTCCCTTTTCCTCAAAAGGAACCAGGCAGAAACACCGATGACGAAGATAGAAGCCAGTAAAAAACTGGAACTGATAGTGTGTAAAAACTTGTTGACCGCCACCTCTGAAAAGATCACATCCCAGAAGCTGATCATCTCGTTTCGGGCCGTTTCAGGATTAAAAACAGTACCCACCGGATGCTGCATCCAGGCATTGGCCACCAGTATCCATACAGCTGAGAGACTTGCCCCGAAGGCGGTTAGCCAGGAAGCCAGCAGGTGGAAACGCTTACTCACCTTGTTCCACCCGAAGAACATAACAGCGATAAAGGTCGACTCCAGGAAAAATGCCAGGATACCCTCAATGGCCAGGGGGGCCCCGAAGATGTCGCCCACAAACCAGGAGTAATTGGACCAGTTGGTCCCGAACTCAAACTCCAGGATGATCCCGGTGGCAACCCCGATGGCGAAGTTTATACCAAATAGTTTCATCCAGAATTTCGTAGTCTGCTTCCACTCCTCATCACCTGTCCGCACATAGATGGTATGCATAAAGGCAACAATAAAGGAAAGACCAAGAGTAAGCGGTACAAAAATCCAATGAAACATTGCTGTTAATGCGAATTGGCCACGCGACCAATCAACAAGTGACATATCAATTGATTCAAGCATCTGTTCAGGGATTAGTAAGTTGTTCCAGCACGTAATCGGCCCGCTCCTCATCACTGTCAAAATCACGCTTTAACAGATCAGGGAAAAAGAAGAGCCTGAGAATGGCAAACATGATAAAAAGTTTTACCAGGATGATTCCCCAGAGTCTCCTGCCCCAGGTCATCTTCCTGAAGCCATCGTAATAGAAATTGTATATTTTCTTGAGCATTGAATCCAGGATGTTCAACAAATTAATAAATTGAGATCTTTGCCAGATCAAATGTACTATTTTTACTTATTACAAATAATATAAATTTAATTGCCTGATTGGTGGTATTTCCATTAAAAACGACGCATATTTGTTTTACCACCCTTTGAGCTATAAAAAAAGAGGATATTTCCCCTAAATCTAAATTGAAAGGATGAAACGCACCCTTCTTACTTCACTCCTGATTATTACACTTTTACCGCTATTTGCTCAATCTGATGCAGATATTGAAATCGGTGTTATTGAGAAACTGGATCAGTTTATCCCCATGGATGCCATGCTGGTGGACGAGAATGGAGATACGGTAATCATCGGAGACCTGATCGATAAACCAACTATTCTGAATTTTGTCTACTACCGCTGTCCGGGTATCTGTTCGCCACTGATGGACGGACTGGCCGATGCCATGGACGGAAACGATATGGTACTGGGAAAGGATTACCAGGCGCTCACAATCTCTTTTGACCCCCGTGAGGGGAGCTTCCTGGCGGTCAAGAAGAAAAACAACTACCTCAACCTGATGGAGAAGAAGGAGCAGGCCCGGGAGGGCTGGCGCTTCTTTACCAGCGACAGTGCCAGCATCGTAAGGCTTACGGAAGCAGCAGGGTTCCGCTACAAACCTACCGGGAATGATTTTATTCATTCGGCCACCCTGATCATTCTCGACCCGAATGGGAAAATTACCCGCTACATGAATGGTATTTACTTCCTTCCCTTCGAGCTGAAGATGTCACTTCTGGAAGCAGCCGAAGGAAAGTCGGGTCCCACCATCAACAGGGTGTTGCAATACTGTTACTCATATGACCCGGAAGGACAAAAATATGTACTGAACATCACCAAGGTATCGGCCACACTGATCCTGTTCTTCGCCGTTGTCCTGCTTCTGGTACTGTTCTTAGTCAGAAAAAGAAAAACTACATAAACTATGAGCTCTACGCAAACTGAGAGTAAAGGGTATAAATCCTACCTGGAGGAGGACGGGGGGAGAAAGGGCATCTTTAAATGGATCCTCTCCACAGACCACAAACGGATCGCCCTCCTCTACCTGTACAGCATGATGGGCTGGTTCGTTATCGGGGTGGTGCTGGGTCTTCTGATGAAACTGGAACTGATTGCTCCGGGAAAAACCATCATGGAAGCCCAGGCCTATAATGCCACATTTACGGTCCATGGTGTGATTATGATCTTTCTGATTGTTATACCCGGACTTCCTGCAGTGTTTGGCAACTTTATGCTGCCCATACAGATCGGGGCCAAGGATGTGTTCTTTCCCAGGCTGAACCTGTTTTCCTGGTATATCTATGTACTTGGCGGGATCCTGGTGATTATCTCTTTATTTGGAAACGGACCTCCAGATACGGGCTGGACCTTTTATGCACCCTACAGTTTTAAAACAGGTACCAATATGCTACCGGCTGCCCTGGGGGCCTTTGTACTGGGCTTTTCCTCCATCCTCACCGGCCTGAACTTTATTGTCACCATCCACCGCATGCGGGCACCCGGGATGACCTGGTTCAAGATGCCGCTTTTCCCCTGGACCCTTTATGGAACAGGCTGGATACAGCTTCTGGCCACACCGGTAATAGGAATTACCCTGCTGATGGTAGCGGGAGAACGCATCCTGGGCATCGGTTTCTTCGATCCTGCCAAAGGGGGCGATCCCTTACTATACCAGCACCTCTTCTGGATCTATTCCCACCCGGCTGTATATATTATGATCCTTCCTGCCATGGGGGCCATATCGGAGATCATACCCACCTTTGCAAAGAAGACCATATTTGGTTACAGGGCCATTGTCTTTTCCACCCTGGCCATTGCCTTTGTGGGTTATTTTGTCTGGGGACACCACATGTATACTTCAGGGATGAGTGGCGCAGCCCTCTGGGCCTTCTCCCTGTTAACCTTTCTTGTGGCCATTCCCAGTGCCATCAAGGTATTTAACTGGATCTCCACCATGCACCAGGGGTCCATCAGCACCGAGGTTCCCTTCCTCTGGGCTGCTTCCTTCATCTTCATTTTTATGATCGGGGGACTCACCGGACTGGTACTTGGTTCCCTGGCCACTGATGTGCATGTACACGATACGGCCTTTGTGGTGGCCCATTTTCACTTTATTGTATTTGGCGGTGTTGGCTTTGCCTTCTTCGGTGCCATACACTACTGGTTTACAAAAATATTTGGCCGCAAATATGATCCCAGCTGGGCCAGAACCGGATGGATCACCTTCTTTATTGGCTTTGTCACCCTCTATGGCCCCATGTTTTACCTGGGTATCAAGGGCATGCCACGCCGCTATTTCGACTACCTGGAAGAGTTCCACGGTCCCAATATTATATCCACCCTGGGAGCTATGGTGATGATAGCCGGTTTTGTGATTATCCTTGTAAACCTGATCAAATCGGCCCGTCACGGCGAAAAGACCTCGGAAATGAATCCCTGGGGAGGAACCAACCTGGAATGGCAGGTTCCAACACCTCCTCCGCTGGAGAATTTTGATGAGATCCCGGTCATTGATAAAGCAACTTACAAATTCGACTAAAGCTGAATCCTATGACAGAAAGCGTAGCACATCATGACGCACACAGAGACGACGAAGGCTCCAAGCTCGGCATATGGCTCTTTATTTTTACGGAACTGCTGTTTTTCGGAGGACTTTTTGTCACTTATGCGGTTTACCGTTATGAAAACAGACAGGCCTTTCACCTGGCCGCTGAACAACTGGATGTTACCATAGGAACCATCAATACAGTTATCCTCCTTATCAGCAGTATGACCATCGCCATGTCGACCACTGCTATCCAGAAAAAAGACAAGCGGACCACATTGATCCTGATCGGGATCACACTGCTCCTGGCCCTGGTCTTCCTGGTGAATAAATACTTTGAATGGAGTGCCAAATTCGACCATGGCATCTGGCCCGGCTCGCCATTGATGGAAGAGCTGGGAAGGGGCGATACCCTCTTTTTCGGCCTTTACTTTTTTATGACCGGACTGCATGCCCTGCACATCATCATCGGGATGATCCTCATAGCCGTAATCCTCGTGCGGGTCCGGAAGGACAAAATTACCTTTGATAATTTCCAGTTGCTGGAAAACGGTGGCCTTTACTGGCACCTGGTAGACCTCATCTGGATATTCCTGTTCCCGCTTTTTTACCTGATCAATTAAGCCTTAGCCATGTCAGACACAACACATCATATCGTTTCCTACCGTACCTACGGCCTGATCCTGCTGCTGCTGCTGGTTCTGACCGCTATTTCGGTAGCAGTTACCCAGATTGAACTAAGCAGATGGGCCACCCTTGTGGCCTTATTGCTGGCTTCCACCAAATCGGCCATTGTACTGGGAGTGTTTATGCACCTGAAGTTCGACCAGAGAGTTTATAAAGTCATGGCCATTTTTGTCGTCCTGGTGATGACCGCTGTTATAGTACTCACTTTCATTGATTATGGATTCAGATAAATCTTAGCCCATGTATACCGTAGATCCACAACAAGCTTCCAATTTTGTCGCCGGTGTCGACCGGGCATTTATGATTATTCTGGGGATATCCATATTTTTCCTGATCGCGCTTACCGTAGTCATGCTGGTATTTATTCGCAAATACCGGAAAGACAAGCACCCCGAAGCGATTCAGAATGAAGGAAGTAATAGACTTGAAGCACTATGGACCGGCATTCCACTGGTCCTGGTCCTGGTGATGTTCTATTTCGGATGGATGGGCTGGAAACCCATGAAAAATCCTCCTGATGATGCCATGCGTGTTACGGCCATCGCCCGCATGTGGAACTTCCGATTTGAGTATGAGAACGGGAAATTTTCCGATTCACTTATTGTTCCCATCAACGAACCGGTGATCCTTGACCTGGTGGCCCTGGATGTATTGCACAGTCTCTATATTCCTGCTTTCAGGGTAAAAGAGGATATGGTGCCCGGACAGGAAAAGGTGATGTGGTTTATTCCCGGTACCGAGGGAGAATTTGATCTGTTCTGCACCGAGTATTGCGGATTGGAACACTCTTATATGTTTACGGGAGTCAGGGTGATTCCCGGGGAGGAGTTCGATGCATGGATGACCGATACTACAGCTGTTACCGTAGTAGTGGACACCGAATTATCGCCGGCCGACCAGGGATGGCAGGTGTTGACAAGCAATGGCTGTAATGCATGCCACTCAAGCGATGGAAGCAAGCTCATAGGCCCCTCCTACCTGGGAAGCTGGGGCGGAACACGCACAGTGATCTCAGGCAGGGATGAAGTAGAGGTTGATGTGGACGAAGAATACATCAAACGGGCCATATATGATCCCGACGCAGAAGTGGTTAAGGGTTTCAACAAGGGCCTGATGCTCACTTACGAAGATTTGGTCACCGAAGAGGAGGTAAAACTCATTATCGAGTACCTGAAGGCACTGAATGAATAAGTATCTTAAGCTAGGAAAAATCGGTATCGCACTGCCGGTAGCTCTGACTGGCTTCCTGGGATATTATATGGCTCATCCTGCCCTGGATTTGAATGCCCTGTATTGCACCACAGGTATTTTTTTCCTGGCCATGGCCTCCGGAGCCCTGAACCAGATTCAGGAACGCCATACCGATGCCCTGATGAAAAGAACCGCTGGAAGGCCACTGCCTTCAGGCGACATCTCACTCACCCAGGCTCTACTGGCTGCAGCAAGTCTTTTTCTCTCAGGCACGGCCCTTCTGATGCTTACACAACATCTTCTGGCTCCCTTGCTTGGGATCTTTACACTGCTCTGGTATAACCTGGTGTACACTCCACTGAAGCGCATTACTGCCTTTGCTGTCCTCCCCGGGGCAGTGATAGGGGCCTTACCTCCCCTGATCGGCTGGACTGCCGCCGGGGGGAATCCCCTGGATATGGAGATACTGGCCGTGGCCTTTCTCCTGTTTGTGGGACAGATGCCCCACTACTGGCTCCTGCTCATTAAAGTCGGCAAAGAGTTCCATGAAGCCGGTTTGCCCGTAATTACCTCTTTGTTCGATCAAAGGCAAATACGGAACCTGAGTTTTGTCTGGATTGCTGCAAGCGGGGTGTGCGTAATGATGTTGCCGGCCACCCCGATCATCGGCCACAGGGCCATGTCAGTGATTCTGATTGTTGCAGCTATTCTCTTTCTGATCCGCATGTTCATTCTTTCTTACCGAGGGAACCTGGTGGATCATTGGAAAAAGGCTTTTATTACAGTAAATTTGTTCTACCTGCTGATCATCCTGGTTCTGATTGCCGACAGGATGTTTTAAGCACAAAAAACTAAAATCCTGACACGATGAAAAAAATTATGATGCTGCTTCTTGCAGCAGTACTACTGGCCGCCTGCAACAACACAGGCAAAAAAAGCGGTGAAGAGGTGGTTGAAGAGCCGGCCGCCGTTGCAGAGTTAGTTGAAGTAACCCTGAATGTGGAAGGCATGACCTGCGAGGGCTGTGAAAACGCCATCAAGGCTGGTGTGGAATCCCTGGACGGAATTGCCTACGTGGAGTCCTCACATGAAGAGGGCTGGACCAAAGTAAAGTTTGACAAGGCTGTGACCTCTGTGGATGCCATTGAAGGCAAAATCACCGATACAGGCTATGGAGTAAAAGGGGAGTTATAGGTTCCTTTTCTCTTTTATTATCTTATCCTCCACTGAATATTATACCATAAAGTGGTTATTTAATGGAAGAGAGGGGCTAGTACTTTAAATACATATCAAACCACCTGAGCTGCTCCCACAACACATGCTCAATGCTTTCCCATGACCTGTAGCCATGGTCCTCGAAAGGTAAGAGTACCAGGCGGGCAGTACCTCCCGATCCGCGCACGGCTTCGTAGAAGACCTCCGACTGAAAGGTGAGGGTTCCCGGATTGGAGTCGTCGTTCCCATGAATGATCAGTACCGGTTCGTTGACCTGGTCGGCATAGAAGGTTGGGGAAACCTGGATGTACACATCCCTGGCCTCGAAAAGGGAGCGGCGTTCGGACTGGAAGCCAAAGGGCTGAGTAGTCTTGTTGTAGGAGCCGCTTCGGGCAATCCCGGCTTTAAACAGATCTGTGTGAGCCAGCAGGTTGGCCACCATTAGTCCCCCATGGCTGTGGCCGATCACACCAACACGCTCAGGATCGCACACACCCAACTCCACCGCCCTGGCTACCGCAGCCTCCGCATCGGCCACCAGCTGGGGCACGAAGGTATCGTAGGTGGTCTCCGGATCGCCCACCATGGGCATGGCAGTCTGGTCAAGTACAGCATAGCCCTGAAGCAGGAAATAAAGATGAGAGGCGCCCCACAAACTCATAAAACGCCTTGTGGAGCCCCTGACCTGACCAGCGGTGCTGGCACTGGCATACTCCATAGGATAGGCATAGATCACTGTGGGCAGGGCAGTCCCTTCCTGGTATCCGGGAGGAAGGAGCAGCTGGAAACTAAGAGGAACCCCATCTTCCCGTTCGTAACGAATCATCTTCTTCTCGATCTGTCGTAACTCCGGTGTGGGATCCTCAAAATGTGTTATGGGTGCCCTCTTCAGCAGCCGGGTGGCCTCCCCTTCTGCCGCTTTGATTTTTTTTCCCAGGGTGGCCAGGTAGTAATTGGGCACATCTGCAGGAGACTCTGAACGCAGTATGAAGCTTTCCTCATCGCCGGCAAAGGCTACGAAGGACTCATAGCGTTCCGGATCGCAGCGGAAAAGCCGGGTGGACTTGTCTGTTTTCAGGTTCCGGAGATCCAGGAAGGGCCGGTCGCCCTGTCCGGTGGCCCCGCTGCCCCGGAAATATACTGCATCCTTTTTTTGACGCATAACCCAGCGTCCATTGGGCAATTGCTTCCTGAGGGGTCTGCCAGGATTATTGTAACGGTCACTTTCATCCATATCGAACCAAAGCCGTGAGGTCCCTTTGTCTACGTCCAGTAACCAGGTGTAGCGCCAGCGGCGCATCCGCTCATTTTCGGTCAGCATGAGCATGCCTCCTTCTTCCGCCCATGTATTCATCCAGGGCTGTATCCGGTGCTCTGCCCTGAAGACCTCCTCGGCATCACCTGCGAATGGGGCATCCAGTCGCATGAGCCGGTCGCGGTGGGGCACCTCGGCCATGGGATCACCCCCATCCAGTGCCTCCACCCAGTAGAGAGTGTGTGGTGCCGTGGGCCTCCATGTTACGGCACGCGGGCCCTCTATCTCTCCATGGATGGGGACCGCATCGGCCAGGGGGTAGGAATACAAGCTGGCCACTAATTCTCCCTGATCATTCCAGACTTCGGCCTCACTGGCAAAGCGCCACCAGGCAACCTCGTGGGACCAGGGGCCCACAAGGTATTCTACAAGGATGTACTTACCATCGGGCGAAAACTCGGCGTTGGAATAGGGCGCGGATCCGCCCAGTACCTGCATTTTGCTGCTGCCTGGCTCCACAATGACCAGTTCGCTGCCTGTGTAGTAGGAAAATAGTTCATCGTCGTATGCTGTTTCAAGCAGATTGCGTGCTTCATAGGTAGAACGGGCATTGGCCCCAATTCCTTCGCGGATCTCCGGGCCTGCCGGAATGTCTGGTGCTGCGGGAGCCGGGCCGCGCTCGGGAATCCGCAATACCAGTAAGCGCTCCTGGTCGGGCAGCCAGGTCACAGGATTTCCCAGTAGGGGATTGAGCATGACATTTTCGATCTTCTTGATGCTGCCATCCACCGACCCGGTCCACAATTCGATGCGGTCGGAATAACCCAAAGCAAGTGCAAAGCGCCGGCCATCCACATTCCAGCTTACCTGGAGAACCTCAGCTCCATCAGGCAGTTCAAGATCGGTCCGGGCACCATTCTCAATGTGAATGACATAAGGTGAAGTGCCTCCGTGATCGCCATGATAGCTATTGTTTGCGGGATTAACCCGCATCCCTGCCAGCTTGTGCATGGGTGCACTCATTTCGGTCAGGGTAGGGTAGTCAAAGGGTTCGGCCAGGAATAAGTACTCGCCCGTAGGACCTGTCCATATCCAGGGAAGGTCAGGCGCATGAAGCACCTTCATGATTTCTTCGGGAGGGGTCTGCCATCCCTCATTGGAATCCTGAGCTCCTGCAGGGCTACATATGATTGCCGCCAGGGCTAAAATAAAGACTGATTTCATGAACATGCTTTTCGTTTTTATGTGTTTTAACTGTGAATGGATTTATGCGACAAGAAAGTTAAGGAATTATCAGCTCCTCATCAACAAACAGCAATGCCGAAATTATATCTGGATTCGAAGAAGAATGTAAAGAGGCATTCAGACCTTGATGAGGAGAGACAGGAAGCCCATATAGAGGACCGCATCGGCCGTCAGCCGGAAGTAGTCGTTTTTCCTGAATCGTGAAGGATAATATAGTACCAGCAGCAGAATGGTGCACATGCCGGCCAGGATCAGGGCGTACTGGGAGTAACGATCCATTTCAAAGACCATAAATTGCAGCAGGCTTATGAGGTAGATGGCAATGGCGGTCCCAAGAAGCATGTTTTTGGTACGCTTCATGCCCAGCAGGTTCGCCAGGGATGAAATTCCCATCCTGGTGTCAAGCTTCATGTCGTAGAGTGAGATCACTCCCAGGTTCATCAGTAAAACCCCCATAAAGATCAATGCGATCATCCCCTGGCCGGCTTCAAAACTGCCTTCCATGGCAACAACCGGACCCAGCCAGGTGCCAGCCAGATAGAGCAGCAGCACGAAGAATTCTCCCGGAACAGACAGGAGCCTGTTCTTCCTGAATACATGTCGCATGGCATAAAAGAGAAGCACCAGGCCAGCCAGGAACAGGGCGTATTTCAATAGCTCCTGGTTGAGCAGATTGAATATCAGTAATATGTTTACAACTGCAACCACCCCCATGCTCCATACCAGGGTCTTCCGGTTTTTCATCATGAAATAATGAAGCTCCCGTTCCATCTTATTCCTGTGCTTCCAGGCATCCAGCAGGTGATCGCCCGTATAGAGCAACCAGACGGTCAGGGCCAGGGTAATATACCAGATCCATCCGGGATCTGATGCAAAAAGCCCTGAAGCAAAACAGGATGAGGCCAGAGCCCCAAGAACGATATCAAGGCTCAGGAAATGCAGGGTTCGATAAATCTTCATCCGGAGGATTCTTAATCTCAGCTGTGGTGCCCTTTACATTCCTCCAGGTAGGGATGATTCACCGGATACAGACCCGCTCTGCTTAAAGCCCAGCCAAAAACCAGCATAAATAAGCCTGCAAATCCCACAAAACTTCCGATCTCCTGGAAGCCCAGTACCTGATCTCCCACGGTCCCGGGAAAAATCTGGATATAAAGATCTATGAATTGTCCTACTATGAGGAGAGGAATTACGATTTTAAGCACCGTCTGGTTCCTGGCTGTAGCTTTGGGCATAAGCAAAACAAAGGGAAGGAACCAGTTGATGACAATGTTGGCAAAGAAAAAGAATCGCCAGCCTTCACCCCTGACCCTGGGAATGAAATAGGCGGTCTCCTCGGGAATGTTGGCATACCAGATCAGCATAAACTCGGCAAACCAGAAGTAACCCCAGATAATACAAAGCATAAAAATATAGCGGGAGAAATCGCCCAGATGACTTTTATTCAGAAAAGGGAAATATCCTCGCTGGTTCATTAATAGAACAATGAAGGTGATCACAATGGCTGCATGGTGAAAGGCGGCTACAAAGTTCCTGATGGCAAAAATGGTAGAATACCAGTGGGCATCGATGGACATGATCCAGTCGATCATGGCAAAGCTGAAGGTAATGATTACAATGAAAATATAGACCTTGGAGCGATGCTCCAACTTCTTAAAAATCTCCAGACTTCCGGCACTGTCTTCTTTCAGGGAAAGGCGACGGATAATCACAAACATCAGAATCCAGAGTACAAAATAGATTAGCATGCGGATAATCCAGAATGGAAGATTCAGATAGGGAGCCTTATGGGCCAGAAGGGGATCATGGGCCACTTCATGCACATGGGACCAGTGGTAAAGGGAATGAGCACCAAAGATCATCAGCAGGAAAAGAACCGCTGCCACTGGCAGGTAAGCTGCCATGGCCTCGGGAACACGTATGAACCCAGCCGACCATCCTGAATGTGTTACCCGCTGGATAGAAACAAAGAGCAGGGCACCGACCGCCAGGGATACGAAATAGACATTATTCAGCAAGAGATTGGCCCAAGCCCTCTGAGGATCTCCCATAAAAGCTATTACCAGGGCAGCAACTCCTACCAGAATCATGATCAGGGTAGCTATGATATAGATGCGGGATAACTTAATTCTCTCTTCCATTGTAAATATTTTAGGCCAACTACTTTTGCAGCGTATTGCGAATATGCAGAATAATCCTCCACCTGTCTTCCGGTACAATCATCCCCCCGTGGGCTCCCATAATTCCATAGCCTACAGTAATGGCATGATAGATTTCTCCGTCCTTCAGGGCTCTTGCATGCTCGTCTACCAGGCTGGCAGGCGGATAAGGATAGCGCTCACTTGTAAAAAGGTAACCCTGCCCATCGCCAGCTGGCCCATGGCATGAATTACAGAAAATCCCGTAGGACGCCTCACCCATGGCCAGGTTCTCCGGGTTTAGCTCCAGGGGATTGACCAGGGTCTCCCCTGCTGCTATTTGGTCCTCGTCAGTCTTCTCCCACTCAAAGGGAACCATTCCCCTTGACACGGTACCCTCCACGGGCATCCTCATGGTCATGTTATCGCTGAAATTGGGATTGGGCGTATAGGATTCATACGCATTGGAATAATACATATCGGGCATATAGTCCCATCCGGTACTGGTACGGGTCCGGTCGCATGAAACCAGTGCCAGCAGGATGATGAAGCATACCAGGATCTTTCTGTATATCATAATTACATTACTTTTCTATCACTTCAATGGCCCCGGTCTCTTTCATAAGCGCAGTGGCCCTTACTGCATCGGCATTCTCCTTGTTCACCAGGATCACAAATTTATCATCGGTGGCTCCCTGGTAGTAAATGGGTTTCGCATTGGAAGGCCAGAGATTGGCCCGCCATGAGAAGGTAAACAGACTTAAGATAGTGATGCTGAATATGGTCAGGACAATGGTAATCACCAGGAAGGAGGGAAAGGCTGAACTGGGCTTCCCTCCATAATTAAGTGGCCAGTCGATGACCGCTGTATAAATCAAAAACGCCAGGACTCCAACTGTGGCAAAGAATCCGTATAACCATCCAACAATGGTAATGCGTGATTTTCGTCCATGTTTTTCCAGGATCTCATGCACCGGGTAGGGAGTAAAGACATCCTCGATCTCTATCTCCTGCTCCTTCATCTTCCTGAATGCAGCAAGCAGGGTCTCCTCATCACCAAATACGCCTAATAGATATTCTGAATCCATATGAAGCCTGTTTATTTCTTTTTCAACTGGTGCTTATTTACATCTTTTACCTCGTGAATAGCAATCATCGGAATATACTTCATGAAGAGTAATACTCCGAAAGCAAAGATTCCCAGGGTTCCCAGGTACATACTTATCTCCACAAAAGTGGGAGTATAAGAGGCCCAGGCTGAGGGCAGATAGTCCTTTGTAAGAGAGGTGATTACGATATTAAAACGTTCGAACCACATCCCTATATTAATCAGGATGGAGATAATAAATACCACTGTCAGGTTGCTCCGGATCTTTTTGAACCACATCAGCTGGGGAATGATGGCATTGCATATGAACATGGCCCAGAACTGCTTGGTAAATTCGCCGGTTATTCGGTTATGGAAAAAGGTGAAAATCTCGTATTCGTTCCCGGAATACCATGCCAGGAAAATCTCTGTCAGGTAAGCCGTCCCCATTATAAGGGAAACAAAGATCAGGATTTTGGCCACTTTGTCAAGATGGGAATCTGTCACGTAATCTTCCAGCTTGTATACTTTCCGGAGGATAATCATCAGGGTCATCACCATGGCAAATCCCGAGAAGATGGCCCCCACCACAAAATAGGGAGGAAAGATGGTGGTGTGCCAGCCCGGTTCCACCGAGACGGCAAAGTCGGTCGAGACAATGGAGTGTACCGAAACCACCAGAACTGCAGCAATGCCACCCAGGATATAGCTCAGGCCCTCATAACGTTTCCATTCTCCAACCGAACCCCTCCATCCCATGGCAAAGAATCCGTAGACTTCCTTTTTCACCTTCGATGTGGTATTATCGCGAATGGTGGCAAAATCAGGAATCATCCCCAGGAACCAGAAGGAGGCGGAGATTAGCAAATAGGCCGAGATGGCAATGAAGTCCCAGAAAAGAGGTGAGTTATAGTTTACCCAGAGTGGTCCGCGGGTATTGGGATAGGGGAATATAAAGAAGAAATCCCATATCCGGCCCATATGCAGAGCAGGAAAAATGGCAGCACATCCAACAGCCACCACTGTCATTGCCTCTGCAGCACGGTTGATGGAGGAGCGCCACTCCTGGCGGAGGATCAGCAGGAATATGGAGAAAGCGGTCCCGGCGTGACCGATACCGATCCACCATACAAAATTGATGATGGCCCATCCCCAGCCCACTGTATTGTTCACTCCCCAGGTTCCAATGCCCTGTGAGACGGTCACATATATGGACCAGAATCCCAGTAACATCAGTATGGAACTGATCCCCAGCCCCACAATCCACCAGAATTTGGGCCTGGCATACAGCGGAGATGTAATGTCTGTGGTGATCTGGGCAAGAGATTTATTTCCCAGTACCAAAGGACCCCTGACTTCCGTATTATACATATATCCTATATTAGTTATTATCCGTGTTGTTCATGACCTGCACCATCCCCTGATTCATGAGAATCACCTTCACCCGCTACCGGCTCCGTATTCCTTACCCTGGTCAGGTAGCCCACCGAAGGCAGGGTGTGAAGCTGCTCCAGCAGATGATAATTGCGCTCCTCCTTTTTAAGCCTGCTCACCCTGGATTCCGGATCGTTCATGTTCCCGAAAACCAGTGCTCCGGACGGACAGGACTGCACGCAGGCAGGCTGAACCTCACCATCGAGCAGCAGTCTTCCCTCCAGTTTGGCCTCCAGTTTTTTCTCCTGGATACGCTGCACACAAAGGGTACACTTTTCAACCACACCACGTTCCCTGACAGTTACATCGGGATTCAGCACCAGTCTTGAGAGTTCGCTGTTCTGATTAAAATCGAACTTCTTATTGTTCATATATTTAAACCAGTTAAACCTTCTCACCCGGTACGGGCAGTTGTTGATACAGTACTTGGTCCCGATACACCTCACATACGCCACCTGGTTCAGTCCTTCGTTACTGTGCATGGTGGCTGAAACCGGACAAACATTCTCGCAGGGTGCATTGTCGCAATGCTGACACATCACCGGCTGGTGAAACACTTTGGGATTTTCAGGCTTATTGCTGAAATATCTGTCAATGCGCATCCAGTGCATGATCCTGCGGTTCTTCACCTCCTCTTTCCCCACCACGGCCACATTATTTTCGGCGATGCAGGATACCACACAGTTGTTACAGCCGGTACATTTATTCTGGTCCACTACCATTCCCCAGTGGTAGCCATCAAATTTCGCTTCTGGATAGAGGGTCTGGGAATGTGCTTCAGCCTCCAGGTGAAAATGGTTCCCTGCAGATGGATCCTCCTGGAATTCTTTCAGGGTGGTTTCACGCACAATGGGCCTGCCTTCCATGGTGTGGTGGGTCTGTGTCCGTGCAATGGGATAGGACTTTCCAGTGAGTTCGAGTTCTACATCGTCCTTAACATAAGAACGGTTACCATCCTTGTAAGCCACCCAGAAAAAGGCATTTACACCCAGATTATCCCCGACCTTCCCCGCAACTGTCCGTCCATAGCCCAGTGCCAGGGAAACAGTTCCATCGGCCTGGCCCGGCTGAATCAGCACCGGAAGCTCAATCCCGTCAATGCTTACAAGCATTTCATCTTCCAGTCCCCTCTCCACTGCATCTGCAGGGGAAACTGAGAGGTAGTTGTCCCAGCAGACTTTCGATACCGGATCGGGCAATTCGTGGAGCCATGGATTATTACCATAACGCCCGTCATTTAATCCCACAGGGGTGTAAAGCGTCAAGCTCAGGTCAGATTCCACGGGACTGAGTTCCACTTCCGGAGCCTTGTAGCTCAGGGGAGCAGATGTGGATACTGGATCCGACTCAAAAAAGCCGGCCTGCAGCGTCTTCACCCACCAGTCCCTGTCCTCCCGGGCTTCCCCAGGTGCAATTTTATCTTCCCATAAGTATCGGACAAGGTCCTCATATGTTCTCTCTAATCCGGCCCACCTGATCAAAGAATCCTGATAAGCCCTGCTGTTGAAAAGAGGATGAATACAGGGTTGTTGCAGGCTGAAGGAACCTTTTACTGCTTCGGCATCTCCCCAGGCCTCCAGGTAGTGGTGGTCGGGACAGATCAACTGGCAGGCACTGGCTGTTTCATTGCGTGTTGAACCGATGTAGGCCGTAAATCCCGCCTTTTTTATGGCTTCCATGCCTCCCATGCTGTAGATGGGATTTACATTGATCAGAAAAAGATTGTCCACTTCACCCCTGTCCAGAGAGCTCACAAAATCCTGGAACTGCCTGTCATTTCCCTGTTTTACCTCAATGGTTTTATCCAGGTCCAGGGTCGTGCCATAATTCCCCAGCATATAATTAATGCCTGCCACAAGCTTCTGGATATCCGGATCATTGGAGCCGCTCAGCACCAGGGCCTTTCCCCTGTTTGCCAGCAGGGCTGCCACTATTTCATTCGAATCTCTCAGTGCGGGAGGCACGGATATCAGGGGATTGGCTGTGGCTGCTGCAATGCTGTTGTATATATTTCCCAGCATCCTTACTGATTCGGCCGGGCTAAGGGGGATACGCTCATCGGCATTACTACCGGTCATGGACAGGGCCGATTCGATCTGAACATGCTTTGACATATGGGGATGTGCCTTGCTCACCTCCCGGGTAGAAGCATAATCCCGCGCGAACTCCACAGGTGCAATCCAGGTTCCCAGGAAGTCGGCATCAAAGCTCAGTATATATTCGGCCCGGTCAAAATGATAGCCCGGAATCACAGCTGCACCGAAGATCTCCATATGTGCTTCACGGATGCCTGAAGCGGAAACTTCATCATACTGTATCCAGCTTACATCCGGGTGTTTTTCTGTGAATATGCGGAATACCTCTTTTGAGGAAGGTCCGATCACTGTGGGGCTAATAATAACTGTTCTTCCTCCCTCCTCAAGTTTGCTGATTACCCAGCGATCCACCTCATCCCAGGAAATTGTATTCCCGCTGAGGACGGGCTCCTTGTACCTTGCATCGTCGTAAAGGTTCAAAACCGAAGCCTGCACCCTGGCGCTGGTTCCGCCCCTGGAGACGGGCGATTGCTGGTTCCCTTCTATCTTTATGGGCCTTCCGTCACGCACTTTTACAAGCACACTGCAATACTCGGTCCCGTCAAAGAAGGTGGAAGCATAATAGTTAGCCTTCCCCGGAATAATTTCTTCAGGTTTAATAAGGTAGGGTATGGCTTTCTGAACCGGCTTTTCGCAGGAGCTGACAACTGCTGCAGAGGCTACACTGAATCCAAACAGCTTCAGGAAATCGCGGCGTGAACCACTGGTTTTTCCAATACTACTCTCCTTCTCCCGGGTAATGCCCTGTTCAAATTCTTCAATACTTCTCCATTGCTTTTCCATGGATATCGCTCGGTTTAATAGTGACACTTGGAGCACTCGGTTCCGCCGGTAAGTTCGGCAGTAACATGGTCGATCTCACCAGATTTCATCTTCTTGTGAAGCTCCTTATATTGTGTGTAGAATTCATTATCAAAAAACTGGACTTCGGTGTCGCGGTGACAATTGATGCACCATCCCATGCTCAGGTCACCTACCTGACGTACTCTGTCCATCATCTCAATGGCGCCGTGACAGGTGCCACAGTCAATTTTCCCAACCTTCACATGCTGTGCATGACTGAAAAAGACATGATCCTGCAGGTTATACACCTTTACCCATTGAATGGATTTCCCACTTTCCCAGGCTTCAACCACCTTGTTGATCTGATGTTTACCTGAATGGCTCCCTTCCCTAACAATGGAGTGACAGTTCCAGCAGATATTCACATCGGGAATGCCTGCATGTTTGGATTGTGTTACGGTGGTGTGGCAGTACTGACAATCGATCTGGTTGTCGAAAGCATGAACCACATGGGAAAACTTGATTGGCTGATCGGGTTCGTAATTCTCCTGTCTTCCCAGGGAGGTCCCAGCCTCGTAGAGCAGTTTGATCTGCCAGCCAAGGGCAACTATAAAGATGATTCCCAGGATATAACGTCGTTTTACCTTCTTAAAAAAGAAAACATCCAGGATTACCCAGGTCAGAACCACTCCCAGGAGGATAAACAGAAATATCTTATTGATCACCGGCTTTTTCTTGGTCAGCCCCTGCTCCTCAAAATGATCCAGAAACACTTTAATATGCTCCACATCAATTTCATTCAGGTGAAAGGTCTGGTGCATCCTGGACATGGTTTCCCCGCTGGGGCTCAGAACAGCCTTCTGGAAATCCTCCAGGCTCCGGTCTTTGTATTGATTTGCAATCTCCCAGGCATTGGGATTCCAGTTAAAGGTGTCAATCTCTATGGTATTGTGGCAATCGGCACATGCTTTCGATTCAAATTTCCCGTCAATCAAACCGTAAAAAAGGCGCTCTCCACGCATCAGTTCCTCTCTTGAGGCATGGGAATCATGTTCCTCCTGAACACCCATGGCTTCAGTCAGGGGAAGGAGGAATAACATCAGGAAGATAAGAGAGAATGACAGACTTGAGATTCTACTCATAAATGGTCAGGTTTGCTGTTCGGGTTAGTAATAATAAATCTTACTCTGTGGTTTACGCAATTTAAAACCTTCGGTGTAAAATAACAACAACCTGAGAAAGAGAAGTACGTGTAAGCCACGATATACGTTATTTTTAATCCGTATAAATAATTTTGTCCTATCTTCGAATATGCATTCGCTTTTCTCCGAATACTTCCTGCCCATCACTCTGGCTATTATCACCCTGGGGATGGGCCTCTCTCTTACCGAAAGAGACTTTCGGAATATCTTTATGCAACCAAAGGCTGTAATCATCGGGCTCTGTTGCCAGATGATTCTGCTACCTGTAATTGCCTGGCTGATTGTGCGTTCCATTGATATTGATCCTGTCTTTAAGGTGGGGCTGATGATCATTGCGGCATGTCCCGGAGGTGCCACCTCCAATCTGATCACCTATCTGCTTCGTGGAAATGTGGCACTCTCCATCTCCATGACTGCCCTGAACAGCCTGATTACCCTGATTACCATTCCACTGGTGGTACACCTCTCGCTGGAGGCCTTTATTCAAGACGATACTGCCATCCGCCTCAAGGTGGGAGAGACCATTATCAAGGTCTTCCTGATTACCATCGTTCCGGCATTTGTTGGTACCAGGATCCGTAAGAACTATCCACGATTTTCCATAAACCTGGAACGTCCACTCCGTGTGATTCTCCCTCTGCTCCTGCTGGTGGTATATGCTGGTGTCATTTTAATCGATCAGGGGACAGGTGCAGCCACCCGGTCAGATTTTCTGACCATCTTTCCGCACACACTTTTTCTCAATATCCTGGCCATGGTATCGGGCTTTCTGGTTGCCCGGGTATTCCGCTTGCGCGTCATCAACCAGTTTACCATATCAATTGAGGTGGGGCTTCAGAATTCAGCGCTGGCTATTTTTGTGGCAGCAACTCTTCTAAACAGCAATGATATGGCCCTGGTTCCGGTGGTTTACGGATCCTTTTCCTTCTTCAGCACGCTGCTCTTCGGATGGAGTGTAAAAAAACTGGGATGGGTTCCGCGGGCTATCGGTAAAGATACATAAAGCCGGCTTTTCCGAAGGGATCACTTCCCCCTTCCTCATCAATCACGTAGTAATATATTCCCTCCTTCAGTTCTTTGCCTTCCAGGCTGTTTCCGTCCCAGAAAATTCTTGGGGATTTGGAATAATAAATACGTGTGCCGGTTCGTGTAAACACTGAAAACTCATATACGGTTGTCCCGTCGGTTTCCACTTCGAAATAGTCGTTCATCTGGTCGCCATTAGGAGTGAAAACATTGGGAATTTCCAGCTCATCTCCAGGTGCATCGACCCCCTTTACTTCAGCCTTTATTAAGTGTGATTCTGACTGGGTCCCAGCATTTACTATGCTATCTCCCTGCTGTCCAGACAGCTTAGGAAGCAGAAGGCAACACAGGTAAAAAATGGCGATAAATCTGCTAATGGTCATATCTTCTCGGTCAGCTTCTGGACCACTCTAAAGTTATTAAAAAATTCCTTGGCGAATACCCTGATCACTGTATATGTGGGAATGGCAAGGATCATCCCAACAATCCCAGCCAGGCTTCCGGCCAATAAAATCACAATAAATATTTCTATGGGATGTGCATACACGCTGGTTCCGAAGATCACCGGTTGAAATACCAGATTATCAGTTAGCTGGGTAATGATAAATACCAGGGAAATATATCCTATAAGGGGTAAAAGCTGTGTGGCAAAATCCAGCTCCAGATTTGCTGCGACACCCAGAATCACTCCAAGGGCGGCTCCGATCCATGGCCCGATATAGGGGATAATATTCAGTATGGCGGCCATCAGCCCAATGACCAGCCCAAGCCTGAAACCCACCCCTATAATGGTCATTCCCAGGGTCACCATGGCAAGGATACCTGTCATTTGCAAAAGGATGCCCACAAAGTAACGCCTGAGCAGGTGCTTGATGGATTCAAGGGCGTGCCGGAAGGCCTCCTCCTTTTTCTCAGGAACAATAGTTACAAGATAGTTGGATATCAATTTATCCTCCCTGAGCAGGAAGAATGTAATAAATGAGATTGCAAACAGGGCCACGGCCAAATTGCCCAGAATAGAAGCAACTGAGGTAATCAGGTCGGTAATAACATTGATATTCAATACTGAAGCCAGACCATTTTGCAGCTCCTCGTTTAAGGTGGATACCCCATCTCCACCCAGATTCATCTTCTGACGCCAGTCCTCCAGGCTTTGAATGGGTTTCTCAAAAGCTTCGATGACCTGGGCTGTATCCACATTGGAAAGCTCCTGAGCCTCGCTGGCCACCAGGGGAATAAATATCCTGAAGAAGCTGAAAAATACGGTCCAGATAAAGAAAAGGACAAGCATTGCACGGATGGAGACTGGAATATGCCAGCTCCCAATCCTGATCCTGCCCAACAAACGGACCAGGGGACGTGTTATAAGTGATAGTACAGAAGCTATCAGGATATAGGCCACAATACTGGAGAAACGCCAGACCATGAGTCCGAGCAGAATTAGCCCTGCAAAAATCAGCAGAGAGCGGGGGCTTAACCAGTTTTTTGATGACATACTCAGCTGTAAATATAATGATTTATAGCTATTGACCGGGGGAAGTTTTGAGGTGTTAATGTTGATAATTATTCTTTTGAATTCTGGCTTGTTTGGGTACTTTTACCAGCCATTGGAGAGGAGGCGAATATGAAGCAGTATCTTGATTTACTTACACATGTGCTCGAGCATGGAAGCCGCAAGGAGGACCGTACCGGCACTGGTACCATCAGTACTTTTGGATACCAGATGCGCTTTGATCTGCAGGACGGATTCCCCTTGATGACCACCAAAAAACTGCATCTGAAATCCATCATTCATGAGCTGCTATGGTTTCTCGATGGAAATACCAATACACGCTACCTCAACGACCATGGAGTCAGGATCTGGAACGAATGGGCCGACGAAAATGGAGAGCTGGGCCATATATACGGATACCAGTGGAGAAGCTGGCCTGCACCGGATGGCAGTCATATCGACCAGATTTCCCGCGTACTTGATTCGATCCGTGAGAATCCCCATTCCAGGAGACATGTTGTGAGTGCCTGGAACGTTGGTGAGCTGGAGAACATGGCTCTTCCCCCCTGCCACATCCTGTTCCAGTTTTATATTGCCGACGGGAAACTATCCTGTCAGCTCTACCAGCGTAGCGCTGATATCTTCCTGGGGGTCCCTTTTAACATTGCTTCATACTCATTCCTTCTGATGATGATGGCACAGGTAACCGGGCTCAAACCCGGTGAATTCATCCATACACTGGGAGATGCCCATATCTATCTGAACCACGAGGAGCAGGTAAGGCTCCAACTGGCACGCGATCCGAGACCCCTTCCCACGGTGAAACTGAACCCCGCGATCTCCTCTGTTTTTGATTTCCGCTTTGAAGATTTCAGTATTGAAAATTATGATCCGCATCCTCATATAAAGGGGGCCATCTCAGTCTGATATGGAAGCAAAGATCCTGAACAATATATCCATCATTGTTGCCATCGCCGAGAACATGGCCATAGGAAAAGATAACAGGCTGCTCTGGCATCTCTCAGACGATCTGAAACGCTTTAAAAAACTAACCACGGATCATACCCTGATCATGGGACGAAATACCTTCCTTTCACTTCCCAATGGCGCCCTTCCCAACAGAAGACATATAGTTATTTCTGATAAGAAAGGTGAATCCTTCGAGGGATGCGAAATGGCAAGGTCCCTTGAAGAGTCTCTCAGACTGGCCGGAAGGGATGAAGAGTGTTTTGTAATCGGTGGAGGAATGGTATACAAACAGTTCCTTCCGCTGGCAGGAAAACTCTACCTGACCAGGGTTCATGAGTCTTTTGAGGCCGATACTTTTTTCCCTGAGATTGATTTCAGCCAGTGGAAAGCCCTTGTTTCTGAGCAGGTGCTTGCCGGAGACCGGAACCAGTACGCCCATACTTATACAGAATTTGTCAGGGACTGATTTCTTCCTTCGATTCGGCGGAATTCTCTAACTCTTCCAGCTTCAGTCCGGGGCCAATACTGTAAATCAGGCCCCAGAGTGAGGTAAAGGCCGTTAGAAGATAGAATAAGAGACTCAGGGCAATGGATATATTCAAATCCAGTCCCAGCCACTGAGCCCCCAGCATAAAAGTAAATTCCCTGGAACCTATGCCCCCAATGGTCAGCGGCAGCACGGCCACCATGGAGGAGATCAGGAACACAAAGAGGTAGCTTTCCAGCTGAACGGTCTCTTTCAGTGAAAGCAGGATGAGCAGGGCAGAGAGCACCTGCAAAAGCTGAACCACCACTGACTGGAGGTTGGTGATCCGGAATACAGGCAGGAAATAAGGAAAAAAACGCCTGAAAATCACGTAGGTGACAGCTACTGAAATTGGAATAAGGAGCCATGTAAACCATGCATAGGCTGCCATACCCGGGACAAAACAAAAGAGCAGGACAGCCATGCAGAAGAGTGCCAGAACACCTATGATCCGGTCCATCATGACCGCCCAGAATATCCTCCGGGCAGCCACATCGAATCTCTTATTCAGGAGATAGATCTTATAGCCGTCACCCCCTATTCCTCCGGGCAGAAAAAGGTTGTAGTACATTCCAAGCAGATAGAGTTTCATATTGGACTCAGGGGAGAGATATATGCCGATGGAATCCAGGTAGCGACCCAGCCTGAGCGATGAGAGCATCTTTGATAGTACAAAGAACAAAAGGGCCCCGGCAAGATAGAGCGGCCTGGTCTGAGAGATGGTATCAAGGACCTGTTGAACTTCGATCTTTGTAAACACGTACCATAGTGCTGCAATGGTGATCGCAAGTTTTATAAAGACTTTGAAAAATGACTTGAGTTTACTCTTCACTGATGATAGTTCGTTTCACCCTGTAGGGCTTTTTACGCTGAGACTCATAGTAGGTCCTCATCAAAATCTCTGAAATAATCCCTATGGTAATAATTTGTATTCCACCGATGGTGAGCATAAATCCCAACAATAACAAAGGCTTCCCCCAGATATCATTCCCCATAATTTTAAGTACAAGAAAATAGATATCGATGATGGCTCCTGCACCAAAGGTGAGAATCCCAAGGGTTCCGAAAAAATGTATGGGCCGGTTCTGGTATTTTTTGAAGAAGACGATCAGTAAGAGATCGCTTATGACCCGGAAAGTCCGCCTCATACCATATTTTGATTTGCCATATTTCCGGCTGTGGTGACGGACAGGGACCTGCTCCATTCGGGCACCCTGGAGTACCGCCAGTACCGGTATAAAGCGGTGCAGCTCTCCGTAAAGCCCAAGATTAATTGCAATATCTCTCCGGAATACTCTTAAAGCACAGCCATAATCCCTTAGCTTCACTCCGGTTATCATACGAATGAAGAAGTTTGCAATACGGCTGGGCACCCTCCTGGAGAGAGCGGAGTCCTTTCTGTGGATCCTCTCGCCGGAGACCACATCGCAGTCTTTCTCCTTAAGGGTATGGATCATCATAGGCACATCGGCCGGATCATTCTGCATATCACCATCCATCAAAACGATCAACTCACCAACGGCCTGATCGATCCCTGCTGAAAGGGCCGAGCTCTGACCATAATTGGTATTCAGGTCTATACCAATCAGGTTCTTATATTCCTCTGAAACCCTGCAAATCTCCTTCCAGCTGTCATCGCTGCTACCATCGTTCACAAGGATAATCTCGAAAGAATAGGGTGTGGGTTCCATCGCAGCACTGATTGCCCGGCACAGGGGAAGTACACTCTCCTTCTCATTGAATATGGGAACCACTAAAGAGACTTTTTCCATCTGATATACAGCTTGATTAAGATCCCATAAAGTAACCATTTTTTGCTATATTACCGCTCACCTAAGCGCTTGAATTATGAAGAAAAACACAATCGCCATGCTTGCCGTTACGGCTGCAGGGTTCCTGATCCTGTTAGCAATTTTCGGCAGGGTGATTGTGCATCCGGACTCCTACCTGTTTTCTGCTTCAGGAGATGCAGTTAAGAGTTATTACAACTTCAGCTACTATCTTAAATACGACTCCGGAATTGATCATAACGGAATCAACTATCCCTACGGCGATCATTTGCAGTACATCAATTCTCATCCCCTCTACCTGCAGATTATCAAATTCCTTGACAGCTCTGTCCTACCGCTTTCCGACCATGGTGTGGGAATCCTGAATCTGAGCATGATATTTTCGCTGCTGCTGGCCATTCCCTTTATTTACCTGGTATTGAGGAAATTTTCCCTCCCGCCCTGGTATGCTGCAGTAGTTTCCCTGATCATCCTTTTTCTGAGTCCGCAGGTTGACCGGCTGGGCGGACATTTTGAAATGGTCTATGCCTTCTTTATCCCCTTGTTCTGGTACCTGCTGATACGCTGGCATGAAGCGAAGAACAAGCTCTGGTGGACCCTGCTTTTACTTGCAACAGCCCTGGTGGGTGGCTTCACCAGTGCATACTATGCTGCCTTCCTGGCCATATTTCCATTGGCCATTCTCCTGGTCCAGGTCTGGAATCACAGGAAAGATCTCAGGAGCTATTTGCCGGAGGGCCTGAATCTATTGATGATAGCCCTCTTGCCCCTCCTGATTGTAAGGGGATTGGTGAGCATCACCGACTGGGTGGATGACAGGCCTGATAATCCATGGGGATTTTATGTTTTCCATGCCAATGTGTTCAGCATTTTTCTTCCTCCCCAATCCATCCTCAGGGAACTGGTCAGCGGGATCGTGGATATTAAATACTCCTGGGAAGGACGGGCCTACGTTGGATTCCCTGCAACGATCCTGGCTTTATCCTTTCTGATCACCCTGATATTTCAACTGGCCGGCAGGAAACCCATCCGGAGGTCCTCCTACTTTCCCAACAATAAATTAAACCTCTACCTGGCAGCTTCAGTAATTGTATTGCTCTTCTCCATGTGCATCCCATTTAAATGGGGCTTTGGTTTCCTCAGAGAGTTACTCCCTCCTTTAAAGCAATTCAGATGCCTGGGCCGCTTCTCATGGATTTTCTATTATGTATTTACCGTATTTACTGCTACCTATATCTACTACCTCTACAGGATTCTCCGAAAAAAGGGATATGCTATCGTGGCTTTGACTGCTTTGCTCATCATACTTTCATACTGGGGTCTGGAAGCTGCCTCCAGGATACAGGGCAGTACCCGCAGAATCTTTAATAAGAACGAGCTCCTGAGTAATCATGGCATGGATATTCCTTTACTGCTTCAGGAAGCAGGGAAAAGCAGTGATGAATTCCAGGGAATTTTGTGTCTGCCCTTTGCCAGTACCTGTGGTGATAAACTTCAATTTGAAAGAGGTTTGGAAGCGTTTAATGAAGCCATGAGATGCAGCAATCAGACTGGAATCCCCATAATTCAGAGTTTCTCCCCCCGTATCTCTTTCTCCCAGGCCATGAGTTCCATTCAACTTCTGGCCGACAGCAGCATCTATAAACAGCGGGTGGATGATATGAACAAGAAAGCTATTTTACTGGTGGTTGGCCCCCAGGAACTGACCCCCCGGGAAGCAGCACTCCTTCAAAGGGCTGATGTTCTCTGGTCGGGCGATCAATTTTCACTGGCCGAATTACCCGTCCGGTCCTTCAACCAGGGATTTGATAGCTGGAAAGAAATGGCCAGGTCTCTGGCAGACAGCCTGAGTTCAGGGGAAGCATTTTGCCTGGATTGTGATCCAAACAGGGTGATCTACAGGGATTTTGAAGAGTTCACATCTGACCGGGCCTTTACCGGCTCCGGTTCCATCTTCCTGAAAAAAGGGGAAATGGAACTCCTCAATGAGAAGCTGTTTGAACGCTATTCCGATTCAGAACTGGAACTCTCTTTCTGGCTCTATGTGGACCACCGTAAAGACAATATGCCAACTCCAGTATTGTCGCAATGGGATAATGAAAACAATCTGATACATAAGGAAAAACTAAATTCACGCGAGGTACACAATGTGGATGGAATGTGGGTTCGCATCAGTAAAAAACTGATTCCTGAACCAGGAACAAGGTACGAGCTTACAGTTAGAGGAAAATATATCACCATAGACGATCTCATGCTCAAACCGACAGGTGCCAGATTTATGGTGCGTCATGAAGGCGGAGATTATTTATTGGATAATTATCGGCTTCCTTTTGTTACTGATCACTGATTTTAGTAATTTTTCCAACTCAAACCTAAATCGATCAAAATGAAAAAGTATCTGATTACTGCAATTACTATTCTGTTTGTTCCTCTTTTTCTGCACGCACAGGCTAACCAGATATTAGGAACCTGGATTACAGAAAAGGGTACCTCCTCGGTGGAAGTAAGTAAAACTTCAGATGGAACCTTTGCTGGAAAAATAAACTGGCTTGAAGAGCCCAATGAAGATGGCAAACCAAAGGTTGACAAGGAGAATGATGATCCGGAACTTGCCAAAAGACCTATAATGGGACTAGCAATACTCAGTGGTTTTAATTATGATGAAAAGAAAGATCGATGGATTGATGGCTCGATCTATGACCCCGACAATGGGAAAACCTATGATTGTTATGCCTGGTTCGAAGATGGCAACCACGATGTGCTGTATATAAAAGGATATGTTGCAGGCATCAAGGCCCTGGGGCGTAAGACTGTTTGGAAAGCAACGAAGTAGTACTCATTTCAAACGCTGGCTACCGGCCATAAAGAATTTGAGGCCGCCCGGTTCAGCGGGGCCTTTTCTTTTATATAAGTTAAAGCTTATTAAAATCGTCCGTTAGCGAACAGGTGATTCCCGCAAGCGTTCACTTTTCTAAATAAATAAAATACTTTGAAATTTCGTAATTATCTACTTTTAAAATAGTTATACCTTTTGGCACATAATATGATATAAATAACCTGAAAACAAATCTTACGTCCTTTTACATTTCACTAACGGGTGATACAGTAAAATTTCTTTTTAGGTTTAAGTGGTTAGTTAAAAGGGGCCTTGGTCGGCCCCTTTTTCTTTTGCTTTTTTCTGGCTTAGCTATTGATGCAGCAGGTAGGCTATGGCCGTATACTCGGCCAGGGCGATCCCCTTGGCAGCATCGGTATTCTTGTAGTAGTTCTTCATCAGGTTGGAGCCAGCCACGCCATCCCATCCATGCTCAAAATCCCAGACCAGGTTTACAAACTCAAGATGGTCTTCGATCTGAGTGCGGGCAGCGGGATCCTTCACCAGCTCATCCAGCATTGCAGCATACTGTTTTGCCTCTGTGATGAATGCTACACCCTCTCCAAACTCAAGTATTGCCACTCTTCCGGCCTGCTTGTTATCCTTCCCTTTCACATCCGCGATGGAAACACCGGGCTGACCCACATAATCGATCATCCCCTCCTGCATGCCGGAAATCATCACCTGCAAGTCCCTGGCCTGGTCATGGATCCGGGTGATGGCGCTTCGTTGATCTTCATATGCACTATCCTCCACCATCTCCAACAGACCGGCTGTTTGCTTTTGCACTACTTCAATCCTCTGCTCATTGGCCAGGGACTCTTCCAGATATATATCCAGAAGGTCTTTGGACATATTTATATTCCCCATCAACATCACACATGCAATTCCAACCAGCAGCATCACGATATAGGGCAGGTTGGCCTTTTCCTTACCGCTTCTCTGGAACACATTTACCACATAGAGTGGGATGAATCCAATAAGTATAAAACCTATGCTGGCATAAATCATATAGCCCGCTCCTGGCCAGTGCTGAATCTTAAAGGTAGCACCGGCCAGCAGTAGAGCGATGGTCAGGTAGCCCACAATGGCATAAACAGGGTTCTTCTTCTCCACCTGCTCCCGGTGATTGGAGATAAAATAGAGGGGCAGAAATACGAATACAATCAGCACCATGCCCACGGTAATCATGATGCCGGCACCTGGCCAGTGCATCCGTTTAAAAAACGATCCGAGTATGGTCAGAATCGCAGAGCTTAGTCCGAATACATATGTGAAATTTTTCATGCGTTGAAATTTTTTGTCAAGGTTTAGCAGTGTTTGATGCTGGATCTCAGGCAAACTTTTTTCGCCGATGGTATCGAGTACCTGGCTGTAGGAAGATTCAAAATCACTTCCCTGGTCCATATACTCCTCCACCATGCAGCAGACATGGTCCAGCATATCATCCATCAAGCGTTCATAGGTCAGGCCCAGCCTGACCAGATCATTCCTGATGCGTTCATAATTGTCGTCAATAACAGCGGCAATCATACTAGGCAGGGGTCGGTTTGAGTACGTAGCTTAAAGTGTTCACAAAATCAAAAAACTCATCCACCTTCTGCTCTGTCCAGGTCAGCCCTGTATCAGTAAGAGTGTAATACTTCCGGACCCGCTTGCCTATGTATTCTACTTCGATGCTTATATGTCCGTCAGCCTCCAGTTTATGTAAAACCGGGTAGAGTGCTCCGAATGTGAGTTTGATTTTACCGGTGGATAGCTCTTCCACCTTTTTGGTAATCTCATACCCGTACATCCGTCCGTTGTCGGCCAACAACTTTAATACAATGGTTCTTAAGGTACCTTTTAACAAATCATTTGCTATCATAAGGTCAAATATATAACATTATTATATATATGCAAATTATATATAAGAATTTTTTATAATCTTATGTCCCATTTTTTGAGCTATGCATAGGACATTCAAAAAAAAATTAAAAAATAATGTCCTATTTCGGGTAACAATTCCGGTGCCTTTCTGATTAAACAGTATTAAATTAAAATAATCGCACAGGCAAATCCATAAAGGTTTGATCCTGTGCGGATAAGGATATTGTTTACAAAAACGGAGCGCATATGAGAACCTCACAAGATGAAACTGGTAAGAGAAAAATCGTTTTTCTCAGCCAGGATGACAAAGATTTTTTGATTTATATGACCAGTGATGTATGGATCACACCGGAAGTGAAAAGATTCAAAAATGATCTTCTGGAAAAGGTATGGGCAAAAAGTGATAATACAAATGCAGAC
Organism: uncultured Bacteroides sp.; assembly: GCA_964458155.1. Classification (GTDB taxonomy): domain Bacteria; phylum Bacteroidota; class Bacteroidia; order Bacteroidales. Next base: position 34,090 of record CAYWGP010000117.1, read on the forward strand.
AGCTAAATACGAAATGA